>JAGNTK010000155.1 GCA_017987575.1 Novosphingobium sp. | reverse complement strand
GGGGCAAGGGTCTTTTCGCCGCTCATCGTGCCAGCAGCGCTCCGGCTTGGCGCAGCGCGTCCTCACTCAGCGCCGTAAACTGATCGGCGTAGAGCGGGGCGACGGCGATCAGCGCCGCAAGGCCCGCCAGAATGCCTGCCGGGAGCCCCAGCGCAAACAGGTTGAGGGCCGGCGCGGAACGGCTGAGCACGCCGCTGGCGAACTGCACGAGCAGCAATACCAGCGTGACCGGAAGGGCAATTGCCACAGCCGCAATGAACATGTCACTGCCAAAGCCAAGCAGCCGGTCAATCTGTGTGGTGCCGAACCAGGCGCTGCCGGGCGGAAAGATCTGATAGCTCTCCACCACCAGCCGCAGCCAAGTGAGGTGTGCGCCAAGGCCCAGAAAGATAACGGTCAGCATGACGCTGAAATACTGTCCCAGAGCTGGCGATTGCGCGCCGCTCGATGGATCGCTGCTAGAGGCAATGCTCATACCCATCGCCCCGCCGATTTGCTCGGCTGCCAGAATGGGCGCCGCGAACGACAGTTGCAGGACGAAGCCCAGCGCCAGCCCGATCAACGCTTCGTTCGCCATCGCTAACATGCCCGCGAGCGTGAACAACGCGGGCGGGGTGGTGACAGGCACCCAGGCCGAAACCAGCACTGCCACTGCTCCGGTGATCGCCACGCGCAATTGTACCGGCACGGCGGCTGCAGAGAAAAATGGTGCGGCGAGCAGTGCAGCGCCGATCCGGGTCATCAGGAATACCAGCCGCCACAACTCGGCTTCAACCGCGCCAAAGCCGAAATCGAGTGCGGTCATTGGCCTAGTCCGCCGATCTGGGTGAAGATATCTTGCATGAAGTCGGCCACCAGCGCGAACATCGATGCGCCCAGCACGACCAGCACCAGCGCGATGATCGCCAGCTTGGGTACGAAGGTCAGGGTCTGCTCGTTTATCGAAGTAGCGGCCTGAATGATCCCCACGACCAGACCAACGGCGAGGCTGGCCAGCAGCACTGGCGCTGCAACCAGCGCGGTCACCCACAGCATCCGGTCGGTCAGTGCGAGCAGGGCAGTGGTTTCATCCATGGCGCTACCCAAAACTCGCTACAAGGCTGCCCATCAGCAGCGCCCAGCCATCGACCAGCACGAAGAGCAACAGCTTGAACGGCAGCGAGACGATTGTCGGGCTCATCATCATCATCCCCAGGCTCATCAACACCGACGCGATCACCAGATCGATCACCAGAAACGGCAGGAACAGCATGAAGCCGATCTGGAACGCGGTCTTGAGCTCGCTGGTGACGAAGGCCGGGAGCAGGATCGAGAATGGGACGTCCTGATTGCGCGCATATTTAGGCGCCCCCGCCATATCGGCGAACATCGTCAGATCGTGCTTGCGGGTTTGGCGGATCATGAAGGCGTGGAATTCACCTCCGCCCACCGCGATCGCCTGCTCAGCGTTGATCGTACCGGCGCTGTAAGGCGCGATGGCCTGAGCGTTCACCTTTTCCAGTGTTGGCGCCATGATGAACAGCGAGAGGAACAGGCTTAGCCCGATCAAGACCTGATTGGGCGGGCTCTGTTGCAGCCCCAATGCCTGCCGAAGAATTGAGAGCACCACCAGGATCCGGGTGAAGCTGGTCATCATCAACAGCAGGCCGGGCAGCAGCGTCAGCAGCCCCATGATCACCAGCAGTTGCAATGACAGGGTCATGCCTTGGCCGCCGGTACCACCAGTTGCGCCAAACGCCCGGTCAAGCGCGCCTGGGATCGCGGTCTGAGCCTGGGCGATGGTTGGCACAAGCAGGACTGGGAGGGCAGAAAGCCATTTCATTCGCCCGCCTCCCGCGCAGGCGCCTCAGCCAACCGCGTCAGGCCGCTACGCGATGCGGACACCAGAATTTCACGTCCGTGAAACGCGATAACCACCAGTTTGAGCGTTGGTGAAAGCATGGTTGTCTCGACGATCTGCACGGCTTTTCCGGTGCCCTGCGCTGTGCCCAGCCGGGCCTGCATCCTTTGCGCCAGCTTGAGTGTACCCCAGGCCAATCCGGCGATCAGCGGCAACAGGATCAGCAGTTTGAGGATATAGATCAGCATTACAGCGCCCCTTCACCCGGGCGCTCTGATCCGGCCATTTCAATGATCTTGAGGCCGAAGCGATTGCCCTCTGCCACGATTTCGCCGCGCGCGATCAGCTTGCCGTTGACCATCACGTCGAGCAGTTCATCGGTCAGCCGGTCGAGCATCACCACGCTGTCTTCGCCCAGCGAGAGGACGTCTTTCAGCTTCATGTCGGTGCGGCCCAACTCGACCGAGAGGCGCACGTCGACCTCCTTGAGCAGGTCAAATCCGCGAGTATGAATGGTCATTTTGGCATGGTTCCTTCAGGCAATCTGGCTGAGCTTGATGGCGACGCGGTCGTCCTGCGTGCCCACTGTTCCGCGTGCCAGCACTGTCTCACCAATCGAAAGTGGCACCGCTCGGGCAACTGCGACCGGCAAGACAACGCCGGGCTCGATCGTGGCGAGCAGCGAAAGCGGAACCTGCATCTCAACCAGTGTTGCAGTGAGCGGCAACGGCATTTCCGCAAACGGAGTCGCGGCAGGATTAGCCGCGCTGGGCGGGTCGCCGGAATCTGGAACAGCGGGCATGTGGGATCCGGCACCGGCGCGAGCAATCAGTTCGGGCAGTTGTCCGACCGGCACAGTCAAAGTGAGGTGCCAGGGATTGCGGGCGCCATCTGCAACCTCCAGTTGCAGCACGACCAAACGGGTTGCTGCGGGAAAGCGCGCCAGCTCCGCCAGCCGGGTACCGCGCGCGGCTGTGCGCAGGCCGGGCAAGTTGAAGGCGTCGGACAGACAGTCCAGAACCAGCGCTTCAAGCCGCTCGACCATCATCTCAGCTGAAAGTGGAAAGGCATCAGGCAAGGGACCGCTCGCTTCACCACGCCCACCAAAGGCGCGATCGACGAGCCGCAGCACCGTTGGCCCATCAATCGAACTGATCAGGCCAAGTCTGGGGATGCCCCCGGCCAGCAAGGTATTGGCCGCCAGCGGTCCAATCCACTCGAGCAGTTCGGCTTTGCTGATTTCCTTTGCGGGTATGGCGGTAATGGCCGGGGTGTCTCCTCCCAGCAGGGCGGCCAGTTCTGGTGCCAGTTTTTTGGCGAGCCGCTCACCCAGTGTCGACAGCGCAGGGATCAGCGTGGCTGGATCCGGTCCGCGGCGGCGGAGCAATTCCTGGCAATGCTGCGCTGCAATCCGCTCTGCCACAAAGGAATGGTGCGACTTCACTGGACCAAAAAGCCCTTGAAATAGACCCGGTCGACCCCGCCGAACCCTTCGGTTTCGGTCAGCACCTTGTTGATCGCATCGGTCAGCCGCTTGGCCAGACGGACCTTGCCTTCGGGCGTGAAAGCATCTTCCTCGGGCGTGTCAGCCAGCACGACCAGCACCGCGCTGCGGATCGCCAGCTCATGCTTTTTGAGCCACATCAGCACCCGGCCATCGCGCCGGGTCGAGCAGGCCAGGCTGACCTGGACCAGCGCAGACGAATTCTTGAGATTGGAAGTGAAGTCTTCGGAGAAGTTGTAATAGCTGGTCTTGTACTCGCTGCCGCCTTCGCCCTCGACCTCAGCCGGGCCTTCGCCCTCCTTGGTCTCGGTCTTGGGGGCATAGGGATCTTCCTCGCCCTTCTTGACCAGCTTGGGCTCGTCCTTCTCTTTTGGCTTGGCCGCCGCATGGTCGCCGCCAAGCATCCCGGACTGGACGGCCATGAAGGTCCCGCCGCCGCCTGCGCCGACCAACACCAAGCCGATCGCCAGTTTGACCAGCAGGCCCTTGCCCTTCTTCTTCGGAGGCGAAGCATCGCCTTCAGGCTTGTCACTCATGTCCGGTAGTCCCCTTCAACTCGTATGTTCAGGCAAAGATGCCGGTGCGCGGCGCTGGATTGGAATGGTTGCGGCGCGGGGCGGGATTTGGCTGCGGCTGGCCATCCCGGCGCTGATCCGGTGAGCTTCCACGCGACTGCGATTGTGACTGTCCACCTGCTTGCGCTGCGCCGTTTTCGCTGCGCTGGTGCTGGCTCAACTGGGCCTGTTCAGACGAAGTCACTGGCAGCACGGGCGCGGGTGCTGCGGCAGCGGCGCGAGCAAAACCGGGATCGGCGCTGCTCATTGCGATGCTCAGCCCGCTGTCTTCCGGCCGAAAGTTGAGGCGCACCGGCCCGAAATCCTGATGCGCGACGGTGATTGAAACGGCCTGCGATGCTGCGGCATCGCGGGCCACGGCGATCCGTTCGATCAGCGCCGCGAAATCGTGCGGGCGAACTTGCGGAATCGGCGCGGCTGGCACCGCGCCCCCGCCCGGGACCGGAGCCGGTACCGGCCCTGCGCCAAGCGGTCCGGCGGCGTCAGGCAGGGCCAGATCTGGCAGCCTGGTGTTCGCACGGGTATCAT
>JAGNTK010000154.1 GCA_017987575.1 Novosphingobium sp. | reverse complement strand
GCCGGTGATGGCGCTGCCACTTTGGCCGAAGCCCTGCCGGCCGGACCGGTCGCCTTGGTCCTGGGTGCCGAGGGTGAAGGAATGCGCCACAATATTCGCCAGCACTGCGATGCAATCGCCCGCCTGCCGATGAGCGGCGCAATTGAAAGCCTGAACGTTTCCAATGCCGCCGCCGTCGCGCTCTATGCGATGGCCACTCGCGAGAGGGATTGACCTATGAACCTGCCGTTTTCCCCACGCCGCGCCGCTGCTGTAGCCGTGACGGCGGCACTTAGCCTGCTGCTGGCGGCTTGTTTCGTCACCCCGGGCAAGTTCGATGCGGCGCTCGACCTGCGCAAAGGCGGCACTTTCAGTTTTAGCTACAAGGGCGAGATATTTGTGCTGGGCCTGTCCGGCCTGATGGACATGGCTGACAAGGCAGAGGCGGCATACATCCCCACCGCCTGCTACAGCGACGAGAACATGGAAAAAGAACGCCCCTGCACCAAGGAAGAGCAGGAAGCCGACAGGGCCAGTTGGGAAGCTGATCGCGCGGCCAATGCGGAAAAGCGCAAAAAGGACAATGATCAGATGAAGGCGATGCTCGGCGGGCTCGACCCCAGCGATCCCAAAGCCGCCGAGGAACTCGCCGCGCGGTTACGCCGTCAGGCTGGTTTCAAGAGCGTCGTCTACAAGGGCAACGGGCTCTACGAAGTGGATTTCGCCGTATCCGGCCAGCTGAGCCACGATTTCGCCTTCCCGACGATCGAGAAGATGCCGCAGATCACCCCGTTCTTCGTGCTCAACCGCCGCGCTGATGGTTCGGTCCGGCTCGATTCTCCGGCGCTTCAGGCGCAGGAAGGGATGGGCGGAATGCCGTTCGGCAACATCGCCCAGATGGCGGCTGCCGAACGCGCCAAGGCCACGCCGGAAGAAGCCGCCAAGATCCCCGATTTCCCGCAAGTTGATGGCCGATTCGTGCTGACCACCGACGGTGAGATCCTCGCCAACAACACCGATGAAGGGCCCAAGACTGGCCCGACTGGCAAACGCCTCGAATGGAAGATCACGCCGAGGGACAAGGTTGGCCCGATGGCGCTGATCGGGCTCGGGAAGTAGCACTGCCGATTGCAGTGGGGTGGTACTGGCGCTAGGCGATGCCAATGTCCGAAGCCCAATCACCCCTCGCCCGCCCGTTTCCCGTCATGCCGCCAATTGGTGGCGTCGCGCTGCGTGTGGCGCGCGCCGGTTACAAGGATTGGGGCCGCTGCGATCTGACCTATATCGAATTGGCAGAGGGCACGGCGGTGGCGGGAGTGTTTACCCGCAACGTCTGCTGCTCTTCCGAAGTCGAACTGGGCCGCGACGGGATCAAGCAGGGCAAAGCCCGGGCGCTGGTGGTCAATGCCGGGAATTCCAACGCCTTCACCGGTTATCGCGGGCGCGAGGCGGTGGAAGCGATCATGGCGCAGGTATCGGCGCATCTGGGCTGCCCAGCGCAGCAGGTATTCGTCAGCTCCACCGGGGTGATCGGTGTGCCCCTACCCAAGGACAAGGCCAAGGCCGGTATCGAAGCGGCTTTGCTGGCTGAACCGTGCGGCTGGGAGGACGCCGCCAACACCATCGGTACCACCGATACCTTTGCCAAGGGCGCAACGGCGACGGCAGTGGTTGATGGCAAGACCGTCACCCTCACCTCGATCATTAAAGGCAGCGGGATGATCGCGCCTGATATGGCGACAATGCTGGGCTATATCTTCACCGACTGCGCGATTGCCCCGGCGTTTCTGCAGGAGCTGCTGAGCGCGGCCAATGTCCAAACCTTCAGCTGCATTACCGTCGATAGCGACACCTCGACCAGCGACACCGTTCTGGCCTTTGCCACCGGTGCTGCGGGCAATGCAGAACTGACCGGCACTGACAGCCCCGGCACCGATGCCTTTGCCGCGGCGCTGCACGATGTCTGCCAGCAATTGGCCCATCTGGTGGTGCGCGACGGTGAAGGCGCGCAAAAATTCATAGCAATCAGCGTCAGCGGCGCCGTTTCGGACGAAAGTGCGCGCAAAGTCGGCCTCGCCATCGCCAACTCGCCCTTGGTCAAAACCGCGATCGCCGGTGAGGACGCCAACTGGGGCCGTGTGGTGATGGCGGTCGGCAAAGCTGGCGAACCAGCCGACCGTGACAAGTTATCGATCGGGTTCGGCGGAACCTGGGCCGCGCGTGATGGGCAGCCGCTGGCCGACTATGACGAAGCGCCAGTCGCCGCGCACCTGAAAGGTCAGGACATCTCGATCGAGGTCGACCTGGGTCTAGGCACCGGCCGCGCCACCGTCTGGACCTGCGATCTGACCCACGGCTACATTTCGATCAACGCGGATTACCGCTCTTGAGCCAAGCCCTGACCGCCGGGGTCCTTGCCGTGATGCAGGACGCCGCAACGCGTGCGATCCTGCCGCGCTATCAGTCGCTCGCCGCGCACGAGATCGACGCCAAGGCCGCCGACGATGTGGTCACTATCGCTGACAAGGAAGCCGAGCTAATCCTGGCCGAGGGGTTGGCGAAGCTGCTGCCCGATGCGGCAATTGTTGGCGAGGAGGCCGCTCATGCCGATCCGGCGCTGCTCGACCGGCTGGGCGATGCGCTGTGCTGGATCATCGATCCGGTCGATGGAACCAACAATTTTGCCGCAGGAAAGCCGCCGTTCGGGGTGATGATTGCACTAGCCGAAGCGGGGGAGACAATCGCCGGGTGGATCCTGGATCCGCTGACCGGACGATTGTGCCATGCCCATCGCGGGGCCGGCGCCTTTGTTGGTGAAGAGCGGATCACCGCCCGCGCAACCGGAATAAGTCCGCCGATCGCCGCGATTTCACTGGTATTCATGGATCAGGACAAGCGCGAAGCGATGAAGGCGCACATCGCCCCGCATTACCAGCTGACCGACATCCCGCGCTGCGCCGCCGAACAGTATCCCCGGCTGGTGCTGGGGGTGAACGATGTCTCGATTTTTGAGCGTACACTGGCCTGGGATCACGCCGCCGGGGTGTTGTTTGTCAATGAGGCCGGCGGCAAGGCGGCACGCCCCGATGGGCGCGCTTACCGCGTCGACGAAGCCCATCTGCCGGGCCTGATCGGCGCGGCCAGCGAGGCCCTGTGGGAGGACCTCGCCGTGCGCCTGACGCAGCTTTAGAGCACGCTTTCCAGCCAGCCCTTGAGCTGGCTCTTCGGCGCGGCACCCAGCTTCTGCGCGACTGGCTGACCATCCTTGAACAGGATCATCAACGGAATCGATTGCACGCCATACTGGCTGGAGACATCGGTGTTCTCCATGATGTCGACCTTCACGATGTTGACCTTGTCTGCCAGTTCATCACTGATTTCTTCCAGTGCCGGGCCGATCATCTTGCAGGGCCCGCACCATTCGGCCCAGAAATCGACCAGAACAGGCTTGTCACTGTTCAGCACGTCGGCGGCGAAACTGGCATCGGTTGCAGCTTTGGTAGCCATCGGGAATCTCCTTTGAAGTCTTGCTGCCAATCTAGGGTGCGCTGGCCGCTTGGCAACGGGCAGCATCAAAAACCTTTACTGCGCTGCGGACAATGTCGGCTTGTGCACAGCCAGCAGCTCGGCTGGAATTTCCAGCAGCATCGGCACTTGCGTATAAAGCAGCGCAGCCTCGACAGTGCGGCCCGGATAGGCCGCCTCAAGCGCGGCGGCATAGGCGGCCATCTGGCGCAGGATCGAAACCGGCACTTCGTCCAGCGCAGCAGGCGGACGGCGGGCGGTCTTGAAATCGACCAGGCGGATCCGGTTCCCTTCGATCAACAGCCGGTCAATCGTTCCCGCGATCACCTGTCCGCCAACGGTTGCGGCAATCGGCACTTCGGCCAATGCGCCGGGGGCGAAGAGATCGGCCCAGCCCTTGAATTCCAGTACTTTGATCGCCGCTGCCGCCATCTCGGCCCGCGCCGGTGCATCGAGATCCGCCGCCGAACGCGCCAGCCAGGCCGCCGCTGCTGCTTTGCGTTCAGCCACAGTGACTTCGGGCAGACGTTCCAGCAACTTGTGCATCAGCACCCCGCGCCGCGCAGCCGCAGCCCCGGCTCCCGCCGGATAGGGCGGATCGCTTGCCACATCCTCGCCCAGTGACGATGGTGCCAGTGGCCGCGGTGGCCGCGGTTCGGCAGCAACCGGCCGATCAACCCAGGGTGGTAGCAGCGCCAATTGCCCGCCCGCGCCCGCAGTGTGCGGAGCCGCCATGGCAGGCGCGGTGCCATGGTTCCGGACCCCTTCCCACAGCGGATCGTACAGCCAATCGCCATCGAACAGCGGCTCCAGCCGAGCATACCAGCTATCCGGATTGGGCGCCTTTTCCTTGGCATTCAGCGCTCCGCCAATGAACAGCGCCTCTTCCGCGCGGGTCATCGCCACATAGAGCAAGCGCCAGTGCTCCTGCATCTCGGCTATCT
>JAGNTK010000039.1 GCA_017987575.1 Novosphingobium sp. | reverse complement strand
TGCAACGCCGCCGCCCTGTGCAACGTGCGCAAGGTCGTCAAGGAACTGCGCGAAGAAGCCTCTCCCGCCTTGCTTGAACCACAGAACGCTGGCTCGCTCCTGGTGGTTGGAGCCTACTACCATCTCGATTCCGGGCGTGTTGAGTTTCTCGATTGATACAAGCGCACGTGCCAACTCTGCGGCCCGCATTCTTATCCGATTTGTCCAGATTACCGGGCGGTTCAAACGGGCAACCAGAGGTTGGCCAAATCGGCGTGGAACCAGTGAACCGGCGACCGCTTTCGGCAATGCAAAGATCGCCTTCAAGCTGCGGCCAATGTTGGCAGGATCGGACATTCTCAATCGCCGCTGGGCTGTTGCTCCACTACCTCGAGCTTTCATTCCTTCGACCAACTTAAAAACAATGCGCCGGGCCCATCGTCCGAGTTGGTTTACAAGCACACCGAACGCAGTGGGCTGCGGATCATAAAGCATTGATTGTTATATACGAAATGGCAATTTTCGGGAAAATGCAGACGTGAATTGGCCATGATCCATGGATCATATGGCAAGGTAGCGGGCGCGAATTCCGCGCCTATCACGCTGTAATGTAATGAACTTTCATGCATTGACTGAGCTTCGCTAGTGATCCATCCTTCTTTCTGCCTTCCGCAAGGTCAAACCATGTTTGCAAGGGACTCGTGGAGTCACGAACATGGCAGTTTCTGCAAAGGTCCAGGCCTACATTCCCTTCCCGGTTGCTGACTGGATCAAGTCACGCGCGGAGGAGTCTGAGGTATCCGTCAGCATCATCGTCCGCGACCTGCTGGTCCAGGCGTGGAGCGACGAATACCAGTCGCGAAGGGGGCCGGCAGCGCTCGATCCGGTGCGGCAGAACCTGTTCATCACGGTCGCGCTCGATGCGATCCTGTCGAGCCTTGGGGATGGCACGCTCAGGCAGCGAACGCACGATGCCTATCGGCGCCGGTTGGAGCGGCATGGCTTGTCAGATTGAACATCGTCGGGGCTGAACATTGGTACAGAACGTTGCCCAATCGGCCATCATGACACGGCGCTTGTCGAGGTAGTTGGTGCGCCGATAGGCAGCTTCGACCTTGTTAGCAACGGTGTGCGCGAGGGCCGCCTCTGCGACCTCGCTGGGATAGCTGGTTTGCTCCGCTGCCCAGTCGCGGAAGGCTGAGCGGAAGCCGTGCACGGTGAAGGGCAACTCAGCGTATCGCAGGATCTTGAGCAGCGTCATGTCGGACAGCAGACGGCGCACATCGCGCCCCGGGAAGAGCAAATTGCTGCACGGGGCGTGGAACTGTCTGGCGCGTTCCAACACGTCGATCGCGGCGGCTGAAAGAGGGACAACATGTTCCTTCCCGACCTTCATTCTGGAAGCCGGGATGGTCCAAAGTTTGGCTTCCAGATCGATCTCGTTCCACTTAGCGCCGCGTACCTCTCCCGACCTTGTTGCGGTCAGGATCAGGAACTCCAGAGCCAGCCGCGGCGCGCTCAATCGGGCATGCAAATGTGCCTTGAACGCGGGCACGTCTTCGTACGGCATCGCGGCGAAGTGTCCGTCCTTTTTGGGCTGCCTGGGCAGCACACGGCTAATCGAACGCATCGGTGCTTCGGTCGGTCGCATGCCGCTGGCATAGGCCCAGTCGAGCACAACTCCGATCCGCTGTTTGACCCGTCGTGCAGTCTCCGGCTTCGTCAGCCAAATTGGCAGCAGCACCTCGCGGATCAGCGGTCCCTCGATATCGTTGACCTGTCGGCTTCCCAACAGCGGGAAGGCGTAATTCTGCAGCGTGGTGATCCACTGGTCCTGGTGCTTGCCGTTCTTCCAGCTTGCCTTCTGTTCGGCATGGACGCGCAGGGCCGCTGCCTTGAACGTCAGGATCTCGAGCTTGCGTCGTTTGCGCTCCGCCACCGGATCGATCCCGCGCTGGATGTCACGCCGCAGTAGAAAGGCCGCATCGCGGGCTTCCTTCAAGGACACCAGCGCAAGCGAACCGAGCCCGATATCGCGCCGCCTGCCGTTCACAGTAGCCCGGAGCTGCCAGTTGCCCTTGTTCTGTCCCGTCAGTTCCAGGAACAGACCGTCGCCATCGTTGTAACGCCCGGGTTCCTTGAGGTTTCGAATCTGCAGTGGCGTGAGCCGGCCCATGATCGATCATCCTGTTCCGCCCCCACAATCTCCCCCACACTCCAAGCCGGATTTAGGGAGAATAATGAGAACAGTATAAGAACATCGAAAGCGTGATCAAGCTCTAAAAACCGCAGAAATGTGCGCCCTTCCGGGATCAATCGGGCTTTCCTGGGATGGTATAGCTGGCGGAGAGGGTGGGATTCGAACCCACGGTACGGTTACCCGTACACTGCATTTCGAGTGCAGCGCATTCGACCTCTCTGCCACCTCTCCGCAGAAGTGATCGGTGGCCCCCGAAAGAGCCTGGACCGGTCGAAGAGCCGCGCGGTTAGCCGATGGCGCGGCGCTTGCCAAGCCCTTTGAACGGACCTTGCGCGGCAAATTCGGGGGACCGCCCGCGACAGGGCGTTGTTTCGCCGCCGCAAACGCCTATATTGCTGTCTATGGACCGTGCATCGTTCTTTTCTCCGCAGGCTGGCCGCGATATCGATGCGCCGCGCCGAGCCCGTGCCCGGTTCGGCATCGGCGATGTCGTGCGACACAAACTGTTCGATTTTCGCGGCGTGGTTTACGATATCGATCCGGTCTTCGCCAATTCGGAAGAATGGTACGAATCGATCCCCAAGGAAGTCCGCCCCAGCCGCGAACAGCCGTTTTACCACCTGCTCGCCGAAAACGCTGATTCCAGCTACATCGCCTATGTCAGCCAGCAAAACCTGCTGGGCGACGCCGATAGCGGCCCGGTCGATCATCCCGGCCTGCCCGAACTGTTCGAAGACTTCGACGGCGGCCGCTATCCATTGCGGCGGAGCATGACGCACTAAGCGGCTCTATTGGTCCCAAAATGATCAGAACAGGTCAGCGTGGAAGCACTTCTGTTTGGCCGGATCAGTTGATCTGCCGCCCATAACTGCAGTTGCTATAGAGCAGTTCACAATCGCTTGATGTCTCACGGCAACGCGCCATCGCCCGCTCATTCGCGGTTGGAATATCGATAGCGGACGAAGAGACGCCGCCGGCAGATCCCCAAACATAGACAACGCATTGATTGTAGTAAGTGATCGTCACTTTGCAGTCGGCAACCTTGGTCGACGCGGTGGCCTTGCATTGCTTTAAAGCAGCCGCCGCCGCGCTTTTTTCGCTGAGCATATCGCCCACGGCACCCCATCCGCCAGCCTTGCCTCTGGCGATGGCGCCCCAGCGGGTGTCCCATTCCGGCCCGCGGGGTTCGACGCTCTCGTAATCGGACGAGTCCTCTTCGCCATTAGAGGCGCAAATCGGAATTACGGCGACGCCGCCCGAACCGCCTGTCACGCCAACCTGGCGCTCACCCGGACCAGGTCCGCTTGGGCACACAAATGTTTGCGCAGTGGCCGCGATCGGCCAAAACATTACCGCTCCAAGAAAGCTGATCAAACCAAGCCGAAACAGTTTCATCATAGCTCCCCCAATTCACGCATGCCGACACGACGGGCAAACAGTCTGCGGTACTGCCAAGGTCAGTCTTGGCAGATAGACCAAGAGCCTATGGAGAAAGCGCTAAACCTAGCCTGAACAGTGAGCTGGGATGGCAGGAGCGTTAGCCCCCAACAGCTCCCACGCACCGCTTAGCTCTTCAGCTTCCAGCCGCTGCGCAGCAGGAAATAGAGCCCCACCCCCAGCACCAGATTGAGCACGCCGAGCCCGACCGCGCCGTTCAGCACGGCTTGATTGGTGCTGCCGATATCGCTCTGCCCCAGAAAGCCGAAGCGGAAGCCGGAGATGACGTAGAAAAACGGGTTGAGACGGCTGATGGACTGGAACAGAGGTGAAAGATTGTCGATCACATAGAAAGTGCCCGACAGCAGCGAGAGCGGGGCGATCACAAAATTGGTGGCGGCAGCCAGATGGTCGAATTTTTCGGCCCATTGCGAAACCAGCAGGCCTGCCAGCGCCAGCATCACCGATCCCATCAGCCCGAACCAGGCCACTGCCCAAGGGTGCGCCAGCGTCAGATGTACGCCCGGCCAAAGCAGCATCGCGGCATAAACCGCGAGGCCAACCATCACCGCGCGCGTCACCGCCGCACCGATCAGGCCGAGCATCAGTTCGCCTTCGGACAGCGGCGGCATCAGATAGTCAATGATCGTGCCCTGAATCTTGCCGGCTAGGAAACTGAAGCTGGAATTGGCAAAGGCGTTCTGCATCATCCCCATCACGATCAGTCCCGGCGCGACGAAAGTGGCAAAATTGACCCCCAGAATCAGCCGCTCTGACCGGCCCATCGCCACACTGAATATCACCAAAAACAGCAAGGTGGTCATCGCCGGGGCCCAGATCGTCTGCGTCTGGACCTTGAAAAAACGGCGGACCTCCTTCATATAGAGGGTCCACAGCCCCAGCCGGTTCAATCCGGTGAAATGGGGCACCCCCTGCGCCGGAAAGCTGGCTGGCCCCGCACCATTGTTGGAAGCGGGGCTGATTGGGTTTTCAGGGGTGGGAAAAGGTTGATTGGCCATGCTACGGCGACTATCCGCAGCCTGCACCAATGGCAAGAACGCGGCGCCAGGCCGCTGAGGAAAGTTACGCATGAGCTGGACCGACGAACGGATCGAAAAGCTGACCAAGATGTGGGAAGGCGGCGCCACCGCCAGCCAGATTGCCGAAGACCTCGGCGGGGTCAGCCGCAATGCCGTGATCGGCAAGGCGCATCGGCTGGGGCTGAAAGCCCGGCCGAGCCCGGTCAAGCCCAACGAGAAAGAAGCCGCTGCGCCAGCACCCAAGGCAGCGAGGGCCGAAGCTGCGCCCCGTCCGGCGCCTGCTCCGCGTGCCGCTGCGCCAGCTCGCCCGGTTACGGCAGCGCCTGCTGCGGCGCCGATCGGCGGCGTCATGCCAGCCCCAACCCCGCCTCCCGGCCCGCGCATCGTTTCGGTTGGCCCCGGCGGGTTCCTGCGTCAGGGCCCGGGCGATCAGCAGGCTCCGATCCCGCCCGCGCCGCCGCGCCGCCTGGTTCCGGCCAAGCCCAGTCCGGAAATGGCCGACAAGACCAGCCTGCTGGAATTGAACGACCGAATTTGCCGTTGGCCGATGGGCCACCCTGGTGAAGCGGACTTTCACTTCTGTGGTGAAAAGGTGAACCCCGGCTTCCCTTACTGCGTAGATCATTGCGGCCGGGCCTATCAGGCGCAGTTGCCGCGCGGCCATCGCCGCCCGCCCCCGCCGCTGCCGTTCGGCGGGCCGCGGGTCCGCTGATCCGCTGATCCGGCCTTAATATCTGCGCAGTCATGCCGTTAACCATGGCATGACTGCTCATGATCCCAATTTCGTCCGTTCGCATAGCGGACTGCTCGGCTGGCTCGGACTTGGGTCTCGGCCTGCAGCCGATGGTCCCGACCCCAAGGTCGCCTCGACTGCACCTGAGAGACAGGCCACGCCGCAGCAGCGTCAGGTAGGCGAAATCGGTGCCTTTCTGGGCGCCCATAAACTGCCGGTAAACGCACAGACACTGATCATCGCTTGGAACTACCTGAGCGGCGCCGATAGCCAGGTGGTGCGCACGATCGACCGTCAGTTGCAGCAACGCCTGCCAGTGACTGCCGAATGGCTTGAAGAAGCGCTGGGCGGGGCCAATGCCGACGATGTTTCGCAATTGGCGGACTTGATGCAACGGCTGGAAAGCTCGATCGACGAATTCGCCAAAACCAGCCACGATGCCCACAGCGCCACCAGCCAGTATCATTCCGCGCTCGAGGAGCACGTCGGCGAACTGGAACAGGTGACCAAGGCGGGCGAAGTGATTTCAGAGCTCGCCTCAATCGCCAAAGTGATGATGCGCCGCACCCGTGAAATCGAAAAGCAGATGCTGCGGAGCGAGGCCCAGACCCGCGCCTTGCGCCGCCGGCTTGATGAAGCCCGCCGCAGCGCCGAGGAGGACCACCTGACCGGCCTGCCGAATCGCCGGGCGTTTGAGACATTGTTTGAAGAATCGTACCGCCTAGCCCGGGCCAGCACCGAAGTGCTATGCGTTGCCTTCTGTGACATTGATCACTTCAAGCGGATCAACGACACCCACGGGCATGAAGCCGGCGACCGCGTGCTCAAACTGGTGGCCGACAGCCTTGCCCGGATCACCAACGATAGCTGCCACGTTGCCCGCCATGGCGGCGAGGAATTTGTCATGCTGTTCCGGGGACAAACCCTGGCCGAAGCGCAGGCTAAGCTGGACAGCCTGCGAGAGGCTTTGGCCGATCGTCGGCTGGTCAACCGCGCCAACGATCAACCATTTGGTCAGGTGACCTTTTCAGCCGGGATAGCTGACGTATTCGCTTGCGGTGATCCGCGCACCGCTTTGCGGGCGGCGGACACGGCGCTGTACCGAGCTAAACTGAATGGCAGAAACCGGATCGAACTGGCATCGAAAGACGATTGTGCGCCCCCGCAACTGGACGCCGCCGCCTGATCAGTTCGGGTTGACCAGAAACACCACATAGCCGCGAAACAGCGGATCGTTCTTCAACGCGGCTGGCTCGCGCCAAACCCCGCCTTGAACCAGGGCCACTTTATGCGGCACCGGCACCCGGGCCAGTCTGGCCAGATAGCGTTCGTACCCCGGGATCGTTTCGCGGCCCTGATAACTTTGCACCACCACTTCATCGACCACCCCGGTCAGGCCGGCCAATGCAGCAGGATCGGCATGGGCGCTCCAATCCATCAGTCCTGTTGTAGAAAGCTTGAATCGGGGATCAAGTTTCCCACGCACGTCTTTGAGAAAACGCGCATAATGATCAAGGCCCTTGGTTGAGGAGTCGAAATCAATCTGCAGACCTGTCACCCGGTTTCCGGCCGCTTGCCAACGCGCCAAATCAGCTAGCACCCGCGCCTCTACCCCCGGTGCCCATTCAAGGCTTTGCGCCCGGACCACCAGCCAGACTTCGCCCTGCGCAATTTTCGGCACCGCCCGCAGCGGATGATAACCCCCATCGCGCCGCACTTCGCCTGCCAGCAGATACAGCGTCTTGGCCCGGTCCAGCACTGGTTGCGGCTTTACCCCGGCCCACAGGAAAAAGGCGTCATAGTCCGCAGCATCGACCCGCCGCTCCGCACCCGGCGCGCAGGCCGCCAGCACCAGTGTCAACGCAAGCCCCGCCGCTCTCACCAGTAATAGCGCAGCTTCTTGGCCCAAGGGCTTTGCGGGTAATCGCGCTTAAGCTGATCGAACCAGGCCTTGCGCTGGCTCTTGGACACGTCCGCGCCGCCGCAGTCGTTCATGGCGCTCGGCGCATAGCACATCACGGCACGGTAAAGCGCATAGGCCCTGTCGTTCGGCTTGGCTGCGGGATCGGCGGCAATCGCGGTATAGAATTCGCTGCGGAAGTTGCGCTTGCCAGAAAAGCCTGCCGCAAAGCCGCCCAGTTCATCCGGCTTTGGCCGCGGGTCATATTGGCCATGCATGTAGTCGAGCCCATGCAGGCGGAAGAAGTCCCCTACACACAGCCGACCCGCCACGTCCTTGGGGTTCTTCGCCAGCGCCGCGACGGTTACGGCGATTGGCGCGCAAGCGTATCCACCATCGGAGACTTTGCCGCTGGTAAAGATCATCGCCCGCCCGGTAGGCTTGGCCAGCGGCAGCTTCACGTCGCTGCCAAAGGCGGCGTATTGCCCGCGCACCAGCTGCTCGGTGAGCAGAGTGTAAAGCGCCGCATCGCGCTCGGTCGGGGTATTTACCGGCGCGCGAACGATTGTCCGCAGCAAAGCTGGCCCAGCCGAATTGTGGATCAAGCCGGAACGGATCGATGGATCGGTCACAGGCGATCCGGCGGCAAACACCGCGTCGAGCTTACCACTGCGCTCCCAGCTCATCGCCAAGCCCAGTTCCGCCAGGGGCCGCTGCCACAGGCCCTTCACGTTCGGGATCAGTTCCTGCCAGAACCCGGCCTCATTGCGGTCCTTGAGTGCCGCAAGCGCCATGCCGCGCAGCATCTGGCGGCTGAAGCTGAGGTTGGTGTGGCTGGTGCGCCGGGCATCATCGGGGATCAGTTGCAAGACGCGCCGATAGTCACGGGCATAGTAGAACGCATGGGTCGCTTGCAGGTAGGAGAATAGGTCTGGATGGCCGGCCAGCTTGGGCCCCAGCGCATCGATCGCGGCGGCAGTGACGCCAGGCTTGCCGACCGCTTCGGTGCCATAGCTTTCGTCGCGCATCGCCGCCAGCGCCTGCGCCCCCAGCAGCATCGCGCTGTCCAGTTCGGCGCCCTTGGCAGCTGGGTTGAACAGCAGCTTGTTATCGATTTCCTGAATCAGCTCAACCGCGCTGGTCTGCGCCGGATCAACCGTTCCCAGCAGCTTGCCATAGGTCTTGGCGAGCAGGGCATAGTCCCCCATCAACCACAGCCCGCGCCGGACCAGCCCGACTGCCGAAGCCGTGTAGCGACCCTTTGGATAGGCCCCAAGATAGGCCGACAGCGCCTGCATTCCGCGCTTGACCGCAGCCTGGTCAATCCCGTCCGTTTTGTCAAAATCGCCATACTCGCTGAACGCCGGAGCCTGTGCTGCTGCGAACTCGGCCCGCACTACGGTGTAGGCTGCGGTTTCCTTGACCCACGGATCGCTTGCCCCTGACAGGGCGGCAAAGCCCCGCCGGGCCGTCTCGAAGTCCTCCCCATAAAAAGCATCGGCGGCTTGCATATAAGCCAGAAATTCCCGGCCCGCAGCGCTCGAAACGGCGGGCCATTGGCCATAAACCGGCAGCGGCTCTTGCTCAGACTTGGGCTTGGACGTCCGCTCATAGGTGGTGCCGGTCTTGCAAACCGCTTCCGCCCCGGCCCGGGCCGCGAGCAGCGCCGTCCGTTCCGCAGCCGGTAAGCTGCGATTGGCTTCCATTGCCGCCGTCAGCCCGGCGGTTCCCGCTGCGAAGCTCTGGCACCGCGAACCGGTATAGCCGGCTTCACGCTGTTCCCACGTAACTTCCTTCGTTGGATAAAGCGTCGACCGCAGTCCGCGCCAATCGAAGAACACAGTGCCGAGGCTGTCATAACCGTCGCCAGGCGGCGGCGTGATCCCAGCTGTGCTGCGTGCCCCACGATCGTTGAGCAGAAACAGCAAGTTGATCCGGCTGTCATTGCCGGGGGTCAACATCGCCCGGCCCTGACAACTTTGCTGATTGCCGATCAGATTGAACCCGCCCTCACAGCCCATATCCGAACAAGCGAGCGCTGCGGTTGAGGTCAACAACGCGCCAAGCGCGATCACAGGCGAAGCAAACTGGCGGGCCATTGGAAAGTCTCCTTTGGCGCAGAATTCCGCTTTCGCCGGGTAAAGCGCAAGCAAAAAGGGGGCCGCCTAGGCGACCCCCTTTGCATTTTTTTGCTCTCAGGCTGAGACTTAGTCGTCGCCCTTGAGGAAAGCCGGAACGTGATCCGGTGCCGGACCATCGTCACGGCGCGGGCCGCGATCACCGCCGCCATCGCGGCGCGGACCACGGTCACGGCCGCCATCACGGCCGCCGCCACCCGAACGCGGACCACGGCGATCGCCGCGATCACCACCCGGACGATCGCCACGCGGTTCGCGGGCCGGACGGGTATCTTCCAGCTCGGCACCGGTTTCCTGATCGACGACGCGCATCGAAAGGCGAACCTTTCCACGCGGATCGATTTCGAGGACCTTGACCTTCACGGCCTGACCTTCGGAAACCACGTCAGTCGGCTTTTCAACGCGCTCGTTCTTCATTTCGCTGACGTGGACCAGACCGTCCTTGCCGCCCATGAAGTTCACGAATGCGCCGAAATCAACGATGGTTACAACTTTGCCGTCATAGATCTTGCCGACTTCGGCTTCTTCGACGATGCCGAGGATCCAGGCGCGGGCTGCTTCGATCTGGGCCGGATCGGACGACGACAGCTTGATCAAGCCTTCGTCATCGATGTCGACCTTGGCGCCGGTTTCAGCGACGATTTCGCGGATCACCTTACCGCCGGTGCCGATGACTTCGCGGATCTTCGACTTGTCGATCTGCATGGTCTCGATCCGGGGCGCATAGTCAGACAGCTCGGTCCGGGCGGTGCCCAGAGCCTTGGTCATTTCACCCAGGATATGGGCGCGACCGTCCTTGGCCTGATGCAGTGCGGCTTCGAAGATTTCGCGGGTGATCCCGGCAACCTTGATGTCCATCTGCATCGTGGTGATGCCTTCGCTGGTGCCAGCCACCTTGAAGTCCATGTCACCCAGGTGATCTTCGTCACCCAGGATGTCGGACAGCACGGTGAACTTGTCGCCTTCGAGGATCAGCCCCATCGCGATACCCGAAACCGGGCGGGTCAGCGGCACGCCGGCGTCCATCATCGACAACGAACCACCGCAAACGGTGGCCATCGAGGACGAACCGTTGGACTCGGTGATGTCCGAAACAACGCGGATCGTGTAGGGGAAGTCTTCCTTGCTGGGCAGAACGGCCTGCATGGCGCGCCATGCCAGCTTGCCGTGGCCGGTGTCACGACGCGACGGCGCCCCGAAACGGCCCACTTCACCGACCGAATAGGGCGGGAAGTTATAGTGCAGCATGAAGTTCGAATAGGTCAGGCCTTCCAGCCCGTCGATCATCTGCTCGCTTTCGCGGGTGCCCAGCGTGGTGGTGCAGATCGCCTGCGTTTCACCGCGGGTGAACAGCGCCGAACCGTGGGTGCGCGGCAGGAAGCCGACCATCGCTTCGATCGGGCGGACCTGGGTGGTGGAGCGGCCATCGATGCGCTTTTCGCCGGCGATGATCGCACCGCGAACGATGTCGCCTTCGACCTTCTTGACCGACTTCATCGCAACCATTTGGGTCTGCGCGTCTTCGCTGGCGAAGGCTTCCTTGGCCTTGGCACGGGCGAGGTTCAGCGCGTTCGAGCGTTCCGACTTGTCGGTCAGCTTGTAGGCGGCGGCGATGTCCTTGCCGATCAGCTTCTTGAGTTGGTCCTTGATCGCGCTGTTATCCGAAACGGCAACGTCCCAAGGTTCCTTGGCAGCCTTTTCAGCCAGATCGATGATCAGGTTGCAGACCTTCTTGCACTCGTCGTGCGCGAACAGCACGGCGCCGAGCATCACTTCTTCGCTCAGTTCGCGAGCCTGCGATTCAACCATCATCACGGCATTGCCGGTGGCGGCCACAACCAGATCGAGGTCGCCAGCAGCGGCCACTTCCTGCTTGGGGTTGAGAGTGTATTCGCCATCGACATAACCAACGCGCGCAGCGCCGATCGGGCCCATGAACGGAACGCCCGAAATGGTCAGCGCGGCCGAAGCTGCGATCATCGCCAGAACATCAGGCTCGATTTCGCCATCGAACGACAGCACCTGAGCGATGACGTTGATTTCGTTGTAGAAGCCTTCGGGGAACAGCGGACGAACCGGACGGTCGATCAGGCGGGAAACCAGCGTTTCCTTTTCGGTCGCGCCGCGTTCACGCTTGAAGAAGCCGCCCGGGATGCGCCCGGCGGCGAAGAATTTTTCCTGATAGTGGACGGTCAGCGGGAAGAAGTCCTGGCCTTCCTTGACGCTCTTGGCGGCCGTGACGGCGCAGAGCACAACAGTTTCGCCATAGGTGGCGAGGACCGCGCCGTCTGCCTGACGGGCAATGCGGCCGGTTTCCAGAGTGAGGGTCTTGCCGCCCCACTCCATCGATACGGTTTTAACGTCGAACATGTAGTTTTCCTTGTGAACCCGTGGGCGCCATATTGCGGCACGGGGCCTCTTGCCGGAGATGCCGTTCCGGCCCGGTCGGAGCGCGTTTTTGCGCCCCCCTTCACTGGCCCCGCCGCCTCATTGCGTGCGAAGTCCAGAAACAAGAAGCGGCCCGCTGATGGGGCCGCCTCCGGTGATTATTTGCGCAGACCAAGCTTGGCGATGAGCGCGTTGTAGCGGGCCACATCCTTGCGCTTGAGGTAATCAAGCAGGCTGCGACGCTTGTTGACCATGGTCAACAGGCCCCGGCGTGAATGGTTGTCCTTGTGGTGGTCCTTGAAGTGACCCTGCAGCGTGTTGATGCGGCTGGTCAGGATCGCGACCTGGACTTCGGGCGAACCCGTATCACCCTTGCCCTGGGCGTTGTCCGCGATGATCTCAGCTTTTTTCTCGGGCGAAACCGACATTCTTTTTACTCCGCGACATCGGGAAGGTTGAAACCCCGAACGACCTTGGCTTCACCGGAGAAAATCTCCATCAGCGCGGTGGGCACATTGCCCGCCCTCGCCCAGTAAAGCCCGTTCGTCTGGGGCAGCCCGGTCAGAACCCGGCCCTGTCGGACCATGCTTGCCTGTTCCGGGCTGAGGGTTAGAGCCGGGATGTCGTCCAGCCCTGCCTCCAGCGGCAAGAGTACGTTCTCAAGTGGCGCGCCCTTACCCACTTCGTTCCAATTGTCCAGTGAAATCGCCTGATCCAGCGTGAACGGCCCGGCCTTGGTTCGGCGCAAGATGGTGACATGACCGACCGTACCAAGCGCCAGCGCAATGTCGCGGGCGAGACTGCGGATGTAGGTGCCTTTGGAGACGTGGGCGATCAGGGTGATGCTCTCTACCCTCTCCCCTTGCGGGAGAGGATACGAAGACTTGGCAACTTGTTGCCTAGGCGGAGTTGGAGAGGGGTTTCGCCCCCGCGCTTTGCCGCCCCCCTCTCCAAGCTGCGCTAGCTCGCTTTGCGAGCGAGCTGCGCTATCCTCTCCCGCAAGGGGAGAGAGCAAGAGTGTGAGCGAATGCACCGTCACACTACGCCCCGCCAACTCAACCGCCTCCCCCGCCCGCGCCAGATCATAGGCCCGCTGGCCATCGACCTTCAACGCCGAGTAAGCCGGCGGCACCTGCTCGATCGGCCCGGTAAAGCGCGGCAACACCGCTTCGATCTCGGCCAGGGTCGGGCGCACCGGACTTTCCGCCACAACCTTGCCTTCAAGGTCGAGCGTATCGGTCTGAACCCCGAAAGCGACCGTAAAGGCATAGGTCTTGTCGCCATTCAGCATCCGCCCGGTCAGCTTGGTCGCCTCACCCAGCGCAATCGGCAAGACCCCGGTGGCCAGCGGATCGAGCGTGCCGCCATGGCCAACCTTGACCTTGCCCAGCCCGGCCTCGCGGCAAACCCGCTTGACCGCGCTGACCGCCTGGGTCGAACCAAGCCCCAGCGGCTTGTCGAGAATGATCCAGCCGTGGGGCATGGCTCAGCCCCCGGCCAAGTTCCAGACAAGGCCCATGTAGAGCCCATTGAGCCAACCCACCGCCGGGCTGACCAGATAGCCAACGATGTTGAGGCTGGGTGAGATCCACGGCAGCACCACGATCAGCAGGATCATGATCAGCAGCGCCTTGCTGTGCATCCCGGCATACTGCGCGGCGAGCCTTGACGGAAGCAGCCCTTCGACGATGTGTCCGCCATCAAACGGCGGGATCGGCAGCAGATTGAACAGCGCGAGGAACACATTGATCAGGATGAACATGAGCAGCATCGCGGCAATAAATTCGGCAGCTATTCCATAAGGAGAAAAAGCCCAGACGACTTCCTGCATGTCCCGTGCAGCCAACATGGCTGGCGGCGCTAACAGTCCAAGAACAATGGCTCCGATCCCGGCCATCACCAGATTGCTGCCCGGCCCAGCAGCCGCCACCAGCATCATGTCACGGCGCGGATTGCGCAGACGGCCTTTGATCACTGGCACCGGCTTGGCCCAACCGAACACCGGCCCTCCGACCAGCATCAGCATTCCAGGCACAATTATTGTGCCGAACGGATCGACGTGTTTGATCGGGTTGAGCGTGAGTCGCCCCATTTTCGCTGCCGTGGAATCGCCAAGGGCCCGGGCAGTCCAGCCGTGGGCCACCTCGTGAAAGACGATCGCGATGATCAGTGGGATGATCAGGACCGCCGCCTTTATTATCGGATTGCTTAGATCTAGCATCGGCCCAAAGCCTCCACAAAATGCTTACGGCACAAGGCCACATAGCGGTCATTCCCGCCGATTTCGGTCTGCGCGCCTTCTTGCACGGCCGCGCCAGAGGCATCGACCCGCAGATTCATTGTCGATTTGCGGCCGCAGTGGCAGACCGCCTTCAGTTCAACCAGCGAATCCGCGATCCCCAGCAGCACCTTGGCGCCGGGGAACAGCTCGCCCTGAAAGTCGGTCCGCAGGCCATAGCAAAGTACCGGAATCTTCGCCTCGTCGGCTAGCCGAGCGAGCTGCCAGACCTGTGCCTCGGTTAGAAATTGCGCCTCATCGACCAGCACACAGGCCAGCGGCTCCACCCGGTGGGCCGCTTCGATCCGCTCCCATAGGTCAGTGCTGGCATCAAAGCGGTGAGCATCGGCGCCGAGGCCAATCCGGCTCTCGATCGCCTGATGATCGCAGCGATTGTCGAGCGCCGCGGTCCACAGCATGGTTGCCATGCCGCGTTCGCGGTAATTGAAATCGGCCTGCAACAGCGTGGTCGATTTGCCTGCGTTCATGCTGGCATAGTAGAAATAGAGCTTGGCCATCGCGGCTGGAGATAAGCGTTCATGCCCAAAAGACCAGTGCGATTGACAGCACGGCTGTGGAACGCCACTCCGCCAGGTAGAATGAACTGCGGTCGCTTTGCCATCACCCTGCCCCTGCTGCTGGCCGTTGCCGCGGCAGGCCCGGTCTATCGCTATCAGCTCGATGGTGCTGGATCGACTGTCAGTGCGCGGGTTTCGTATCTGGGTCTCGGCAGCAAGACCGCCCGCTTTCCTGCAATGCGCGGTTCGATCCGGCTGTCACCAGACCGGCTCGATGCGATCGACCTTGATGTTGAGCTCGATGCCCGGGCAATGACCGCCGGCAGCAAGACCGATACGGCCTATCTCAAGAGCAAAGCCTTTTTCGATGTCACCAACCATCCCACTGTGCGCTTTTCGGGCCGCCGGATGGTGATGACCGGACCGCTGACTGCGCGGGTCGATGGCCAGATCACCGCGCGCGGCGTGACCCGTCCGGCAGTGCTGGCGGTGACCTTTCGCGATCTTCCAGCCAAGGCCACGGGCCGCGAACCGATCCAGCTGACTGCCACCACCGCGATCAACCGCAAGGATTTCGGCATGACGTCGTACAGCGTGATCGTTGGCAAAAAGGTGGCGATCACAATTCAGGCGCGGCTGGTGCCGGGTTAGTCCTCACCCAAATCGCGCTGGACCTTGGGATCGGCCAACAAAGCCTCAATCCGGCTCGCTTCATCAAAGCTTTCGTCGGGCAGAAACTTGAGCTTGGCGGCAAACCGCAGCTTGAGCCGCCCGGCCACTTCCTTCTGGAAATAGGCGGTGTTGGTCCGCAGCGCCTTCAGCACCACGTCCTCGTCGCTGCCGAGCAGCGATTTGATGAACACCGTCGCGTGGCGCAGATCCGGGCTCATCCGCACTTCGGTGACGCTGACGGTGTGCGAGGTCAGCACGTCATCGTGGACCTCTTGCCGCGCCAAGAGCTCGGCCATGACATGGCGCACTTGTTCGCCCACCTTGAGCAGGCGAACCGAGCGGGTTTCCGGGGTTACAGCGGGCACGGCCATTACACTTCGTCCATCTTGTCCAGAATTCGCCGCAGCGAACGGATGTTGCGCGCGGTGCCCTTGCTGCCGAGCCGGCGTTCGATGAACGGTCCGGTCAACCGCGAGTTGCCCGCGCCATCAACAAAATCGATATAGAGCGCGCGGTCCCCCAGCGCGAGCCTTTCCGGCCCGCGTCCGGCATAGGCGCTCAGCAGATCGTCAAACTGCGCCTGGCTGGGTTGGCTCCCGAGGAACTGGGTGTGGACCAGATTTTCCACGCCATCGGCGGCAAAGGGATTGCCGCTGATTGCGGCAGCCAGTTCATCACGATTGCGCACCGCGACGAAGCTCTCGATCTCGAACCGTTCGGCCATCATATGCGCCAGCAGGTCTTCCAGCCCGTCGCTCGGCCGTTCGTCATAGTCGAACAGCACATTGCCGCTGGCCACCACCGTCTCGACCTGCCCCAGCCCTTCGCGCTCGAAAGCCCAGCGCAGGTCAGCCATGGTAAGCCGGTTGCCGCCGACATTGATTGATCCGAAAAAGGCGACGTAGCGCGGCATCGACGGGTCAGCCCGCCAGCCGGTGGCAGACAGATGTCCGCGCGCTCACCCTTGGTCACTCGGCCGGGGGGTGGGGATCGCGGTCGAAGTGGAGCGGGCCAGTACGGCTCCACTCTCATCAAACAGCTCGCCTTCCAGAAAGATCACCCGCTTGCCGCGCCGCACGACCCGCCCCTTGGCTAGCAAGGGACCGGGCAGGACCGGCTTTAGCAAGGTCATGTTGATATCGAGATTGAGCGGCGCTTCGGCCCCTTCAGTCGCGATCACATGGGCCCAGCCCATCGCCTCATCCAGAAACCCGGCGACCAGCCCGCCCTGAACCGAACCGCGCGGCGAGACGAAGCTTTCCGGCGCGGTGAAGCGCATGGTGATCGTCTCGCTTTCGCGGTCGAAGGACACATATTGCGTGCCCATCAGGTGGGCATGGGCCCCGCGGGTTTCGGTCAGGTCGCTCACAGGGTGCGTTCACGCTCCTCGACTTCAAAGACTTCGAGCATATCGCCGGCCTTGATGTCGTTGGTGTCCTGCAAAAC
>JAGNTK010000038.1 GCA_017987575.1 Novosphingobium sp. | reverse complement strand
CCTTCGATCGTTACGCCGCGGATCTTGTTGTCGGTCACGACGTTAACAACGCCGGCAACTGCGTCCGAGCCATAGACTGACGATGCGCCGGCCTTCAGAATTTCGATCCGGTCAATAATCGCGGTCGGCAGAACGTTAAGGTCAGCGGCAAGAACCGCACCGCGCGTACCAGCGGGAGCGATCCGGCGGCCGTTCAGCAGAACGAGCGTACGCGCAGGGCCGAGGCCGCGCAGGCCGAGCGTGTTAACGCCGGTGCCGCCGTTGGTTACGAAACCGCCGTAGTAGTTGTTGATCTGGGCCGAACCCTGCGTCACTTCGGTGCTCTGCAGCGCGTCGCTGGCGCTGTTAAAGCCCGACTGGGTGATTTCATTGGCGGTAACCACAGTAACCGGCTCGATCGCCGAATACTCGTCACGGCGAACGCGCGAACCGGTAACGACAATGTCGCCCTTTTCGTTCGAGTCACACACGCCATTGGCATTGGCATCAGCGCAGGCCTCAGCCGAATCAGCTGGAGCAGCGTCTTGCGCCTGAGCGGCGGTGCTGGTGGCGAGCGCGATAATCGCGGCAGTTGCCAGGCAAGTGGTGGTTGATAAGGCAGACTTACGGAACGATTTCATTGTTTTGCCCCTTAGACCCTTTTCCCGTTTTCGGGATGGTGCTGATGGATTGGCTTATGACAAGAATGTGCCATTGCCGTGCAGGCTCCTGAAAGAAGCCGGATTCGACCTCCCTGCTTGATGTGTCGCAACGTGGCAATTGTTGAAAAGGACTGTGAAATTTTTCATTGGGCCTTGTGGTGATTTTGCCACAGCAGGGCAGCGGCGCTTGACGCTGGCTGTGCGCCCCCTTAATCGATCGATTAAATGAATTGTCAGAAGGAATCGAAGATCATGGCAACAGCCTATATTGTCGACGCGGTGCGGACCGCTGGTGGACGGCGTGGCGGACGGCTGGCAGGCGTGCATCCGGTCGACCTCGCAGCTAACACAATGGACGCCCTCGTGGCGCGGACCGGGGTTGATCCCGCTGCTGTCGAAGATGTGATCATGGGCTGCGTCAGCCAGGGTGGCCAGCAGGCCGGGCAGGTTGGCCGCAATGCTGTGCTCGCATCGAAGCTGCTGCCGGAATCGACGCCTGCCGTCACGATCGACCGTCAGTGCGGATCATCGCAGCAGGCGATCCAGTTTGCAGCGCAAGCCGTGATGAGCGGCACGCAGGACGTGGTGATCGCCGCCGGGATCGAAAGCATGAGCCGGGTGCCGATGGGCTCAACCGCGATGTTCCACGCGAAGGAAGGTCTGGGCACTTACAAGTCGCCGGGACTTGAAGCCAAGTATCCCGGGATCATGTGGTCGCAGTTCATGGGCGCCGAAATGATCGTCAAGAAGCATGGCTTCACCAAGGATCAGCTCGATGCCTTTGCTTACAATAGCCACCTGAAGGCAATTGCGGCGGTGAATGCCGGGGCGTTCAAGGACGAGATCGTGCCGATCGAGATCGAAACCCCCGAAGGCATGGCCTGGCACACCCAGGACGAAGGCATCCGGTTTGACGCGACGCTGGAAAGCATTGCCGGGGTCAAGCTGCTGGCCGAGGGCGGCACGCTGACTGCCGCCAGCTCCAGCCAGATCTGCGATGGCTCGTCAGCGGCGTTGGTCGTTTCGGAAGCCGCGCTCAAGCGTTACAACCTGACCCCGATGGCGCGGGTTCACACCTTGACCGTGACCGCCGGTGATCCGGTGATCATGCTCGAAGAACCGCTGTTCGCGACCGACAAGGCGCTGGCCCGCTCGGGCCTCAGCATCGGCGATATCGATCTATACGAAGTGAACGAGGCGTTTGCTCCGGTGCCGATGGCCTGGCTGAAGCACACCGGTGCCGATCCCGATCGCCTTAACGTCAACGGCGGTGCGATTGCGCTGGGCCACCCGCTGGGCGCCTCGGGCACCAAGCTGATGGCAACGCTGCTCCACGCATTGAAGGCGCGCGGCGGCAAATATGGTTTGCAGACAATGTGCGAAGGCGGCGGTGTCGCCAACGTCACGATTGTCGAAATGGTCTGATTGAACGGAGAATCTGCAAAATGAAACTCGATAACACTGTCGCCGCAGTCGTCACCGGCGGAGCTTCCGGCCTTGGTGCCGCTACTGCCCGCGCGCTTGCTGCAAAGGGCGTCAAGGTCGCGCTGTTCGATCTGCAGGAGGAAAAGGGCAAGGCCGTTGCTGAGGAAATCGGCGGAATTTTCTGCGAATGCAACGTCACCGACGACGCCAGCGTTGATGCCGCCTTTGCCAAGGCCCGCGAAGCCCATGGGCAGGAACGCATTCTGGTCAACTGCGCCGGCACCGGCAATGCGATCAAGACCGCCAGCCGCAGCAAGACCGATGGCTCGATCAAGCATTTCCCGATGGATGCCTTTAACTGGATCATCCAGATCAACCTGGTCGGCACTTTCCGCTGCATTGCCAAGTCGGCCGCGGGCATGCTGACGCTCGATCCGATGGAAGATGGCGAACGCGGTGCGATCGTCAACACGGCATCGGTCGCAGCTGAAGACGGCCAGATGGGCCAGGCCGCCTATTCGGCATCGAAGGGCGGCGTAGTCGGCATGACCTTGCCGATCGCGCGCGATCTCGCCAGCGAAAACATCCGGGTCAACACGATCCTGCCGGGCATTTTCGACACCCCGCTGCTGGCGGGCGCACCGCAACCGGTGCGTGATGCATTGGGCGCTTCGGTGCTCAATCCCAAGCGTCTCGGTAGCCCGCCGGAGTATGCCAATCTTGCCATGTGCATGATCGAAAACGGCTATTTCAACGGCGAGGACGTTCGTCTTGATGGCGGCATTCGCATGGCGCCCAGATAAGTAGATTGATTGGACCGGACGCCCATGACGGCGTCCGGCCAACCCTCCCCGGGAGAAAGACAGCATGGGCTATTCGCAGATCGACCTTCACATCAGCGAAGGCATTGCCACGCTGACACTCAACCGGCCGGAGAAGATGAACGCCTTCACCGGCACGATGATGAATGAAATCATCAATGCGATGGACCGGACCGATGCCGATGACGCGGTGCGGGCGGTGATCTTTACAGGGGCAGGGGAGCGGGCATTCTGCGCTGGGGCGGACCTTACCCCGGACGATGGCCGCGCGGTCTTTTCCAGCGGTGAGCCGGTGACCGATCTATCAGACCCGCGCGTTCGCGATGGCGGCGGCTTGCTGACGCTGCGGCTTTATCAATCGAAGAAACCCCTGATCTCAGCCTGCAACGGCGCGGCGGTGGGCGTTGGCATCACCATGCAGCTGCCGATGGATATGCGCCTCGCCAGCGATAACGCCCGCTATGGCTTTGTCTTCGCCAAACGCGGGATTGTGCCAGAGGCCTGCTCAAGCTGGTTCCTACCCAAGATCGTCGGGGTCAATCAGGCGCTGGAATGGTGCATGACCGGACGGATTTTTGACGCGCAGGAAGCACTGCGTGGCGGGCTGATCCGATCGGTCCATCCGCAGGGCGAGCTGATCGACGCGGCGCGCGGCCTGGCGCGTGAGATTGCCGACAACACCTCGGCCGTATCGGTCGCGATGACCCGCGCAATGCTCTGGCGGGTGCCATCGGGAGATCACCCGATGGCGGCTCATAAGGTCGATAGCCGGGCGATCTACCGTTTGTCCAAAGGGGCGGATGCCAAGGAAGGTGTGCAAAGCTTTCTCGAAAAGCGCGCCCCAGCCTTTCCGCTACGGGTTTCTAGCGATATGCCGGACTTCTACCCATGGTGGGGAGGGGAGCCACCTTACGAATGAGCGAAGCTGCCAAGCAGATTGAAACGGAAGTCCCCGCAGGTGCGCGCGAGCTGTTGTTGCAGACCGCGTCGGACATTATGCGTGAGGGCGATATCGTCGATATCTCGCTATCCGAACTTTCGCTGCGCTCAGGGCTCAATTCGGCGTTGGTGAAGTACTATTTCGGTAACAAAGCCGGGCTGATGAAGGCTCTGCTCGATCGCGATATGGCCGGGATCGTTCAGGCTGTCGATGCATTGATGGCCAAGGATATGCCGCCAGAAGCGCGTCTGCGCCGCCATATCGGTGCGATGGTCGATACCTATTACAAGACCCCCTACCTTAACCGTCTGCTGATGCGACTGGTACGCGAAAGCGATCCCGATGAAGCACACCGGATTGCCGATTCCTATCTTTCGCCGCTCAGCCGCGCTTATGACAAGCTGATTGAGGATGGGATGCGCGAAGGGGTGTTTCGCCATGTTGATCCGCAGATGTTCTATTTCACTGCGACGGGTGCCTGCGACCGGTTCTTCTCTTCGCGGCTGGTGCTGAAACACTGCTATGATACCGAAGCGCTGACCGATGAATTGCGCGATCGCTATCGCGAGCATTGCATTGACTTCATTATGGCGGGTATCCTCGCCCGGTAATGCAGGCACATTGGCACATTGGCGTTATCGGTGGTTCGGGCTTGGCGGCCGGGATCGGATTGGATGACGCGCAGACGATTGAGGTGGCAAGCCCGTTTGGCCTGCCTTCGGGCGCTGTCACCACCGGATCGCTGGGCGGAGTTCGCTTCACTTTTCTACCGCGCCATGGCCTCGGGCATGCAATCCCTCCCGGCGCAGTCAACTATCGCGCCAACATCGACGTGTTAAAGCGCTGCGGCGTGACCGATCTGGTGGCGGTTTCGGCAATCGGCTCGCTCAATTCGGCGATGGTGCCAGGGCATTTCGTGGCAGTTGATCAGTTTATCGACCGAACCTGCGGGCGCGAAGGCTCGTTTTTCGGCCCAGGCCTGGTCGCCCATGTCGGCTTGGCCGATCCGGTTTGCCCGCGGCTGAGCGCAGGCCTTGCCGAGGCCGCGCGAAAAGAGGACGCGATCGTGCATCAGGGCGGTTGCTACATCGCCATCGAAGGGCCGCAATTCTCGACCCGCGCCGAAAGCAAGCTATACCAGAACTGGGGCGCTGATGTGATCGGGATGACCGGAATGCCCGAAGCGCGCCTCGCCCGCGAAGCAGAGCTGCCCTATGCCTTGCTCGGGATGGTGACCGACTACGATAGTTGGCGCGAAAGCGAGGAAAGCGTCGATGTGACTGCGGTTTTGGCGGTGATGGCACGCAATACCGATCTGGCCCGCGCGGTGCTGTGCCGGTTTGCCGCATTGCTGCCCAAACGGCGCACGGCCAGCCCGCTCGACACGGCGCTGGACAATGCGATCATGACCGCACCAGAGGCCCGCGATCCAGTGCTGTTGGCCAAGTTGCAGGCCGTCGCCGGGCGGGTGCTGTCATGAGCGGGGATGTTGTCCTTTATGACTACGCGCGCTCATCAGCGGCCTATCGTGTCCGGATCGCTCTTGCGCTCAAGGGGCTGGCCTACCGCTCAGTACCGATCAACTTGGCGCAGGGCGAGCAGAGCGACCCGGCCTATACCGCGCGCAATCCGCAAGGACTGGTCCCGGCGCTGGAGATCGATGGCCAGCTTTTGACTCAAAGTCTTGCGATCATTGATTATCTTGAACAGACCCGGCCTGATCCGCCTTTGCTGCCAGTCGATCCAGTCACACGGGCCCGGGCGGTGGCCCAGGCCCAGATAATCGCGTCTGACATCCACCCGGTCCAGAACCTGCGGGTGATGAACCGGCTCAAAAGCCAGTTCGGCGCCAGCCATGAAGCGGTGGTGGAATGGAACGGCCACTGGATTGCGCTGGGCTTTGCCGCGCTCGAAAGTCAGGCACCGGATCACGGCCTGTTTGGCGGATCGCAGCCCAATCTGGCCGACCTGTGCCTGGTCCCGCAAATGGCCAACGCGCGGCGTTATGAGGTGCCGCTGGACCCATATCCCCGGCTGGTTCGGATCGACACGGCGCTGCGCGAGTTGCCCGCCTTTGTTGCCGCCGCGCCGCCGCCCGTGAAAAATTGACCTTTGCCATTGCGCCACTCGGCCGTTGTGCTTAGCAAACTGGTTGCAACAGGAACCAGTCATGCCTGACCAGACCCGCCTTGCCGATTTTCTGCCCTATCTGCTCTCGATCACGTCGAATGTGGTGAGCGATCGGATCGCGGATGAATATCGCGCCCGCTTTGGGCTGAAGATCCCAGAATGGCGGGTGATGGCGGTGCTGGGCGATGCTGGACCGCGCACCCAGCGCGAACTGGTCGGTGCAACCCGGATGGACAAGGTGGCGGTCAACCGCGCCTGCAAGGTGCTGGAAGATCGCGGACTGATCGAACGCAGTCCCAACGCCAACGATGGGCGCTCGCACCACCTTGAACTGACAACTGCAGGGCGCGGGATCCATGGCGAGATCATGCCGATCGCGCTCGAGATGGAGCGTCGGTTGTTTGCTCCGCTTAGCTTGGCTGAGCGACTGGAGTTCAAAGCCCTGCTCGCCCGAATTCACAATCAGGCCGCGGCCCAAGGAGAATAACCGATGAAGCTAGCCTCGCTCCCTGATGGCCGTGATGGCCGGCTGGTTGTCGTCTCGCACGATTTGGCTTGGTACACGCCGGCTGATCATCTGGTGCCGACTTTGCAGGCGGCGTTGGACGATTGGGACCGCAGCGAACCGGTGCTGCAGGCACTGGCGATCGAACTGGAACATGGCGCGATCCCGCGTGAACGGTTTCATGAACGCCGGGTCACCGCACCGCTTCCGCGCGCCTATCAGTGGGCCGATGGCAGCGCCTATGTCAATCACGTCGAACTCGTCCGAAAAGCGCGCGGCGCGGATTTGCCTGACAGCTTCTGGCATGATCCGTTGATGTATCAGGGCGGCAGCGATGATCTGCGCGGTCCGCGTGAGCCGATCACACTGGCGGACGAAGCCTGGGGCTGTGACATGGAGGCCGAAATTTGCGTGGTCACCGGCGATGTCCGGCAGGGGGTTTCGGCAGTCGATGCGCTGGATCACATTCGGCTGATCGGGCTGGTCAATGATGTCTCGCTACGCAATTTGATCCCGGGGGAATTGGCCAAGGGGTTTGGCTTTGTTCAATCCAAACCAGCCTGCCATTTCTCACCTGTGTTCGTTACGCCCGATGAACTCGGCGCGGCCTGGAGCGGTGGAAAGCTGAACCATGTGCTGATGGTCGATCTCAACGCTCAGCCTTTCGGCCGGGCCGAAGCGGGCGAAGAGTGCACTTTTGACTTCGGCACGCTGATTGCCCATCTCGCCAAGACCCGCCAGATCGGCGCCGGATCAATCATCGGTTCAGGCACGGTTTCCAACCGCGATCCCGATGGCTCACCGGGGCGCCCGTGCAGTGCAGGAGGGCGCGGCTATTCGTGCATTGCCGAACAGCGAATGATCGAGACAATTGCGACCGGTGCGGCGGCGACCCCATTCTTGCAGTATGGCGATGTCGTGCGGATCGAAATGCGTGACGATGCGGGTCACACTATTTTTGGAGCGATCGAGCAGACCGTGGTGCCCGCCTGACCCTAAACGACAAAGGCCGGAGCGAGTTTCCGCTCCGGCCTTTGGTTTTGCGGCATACCCCGCGTTTATTTGGCTTGGCCTGGCTTTTCTGCGAAAGCATCGGCGATCGAACAGGCCGCAGGACCAAGGATCACGACGAACAGCACCGGCAGAATGAACAAGATCAGCGGCACGGTCATGATCGCAGGCAAACGAGCAGCCTTTTCTTCGGCGCGCATCATCCGCTCGTTACGGAATTCGGCTGAAAGCACGCGCAGTGCCGAAGCCAGCGGCGTACCATAGCGTTCGGTCTGGACCATTGTTGTGGTCACGCCCTTCACCGCTTCAAGATTGACGCGGTAAGCCAGGTTTTCAAAGGCTGCACGCCGTTCGCCCAGGAAGGCGAGTTCGATAGCGGTCAGCGCGAATTCATCACCCAATTCAGGATAGGCCCGGCCCAATTCCTTGGCCACGCGGTTGAAGGCTGCGTCCACGGTCAGGCCGGCTTCGGCGCAGATCACCAGCAGGTCGAGCGCATCGGGCAAGCCCTTGCGGATCGCGTCGGTGCGCTTGGAAATCAGGTTGGACAGGTAGATTTCGGGGCCCTTATAGCCCAGACCAACCATTGCGGCGAAGGCCATCAGCTTCTTCATACCGCCCCAGGTCGGGAAATAGTTGATGCCATAGATCATGAAGGCGGCAAAACCCCCCAGCACGATTGGCAGCACCATCCGCGCAAAAACCACGACAATCGCCAGTTCCTTGCGGCGGATCCCCGCCTGGGCCAGCTTTTGAATGATGACTTCGACCTGACTCTGCTGAAGGACCTTCAGCGAGTTCATCGTGTCCTTCATCTTGTCGGTGGTTTCGGTCTTGCGAACCAGGCTGGCGCGCTTTTTGGCGCTGTGGGTCACAATTCCGGCTTTGAGCTGTTCGCGCCGATCGTTCAGCGCCTTGACGCGCTTCTGCATCGGATCGCGAATGGTCACCGCGGTGTAGATCGCAAACATCACGGCCATGGCGGCAAAACCGGCCAGGATCGAGCCGATCCAAAGCACGTCAAAGCCAAGCAGCGTGGGTCCGGGCGGGGTGTTCAACATGATGCTCTAGTTCCCTCGCTCAGATCTCGAAGCTGACCATCTTGGCCATGATAAAGGCCCCGATGCTCATCCAGGTCAGGCCGCCCAGGCCAGTTACGATCAGGCGGTCATCGGTAAAGAACCCGCCAAGATAGGTGGGGTTGATCCAATAGATCATGGTGAAAACGATGAATGGCAAGGCGCCGACGATGTAGGCCGAGGCTTTGGATTCCGAGCTCATCGCCCGGATCTTGAGCTTCATCTGTGCACGCTTGCGCAGCACGTCGGCCAGGTTCGACAGCGTTTCGGCCAGGTTGCCCCCGGTTTCGCGCTGGATCGCCAGGGTGATCACAAAGAAGCTGAACTCAGGCGTATTAAGTCTGTCGGCGGTATCCTGGAGGGCGTCCTCCATGGTCTTGCCGATCTTGATTCGCTCGTTCACCAGTTTGAATTCTTCGCCCACGGGACCGGGAATTTCGGTTGCAATCACGCCCAGCGTTTCAGTCACCGGAAGGCCAGAACGCAGGCCGCGGACCAGAAGCTCGATCGCATCGGGAAACTTCGTTGTGAAAGCACCGCCGCGGCGCTTGATGAAGAAGTTGACCACCATGTGTGGCAATCCGGCTCCCACCAGCAAGCCAATCCCCAGCGCCAGCGGAGCAGACCCTGACTTCAGGAAGATCAGCAACGATACGGCCAGTGCGAGACCGCCTGATGCATAGAAATACTGCGAAAGCGTCCAGGGCTTACCGGTTCGGTGCAGGCGCAGCGCCAGTGCCGCAATCCGCGATTCCGAACCCGCGATGTGGTGCATCTTGGGCTTACGTGCGGCCACAGCCTTTTTGAGCTGGGCCTCAACCTTGTCCGTGGTGCTTTCCGAGTGCCGGTAACGAACTGCCTGCAGGCGGCGTGCGCTTTCCTTGGCGGCAGACGGTCCGGCAAACGCCAGATAGCCCAGCACCATAAAGCTCATCAGGCCCATGGCAATCAGCAGGAGCTGAATCATGCTCATCGCTGGCTTACACCTTCCTTGTTGACCGGAACCCGCCGGGGGCGGGCGCCGGTTTCACGTTCAGTTCAGGCCTTTTCTTTGGCCTTTTCAGCGGGCTTGGCTTTCTTGGAAAGCATTCCCTTCAGATCGATCTTGCCGAGCAGCGATGACTTCGGCTTGGCCTGTTCATCGATCACTTCGCCTTCGCCTACGCCCATAATGGTCTTGGCGATGTCGCGGATCGCGACCCCGGCCTTCGCCGAACGGTTGGCATCGGCAAAAGTTTGACCCAGCTTGGCCGCGTTTGTTGCTGCCTTGATATCGTAAGGCACGGTGAACGCGATCTTGCGTTCGATCGAGGCTTCGAAATCGGCTTTGCTGATCTCGGCGAGCCCGGACTGGACCTTGTTGGCGACCACGATCGGCTGAACGTGAGCGGCATTGGTCTTGAGCCAGGACAGAATCCGGATCGTGTCGCGGGCCGAAGCCAGCGTCATTTCCGCGACCACCAGCACGACATTCACATCGGCCAGCAGGTGCGGGAAGTTGATCAGCATATTGCGCGGCAGATCGATGACGGTCATTTCGAATGCCTGGCGGAATTCTTCCTCCAGCTGAACGAAAGCGGCCCCATCGGTCATCAGCGGCGAATTCATCGGCGCTTCTGCCGAGAGGATCGCGAGGTGATCGTTGGCGCGGATCATGGCCCGTTCGATGAACAGTCCGTCGATCCGGCCTGGGTTCTCGATCGCGTCGGTCAGACCACGGCCCGGTTCCAGATCGAGCGCCAGTGCGCCGGTGCCGAAATGGACGTCCAGATCGAGCAGGGCGGTCGGCATCTTCTCGTCGGCCGAAAACAGCCAGGCGAGCGAAGTTGCTATGGTCGAGGAACCGACCCCGCCGCGCGTTCCGATCACGGCGGTTGAAATGTGCCGTTTGGCCGTATTGGCGTCATGCTGCTTGGGCGCGGCAAAGACGGCCTGGGCATTGACCAGCGCATCGCGAACCTGGCTCGGCGAAAGCGGCTTCAGCAGGTAGTCGTGAATCCCGCTGGCGACCAGATCGCGGTAGAGACGGACATCATTGACCTGCCCGACCGCAATCACCACCGTACCGGGCTCGCAAACCTCGGCCAGGGCGTTGATGTCGCTCAGCGGATCACCGCTTTCCGACAGGTCAACCATCAGGATGTTGGGGCTGGCCGAGATCGACAGAGACTGGACTGCATTGCGCAGACCGCCTTTGTTGCACTTCTCGGGCTGCCAGCCCATTTCGATCACTACGGGGCGCAGCACGTCGAGTGCGGCATCGTCGCAGATGAAGGCGTTGAAGGCGTCGCGGCTACCGGGCGCGCCGGGTTTCCAAGGGGCATTCATGGCTTATTTCCCACCCGTCTGAGTCGATTGATTCGAGAGGCCACGTTCGCCCGTTGGCGTCGCGTCGCGATAAGAATCGATCGCTTTGGTTCCGGTCATCACAGTTGTGGCCCCCTTGGTCGTAGCACCCTGGATCAGGTGTTCAGGATCGGCCACCATCGCTGCAAGGTTGGCATTGCTGGCGCAGCCATAATTGCTGCTGGTGGCGTTCTTGAAGTTCGTCGCGCTTTTTGACGACCAGTCAGGGCAGCCCGCGACTTCGGCCGAAGAGCGCGTCACCACGATCCGCACCGTGCCAGGATTGACGACACCCGGAGTAGCCGGGGCCTCATCTCCGACGATGATGCCATAGCGGCCAGCAACGCCATCTACCGCAGCGCGGGTTGCGCCGCTTTTGAGCGGATCGTCGATGCTGATCCGATCACCGTAACGCAGATCAAGTGCTTCGAACCAGCCCGACAGGCGGCGCTGTTCGGGGATCGAAACCCCACCGGGACCGGCTGCGATATCGAGAGTATAGTTCGTGCGACTGACCAACGGTTGGTGGATGCTTTCCAGGCTAGGGTTGCTGGCCATACCGCCGCAGCCACCCAGAACGAAAATCAGCGAAGCGGAGAGGGCCGAGGCCAGCGCTTTTTTTGAAACGGGATTACGCATGGTGTTCACCTCTCTCAGTTCAGATCAAAGCCAGGAGCGGCATCGCCAGCATCAGCAGTGCGATTGCGGCGCTTGCCTTGCTTGGCTTCCTTGTCCCCAGCGGGACGCGGGTTCTGGATCGGCCCGGGCACGTCCAGATCGCCAACCTTGGGCGGCGGCGCACCCTGATCGGGGGACGCGCTGGGCATCGGGCGACGAAGGCCGGATTTGCCGTTGCTTTCCTGATTGCCAAGCATCTGCTGCATCACGTTGGGTGTTTGATACCCGTCAGTCGGCAGCTTGATCTCATTGGCGTTGACCGGCTTCACCAGATAAGGCGTCACCACGATCACAAGTTCAGTTTCACCCTTGCGGAAGCTCGTTGATTTGAACAACGCACCGACGATGGGCAGATCCCCTGCACCGGGCATCTTCTTCAGAGTGTTCTGAGCATTGTTGCTCATCAGTCCGGCAATCATCATTGATTGGCCCGAACCCAGTTCCACTGTGCTTTCGGCGCGGCGGACGGTGAGCGCGGGCACTTGGAAGCCGTTCACGGTAATCGCGCCTTGGCTCGACAGTTCAGACACTTCCGGGCGAACTCGCATCGAAATGCGGCCATTCGACAGCACCGTCGGCGTGTAGGACAGACTGACCCCAAAGCGCTTGTATTCGATCGACGTGGTGCCCAGACCTTGGCTGATCGGGATCGGATATTCGCCCCCAGCCAGGAAGTCTGCCGTTTCACCAGACAAAGCGGTGAGATTCGGTTCGGAAAGGGTTGTCACCAGACCCATCGTCTCGCCCAGATCGAGCGCACCCAAAAGGTCGAGACCCAAGAACCTTCCAGCGCCGGCCAAAGTGGATCCCGCTGGGGTCTGGTTGATGATGTTGTAGCCAGAACCAGTATAATTGTTGCCGACTGCAACCGGTCCCATCGGAACCCGCACGCCGGTAACCGGATCAATGTAGGAAGGCGCAACTTGCTTGAATCCTCCGCCTTGTCCGATGCCGAATTTGAACCCGCCGGAATCATCCACGCTGGTCAGATTGACGCCGATGTCACGCACCATGGTGCGGCTGACTTCGGCGAATTTGACGTGCAGGTTGACCTGCAGCGGAGTGGCCATCTTGAGCCGGGCAATGACGTTGGCTTCCTTACCGACAAAGGCCTGGACCAACCGCTGGGCTTCAGCGGCATCTTCCGGAGCGGCAACGGTGCCGGTCAGCAGGAAGGTGTTCGTGCCCATGGTTGAAACCGTGATCTTGGCATCGGGCATTGCCATCTTGAGCATCTGATCGACGCTATCGATGTTTGAACCCACGCGGATGTTGGCTGACCAGATGATGTCGCCCGTCGCGTTGCTTGCATAAACCGTCGTCTCGCCGCCGGCCTTGCCGAAGACATAGAGCTGGCGGTTCGACTTGACCTGGACGTCGGCCACCTTGTCATCGGCCACGAACACGTCAGCCATGACGCCGCCGACAGTCACCAACTGGCCGCGGCCAATCGAAAGAACGATGTCATTGGCGGGTCGGCTAACCGACTGGGCCTTGGCGTGATCAGCCGGAACCAGGGCAAACGGAGCCACTGCACAGACTGCAGTCAGCAGAGAAATGGTAAGGCGCTTCATCGTTTTGCCTTTCTTGGCGGCCGCAGGGGCGCTCGGGAATGTGGTGCTCAGCATTTCAATTGCCTCCGACCTGTTCTTCGGTGGTTGCTTTACCGCGGGTCACGCGGACCACTGGACCGGACCGGGCAGATGCCGGAGCCGAACTGCGCGGGCCGTACGGCGACGGAGCAGCAGAGACTGACGAGTAGCTGGGCGCAGAGGGGCGGATCGCTTCGGTTGGCGGGGCGGTGCGGCGCTGGAAGCGCGAGACATCGCCGCCGGTCACGAAGGTGCCACCGCTATCCTGCGGACGGTTCATTGCCTGGCTCAGGAGCTTTTCTTCCTGCTCCTTGGTCGCGCCGGCCGGAACCTTGACGGTGCCGCTGGCAATCGCCTGATCGAGTTCAGACTGGTTGTCAGCCAAGCTGCGCAGCGCCAGGCTGAGCGTGCCGATGGTCTGGGCCACCGCGATCTTTTCAGCGATCTTGGGGGTCACTTCGAGCGTAACAGTACGGAACGCGCGGACCACGGTCTTGCCTTCCTCGACAGTCGTTTCGGTCGACTGGTCAGTGGCGAGGACGCGGACGTTGCGCAGGATCGTTTCGGTGGTCTTCAGCGGCGAACCGCCGTCGCGGCCCGGAACGGTCTGGGTCAGCATCAGGTCAACATGGTCACCCGGGAAGACGAAGCCGCCAACACCGGTCTTCGCCGACACTGGGATCGTGACTGCACGCATGCCAGGGCCAAGCGCCGCAGCAAGGAAGCCGCGATCACCCGGAGCAACAAGCGCGCCCTGGGTAACCGGCTGACCGGCGGTGATCGGGTAGCGGACCACGGTACCGAGCAGCTTGTTCATGTCGGCTTCGCCATCAATGAAGTAAGCGTCCTGGACCATTTCCTTGGGCCATTGCTGGAAAGCAATCGAATCGGCCGTAATGATCGTGCCAACCGGCAGCGCGCGCTGGGCGACCAGAACCTTCGGACCCTTGGGGACCTCTTGTGCAGCTTCCGCCTTGGGTGCGGATGCACCGACGAACAGGCTCCTGGCGGCCATGGCCGTACCGACCGCGATGATCAGTGCGCCTAGCAGCAGCAACAGCTTCTTTTTATCCATGGCTTTACGAGCCCCCTAGAAGAAATCCGAAAACGTCCGTGTTTAATCGGCCAAACTGGTTAAAATCTGGTTCACCCCAACCCGGAGGCTGACAAGGCCCCCGCAGCTGGCAGCAAGAATTGACTGGCCAGAACCAGCAAACCGCCGGTTGAAATGGCCAGACCATAAGGCACCGGGATCCGGCCCTTCTGATTACGAGATACGATCAAGGCCCCGGCGGTGGTCACCGCCAGCAGCGCCGCAAGGCCCAGCTTGACCGCAAAGCCCGGTAAGACTGCCCCGGCATTCAGCGGCGCGCCGCCGTTCATGACCCAGGCAATATAGCAGGAGCCCAGCAGCCACAGCGTGGTGCCGGTGTAAGCCAGCGTTCGCTTGGCCGGAGCATCGCTGCCCAGCGAAAGATTGCGCGCGCCCGCCACCATCGACATCGCTCCGCCGACCAGCGAGGTGAGGAACAAGACGGTGAAGAACACAAGCGGAGGCAACCACAGCGCCAGCGCTGCGAGCAGTTTCACATCGCCGCCGCCCATTCCGCCCCGCGCGAAGATCAAGGCAAAGCCGAACAGTACAATCAAGCCCATGCCCACTTGCCAGGCCACATCGGGCCACAGCGAGAAACCGGCGGAAAACCAATAGAGCGGGGCTGCCAGCGCGATTCCGCCGTTCAGCCAGTTGTCGATCTGACGCCGCTTGAGATCGGTATAGGCCGCAATCGCCAGCGCAATTGCCAAGCCCCCGAGCAGCAGGTAACGAAATTCGACGTCCGGCATTACAGGCCCCCCGATAATCGGAGCCTGTCTAAGCGGCAGGACTTACCAAAAAGTAACTACCCTCAGGAGGCTGGAATTAGCCAAGAGCTGAAAGCAAGCGAACGCCGGGAAATCCCTGCCGCAGCGATTGAAAGCCTGTGGCACGCGGGCGATGGTCATCCGGTGCGGCGGATTGATTGGCCGCAGCCCAAGGGCAGCGCCAAGGGTTCGATTCTGTTTCTGCAGGGCCGGGCGGATTTCTATGAAAAATATCTCGATGTGATGGCCCATTGGCATCGTGCGGGCTGGCAGGTAACCGGATCGGACTGGCGCGGGCAGGGCGGTTCGGGTCGGCTGGGAGCAGACGTGGTCACGGGCCATATCGACGACTATGGCACCTGGGTTGATGATCTGGCGCTGTTGTGGGAGCGCTGGAAGGCCGAAACGCCAGGGCCGCATGTCTTGGCCGGGCATTCGATGGGCGGGCACTTGGTGCTGCGCGCAGCAGCGGAAGGCCGGGTCGATCCTGACGGGATCATTCTGGCTGCACCAATGCTGGGTTTCGCTGCTTCGGTCCTTCCAGTCCCGGTGATGCACTTGATCGCCAAGGTGATGACCTGGGTCGGCGATCCACGCCGCCCGGCCTGGAAATGGAGCGACAAGCCTGGCGTCCCGCCGGATTCGCGTGCCGGCCTGCTGACCCACGATGCGATGCGCTATCAGGACGAACTGTTCTGGCGCGAGAAACGCCCTGAACTGGTCACCGGGCCGGGCAGTTGGGGCTGGGTCGAACGCGGCTATGCCTCAACCCGGTTGCTGGCCGTGCCGGGGGTGCTGGAGGCTGTTCGCATCCCAGTGCTGATGCTGGGCACGGACAATGACAAGCTGGTCGCCTTCACCCCGATCGCCAAAGCTGCGCAGCGCTTGCCAAATTGCGAACTGGTCCGCTTTGGCAAGGAAAGCCACCATGAGATCTTGCGCGAAGCCGACGCTGTGCGCGGCCGCGCGCTGGCAGCCTGTGATGCCTTTCTAGAGCGGATTGCGGCGCGATGAGCGAGCGGTTTGATTTTGCGATTGTTGGCGCCGGAATGGCCGGAGCCTCGCTTGCCGCCGGGCTGGCACCGCATGGCCGGGTGCTGCTGCTCGAGGCCGAGGAGCATCCCGGCTATCACGCCACCGGGCGGTCGGCTGCGTTCTGGACTGAAAGCTATGGTGGGCCGCTGGTGCAGCCGCTGACCACAGCATCGCGCGGGTTCTTTGACGAACACGGCCTGTTGGCCCCGCGCGGCGCGCTGACCCTTGCGCGGGCCGAGGATGCTGCCGGACTGACAGGATTTGTCGATGAGTTTTCAGCATTGGGGGTGCGGGTTGATCCGCTTGACCGCGCGGCACTGACGGAGCGCCTGCCGGGGCTGAAGAATGAATGGCAACTCGGCGCGTGGGAACCGGATTGCTGCGATATCGACGTCGCTGGTTTGCACCAGTTGTGGCTGGCACAGGCGCGGCGGCTGGGGGCGGAACTGCTGTGCCGTGCACCGTTAACCGCAGCGCGACGCGCGGCGGACGGCTGGACGCTCATGCTAACGGGCGCGCGCGAGTATGCCGCGCGCGTGCTGATTAACGCCGCAGGAGCATGGGCTGATCCAGTTGCTGAGATGGCGGGGGTCGCCTCGCTCGGCATGACCGCGCTGCGCCGCACGGTGGCCCAATTGCGGATGGGCACGCCGGTGCCAGCCGATCTGCCGCTGGTGCTCGGCTTCGACGGTTCGTTCTATTTCAAGCCTGAGGGCGGGAAACTGTGGCTCAGCCCACATGATGAGACCCCGTCCGCGCCGTGCGATGCTGCACCTGAAGAACTGGACGTTGCCATCGCGATTGACCGGTTTGAAGC
>JAGNTK010000153.1 GCA_017987575.1 Novosphingobium sp. | reverse complement strand
GACTGATTGGTGCGGTCGAGAAGACTCGAACTTCCACGGGCTTTCGCCCACAACGACCTCAACGTTGCGCGTCTACCAATTCCGCCACGACCGCTAAATCAACGGGGCGCGAAATCACTGGGATTTTTGGCGCCCCGGGGGGGTAGGAGCGCGCCCTTAGCAAAGGGGGCGGGGGGCCGCAAGCGCGAAACCGGCGTTAACCTGTGCGGCCGGCTTGTCCCGGCGGGGGACGGCGCGTTTGGCAGCGTTGCATGGATGGTGAATCGCGCGTTTACCTTTGGCGATGACGCCGCTGATTGCCTTGATCCTTGCTGCCGCCGTGCCCCAAAGCGGCGCAATTGAACCGCAGCCGCACACAGGTACGCAGGTCACTGTTCGGGCGACGGCAGAGGTGCTGAGGGCCGAGACATCCAATCCCGATCCGGGTGAGGGCGGTCTGCGCAGGCAAATCCGTCGCCGCGCTGACGGGCAAGTCGCGGTAGAATTCGAATAGAGCCTACGAGCCCGGTTTCCAGCCAATCTGAACCTTGCGGCCTGCCTTGGGGACAGGGGCCAGTGCTTCGTTGATCTGGACGCTTTCGCCCGGCGCGAGCACGCGCTTTGGAGCATTAATCTCGGCCTCATAGACCTTGGTTCCGCGGGAATCGAACAGCACCATCAAAACGGTCGGGACTGAGCGTGATGTTTGCGAAATGTTGGTGATCGTCCCATTGACCTCAAAGAACCAGCTCTTGTCCTCCAGCTCGCGCTGACCTTGAAGCTTGGCTGGGAAATCGAGCTTAAGCCCCGGCTGCTCTTCAGCAAAACGGGTCTGGGCAAATGGCATCCAGCTGGGCAGGCCAAACCAAGCCGTAGCGGCCACCGCGCCCACGGCAATCACCGCAAATGCCGCAGCAGCCATCATCCACAATTTGGCCGGATTGCGGCGCGGACGGAACGGCGGTTCATGCGCAAATTGCGATTGATCATCGTCCCACGCCGCTGGCGCAATCGAAACTGTGGCTTCGGCAGGCGGCGGGACAACTTCATCAGTGAAGCTGAGCGGTGGCGGAGGGGCGGGCTCGGCTTCTGCTTCAGGCTCTGCCATCGGTGGTGCGGGCTGTGACCAAATGTCTGCTTCGGTTGAAGCTTCTGCTGTAGGCGCAGGTGTTGGAACGACTGGAGGCTCAGGCTCAGGCTCAGGTGCTGGCTGCGGGGGCGAAACCGGCACAGGGGGCAGCACGGGTTCGACCGGGACAGGATCAGCCGATGGCGGAACCGGAATCGGCGGGCCTTCCTGAAACCACGAATGACGGCATTTGGCACAGCGGACGGTTCGTCCATCCACACCTACGGCGCTGTCCGGAACGACATAGCGCGTGGCGCAGGCGGGGCAGGCAAGTATCATCGTGCTTGCGTTAAGCATGATGAGCGGCCATGCGGCAAGCGCTCGCTGGGGAAAGGTGCGGTGCTATGCCCTTTTTTCCACATGGATTGGCCGCTATAGCCTCGGCCAAGCCCTGACACCGACCGGACAGACCCTGATCCATGACCAAAACCACTGACGGGGAAATTGTCCACTTCGACAATGTCGGGCTGCGCTACGGCACCGATCGCGAGGTGTTGAGCGACGTTTCCTTCACCCTGTTCCCCGGCAGTTTCTATTTTTTGACCGGAGCGAGCGGGGCCGGGAAGACCTCGCTGCTCAAACTGCTCTATCTTGCCCAGCGCCCGTCGCGGGGCATGATCCGGATGTTCGGGACCGACGCGATTACGCTTCCGCGGGAGCGCTTGCCCGCGCTGCGCCGCCGTTTGGGCGTGGTATTTCAGGATTTCCGGTTGGTTCAGCACTTGTCGGCGTTCGACAATGTGGCATTGCCGCTGCGGGTTGCGGGGGTGGCTGAGAAGGATTTGACCAAGCCAGTCGCCGACATGCTCGAATGGGTTAAATTGGGTGAGCGGATGCACGCGCTGCCGGCCCAGCTTTCGGGCGGAGAGCAGCAGCGCGTGGCGATTGCTCGCGCGGTGATTGGCCGTCCCGAAATGCTGATCGCCGACGAGCCGACCGGCAACGTCGATCCTGACATGGCAATCAAGCTGCTGCGCCTATTCGAAGCGCTCAACCGGATGGGGACCACCGTAGTGGTCGCGACCCACGATGTGCATTTGCTGCGTAAAGTGCCGGATTCGCTGATCATGCGGCTCGACAAGGGACGGCTTTCGGACCCGACCGGCGCGCTGCGCTATCCGCCGCGGCCCTCGGGCGGCTTTGGGGCGAGGGGCTGAGCGATGGCGATGCGGCTTCCCCCGGCGTTTTCCGGTTCCATTGCGCAGCGGTTGCGCTCGATTTCGGGCGGCAGCAGTCCGGACCTGATGCCGCAGGGACGGCTGGCCGGGCCGATGCCGTGGGTAATCGCGATCATGGTCGCGCTGACGGTGATTGCCGCCGCCGCAGGCCTCGCGCTCAGCAACACCGCCCGTAACGCCGCCGATGCGCTGTCGGGCGGCGTAACCGTGCAGGTGGTGGAGGCCAATGCGGTCGAACGCGACCGGCAGGCCAAAGCCGCAGCGCGGGTGATTCAGGCAATGCCGGGGGTCGAAGACGTCCAGATCGTGTCGCAAGGCGAGGTCGAGAAGCTGATCGAGCCCTGGCTCGGCGCGCGCACCGGTGAGGACCAGATACCGGTTCCGGCACTGGTCGATGTGCGGCTGCGCGATCCGGTCGATGGGGAAAAGCTGGGCGCGCTGCGGCGGACGGTTCGCGCGGTCGCTCCGGCGGCGCGGGTCGACGCGCAGTCAAGCTGGCTGCGTCCGGTATTCAAGGCGATCGATTCGTTGCAATGGCTGGCTATGGCGCTGGTCGCACTGCTGGGTGTGGCTCTGGCTGCGGCAGTGCTGCTGGCAGTACGTAACGCCTTGGGTGTGAACCGCGAAACGATCGAAGTGGTACATTTGCTCGGCGGGACCGATGCCCAGATCGCGCGAATATTCCAGCGTGCGATCGGCTTTGATGCAGCAGGAGGTGGCGCAGTTGGCCTCGCATTGGGGCTGGTCGCGGTGCTGTTTTTGGGCCAGCGCTTTTCGGGACTGGAAGCGGGCCTGGTCGATTCGGGCGCGCTGGGCTGGATCGATTGGCTGCTGTTGGCACTGATTCCGATTGCCGGGGTGCTGTTGGCGATGATTACCGCGCGGCAAACCGTGATTCGCGCGCTGAGGAAGATGCTGTAACCCCAATGTTGCGCCGTTTGATCTCTGCTGTCTTGCTGGCCTGGGCGCTTGGCTTCATTTGGTTCGCCGTGGCCTTGCCGCAGCCTGCCGATGATCTGCGCACCGATGGCGTGGTGGTCCTGACCGGTGCCAAAGGGCGGATTGATCGCGGGCTGGAAGTATTGCGGCAAGGCTGGGCGCCAAAGCTGTTGGTGTCTGGCGTTGACCGCGATGTGAAGCCGCACGAATTCGCCATCCAGTACCGGATTGGTAGCCTGCAGATGGCCTGCTGCGTAACGCTGGGCTTTGCCGCAACGGACACCGCCAGCAATGCTCGCGAAACCGCTGACTGGATCACCGGGCAAAAGTTGAAATCGGTGCGGGTGGTGACCAGCGATTGGCATATGCGCCGCGCAGTGATGGAATTGCGCAAGGAAGTACCCGCTGCCGTTACCATCTTGGAAGATGCTGTGCCGACTCAGCCCAGTCTTCGAACGTTGTTTCTGGAATATCACAAACTGCTGGCCCGGATCGCCTGGCGCACGGTAGGTGGCTGAGATGCGCCGGATCGCCGATTTCATCCGTTCGCTGATGTTCTATCTGGTGTTTTACAGCGGCACGGTGCTGGTGGTGATCGCCAGCGCGGTTGCCCTGCTGGGCAGTGACGAACGGTTCCGCAGTACGGTTGATTTGTGGGCCCGCTGGCACCGCTTTTGCATGCGGCATATCCTGGGCCAGACAGTGCGCCTGGAAGGCGAAATGCCGACCGGGCCGGTATTCGTGGCGATCAAGCATGAAAGCTATTTTGAAGCGATCGATCTGGCCCGCCTGCTGCACCGTCCAGGCGTGTTCGCTAAAGCGGAACTGATGCGGATTCCCGTCTGGGGAATGGTCGGAAATCGCTATGGCTTGGTCGAAGTGCAACGCGAACAGGGCGCCAAGGCGCTGCGCCACATGATGGCTGCTGCCAAGAAGATCAGCGCCGAAGGCCGCCCCCTGGTCATTTTCCCCGAAGGTACGCGCATCGCGGCTGGCGAGGCACCGGGGCTGCAGGCGGGCTTTGCGGGGATCTATAAATTGCTGGGCCTGCCGGTGGTGGCAATCGCGGTCGATTCCGGGCGGCTGTATAAGCCGTGGCTGAAGCGGCCGGGGGTGATCACCTACCGGATTGTCGATGTCGTCCCGCCGGGCCTGCCGCGTGACGAAGCCGAAGAGCGGGTTCGGCTGGCTATCAACGCGTTCAACCGGCCCACAGGCGAAGAATGAACCGCCCGGCCAAGCCCAAGCGCTCAGCGTTTGAAGTGCTGGGGCCGGGGCTTGTCAC
>JAGNTK010000152.1 GCA_017987575.1 Novosphingobium sp. | reverse complement strand
CCCTTGTTCTCGTCGACTTCGGAGAACTCGGCATCGACCACTTCTTCCGCGCCTTCGGCCGGAGCATCTGCGCCCGGAGAAGCCGCAGCGGCCTGTTCCTTTTCGTAGATCACCTGGCCCATCTTCATGGCCTTTTCGGTGAGCGCCTGGGTCTTGGCGGTCATTTCATCGGCGTCGCCGCTTTCGATCGCAGTCTTGGCTTCGGCGATGGCCACTTCGATTTCCGACTTGAGATCGGCGTCGAGCTTGTCACCGTGTTCAGCCAACTGCTGTTCGGTCGCGTGAACCAGGCTGTCGGCGTTGTTCTTGGCTTCCGCCGCTGCACGCCGCGCCTTGTCTTCCTCGGCGAACTTTTCGGCGTCCTTGACCATCTGGTCGATGTCCGCATCCGACAGACCACCAGAAGCCTGGATCTTGATCTGCTGTTCCTTGCCGGTGCCCTTGTCCTTGGCGTGGACATTGACGATCCCGTTGGCATCGATGTCAAAGGTGACTTCGATCTGCGGAACCCCGCGGCGCGCCGCCGGAATGCCGACCAGATCGAACTGACCCAGCATCTTGTTGTCGGCGGCCATTTCACGTTCGCCCTGGAACACGCGGATGGTCACCGCGCTCTGGTTGTCCTCGGCAGTCGAATAGACCTGGCTCTTCTTGGTCGGGATCGTGGTGTTGCGATCGATCATCCGGGTGAAAACGCCGCCCAGCGTTTCGATGCCGAGCGACAGCGGGGTCACGTCGAGCAGCAACACGTCCTTTACGTCGCCCTGCAGCACGCCGGCCTGAATGGCTGCGCCCATGGCAACGACTTCGTCAGGGTTCACGCCGGTGTGCGGTTCCTTGCCGAAGAATTCCTTCACCACTTCGCGCACGCGCGGCATGCGGGTCATCCCGCCGACCAGCACGACATCGTCGATGTCCGAAGCCTTGAGCCCGGCATCGGCCAGCGCCTTCTTCATCGGTTCCTTTGTGCGTTCGATCAGGTTCGCGACCATCTTTTCCAGATCGGCGCGGGTGATCGTTTCGACCAAGTGCAACGGCGTCGTCGCGCCGCCTTCCATGCGGGCGGTAATGAACGGCAGGTTGATCTCGGTCGAAGCGGTGCTCGACAGCTCGATCTTGGCCTTTTCGGCCGCTTCCTTGAGCCGCTGCAGCGCCAGCTTGTCGGTCCGAAGGTCCATGCCCTCCTTCTTCTTGAACTGCTCGGCCAGCCATTCGACCACCTGGGTGTCGAAATCTTCGCCGCCCAGGAAGGTGTCGCCATTGGTCGACTTCACTTCGAACACGCCGTCGCCGATTTCGAGGATCGAAACGTCGAAGGTGCCGCCACCAAGGTCATATACCGCGATAGTCTTGCCGTCGTTCTTGTCGAGGCCATAGGCCAGCGCAGCCGCAGTCGGCTCGTTGATGATCCGCAGCACTTCAAGGCCAGCAATCTGCCCGGCGTCCTTGGTCGCCTGACGCTGTGCGTCGTTGAAGTAAGCGGGAACGGTGATGACAGCCTGCGTCACGGTTTCGCCGAGATAGGCCTCAGCGGTTTCCTTCATCTTTTGCAGGATGAACGCGCTGACCTGGCTGGGCGAATAGTCTTCGCCGCCAGCCTTGACCCAGGCGTCGCCGTTCTTGCCTTTGACGATGGTATAGGGGACCAGCTCGGTGTCCTTCTTGGTCACCGGGTCGTCAAAGCGGCGGCCAATCAGGCGCTTCACCGCAAAAATCGTGTTGTCACCGTTGGTCACGGCCTGGCGCTTGGCCGGCTGACCGATCAGTCGCTCGCCATCCTTGGTGAACGCAACGATCGAAGGCGTGGTGCGCGCGCCTTCGGAATTTTCGATAACCTTGGGCTTGCCGCCGTCCATAACGGAAACGCAGCTGTTGGTCGTGCCAAGGTCGATACCGATAACTTTAGCCATTTTAACCCCATCCTTAGGTCTGTCGTTTGACGCCGCTTCGTTGGCCTCCCGCATTCACGGCAAGGCCGCTCGGCGGCTCCTTCAAGGGGCGATATAGGAGCGGTTTTGCTTGGCACAAGGGTCGCAGGCGATTAGCTGTTGCGATCAAACCGATACACAACCGAAAGGACCATTTCGTGATCAACGCTCGCCGCTTTGCCCTGCCGCTCGCCATTTCGCTCAGCTTGCTTGGCCTTGGTGCCTGCGGGCAAGAGGCCAAGCAGGCTGAGCCGACTGCAACCGGCGCCCCCGAAGCGAAGGAAGGCGTGGCAGTATCCGGCGGTACCTTCATGCTGCCGGTGGTCGCTGGCAATCCCGGCGCGGCCTATTTCGTGCTCGACAACCAAAGCGCCGACACGCTCTCGGTCGCGTCGATTGCCATTGACGGTGTCGGCAAGACCGAGATCCACCAGACCATGGGCGGCCAGATGCAGCCGGTTGACCGGCTCGACGTTGAGCCCAAGGTCGCAATGAAGTTTGAACGCGGCGGCTTGCATGTGATGGCGTTCGAAGTGGATGGTAAGCTGAAGGCTGGCGGCACCACGGAAATGACGATTACCTTCCTCGATGGTGACAAGATTTCCGCTCCGCTGAAAGTTGAGGCGATGGGCGCCGCCGCGGGCGGGATGGACCACAGCGGGTCGGGCCACTGAGCGAGGCCGCCCTCACCTGCCCGGCCGGAGGATCGCGCCCGCTGACCCCCGGTGAGGTGGCGCTGGTGCGATCCATGTTCGGAACGGCGATTGATTGCGATCGGGTCACGATCCGGCGCCAGCGCTGGTTCCCGCTCCAGCCGCGCCGGGTGACGATGGCGCCGCTCGGCCATATCCATTTTCATCCGCAATCGGCCAGCTACTGCGACGATTTCAGCGCGGCGAGCCTGCACCTCCAAGGGCATTTCATCCACGAAATGATCCACGTCTGGCAGGTCCAGAAGCGCGGCTTGTGGTACCTGATTTTGTGCCGACCGTTCTCGCGCCGTTATGATTACAGCCTCAAACCTGGCTGGCCGTTGGATCGCTATGGTATCGAGCAGCAGGCCGAGATTGTCCGGCACGCATTTCTGTTGCGGAACGGCGCCAAGGTGCCCGGCGTTGAGGGCAAACGGGCCTATGCTGGGCTGGTCAATTTCCCCGGCGCTGAAGGCTGAGCTGAGATCAGCAGAGGTTGGTGGTCTGGTCTATTGCAAGACAGGCTTCGATATCGACTGAATCGAGATAGAGTTTCTGCGCCCGAATCCGGCTCCATTTAAGCCGCCGCGGGATGGAATCGTCGATTGCGAATGGTGTCGTGCTCTTGCGGCTGGTCAAGAAGTTCACGCTGAGCTCGTCACCCTCGCCCGAGTTCCGCATGAATTCAGTGCGATCAAAACCGATCAGACGAAACCGCGCACCTTCGCGCCGGAACTTGTAAGTATTTGAGGCAGTAGCCCAGCCGCCGCACGATTGCCAATAGTGCAGATTGACTGACAGCACCCCAGCCTTGATCAAAACTCCGCCGTCCTCAAGCGGATCGACCAGGCACACGTTATCGACATCCCCGGCCGGCGGAATCATCCGGTCTGAGGCGGCAATCTGCTTGAATCCGGTCGCTGAACCAGCAAAAATCAACAAGCGGCGGGGATTGGTATCAATCTGTTCCGCCCCCAACCGATCATTGCGGATCACCTGCTTGGGATCGTCTTGCCTGACCACCATGGCAAAGTCGCTCACGCCGTCTCCGGTGAGATCACCAGAGGCCGTTGCATCGACTTTCCAGCCCTCCGGCACTGGAGGAGCCTCCGCGGCTTTGCCTTGACCTGAGGCGGCCAGGACCAGCGCCGCGAACGCGCCTACCAAGGCGAATTTGCGGCCATGCACGATCAATCCCCCTTCTTCGCCACCGCGACCATCGCGGGACGGAGCAGGCGTTCCTTGATCATGTAGCCGGCCTGCAATTCCTGCAGCACGGTGCCCGGTTCAGCATCGGCACTCGGCACTTCGAGCATGGCCTGGTGCTGGTTGGGATCGAGCGGCAGCCCGACGGCAGCAATGCGGGTGATGCCGTTGAGGCCAAACACCTTGTCGAGTTCCCGCGCGGTTGCCTCAATCCCGGCGACCAACGCGTTCATCTTCTCATTTTCGCGCAGTTCCTGGGGAATCGCCCCCAAGGCACGCGACAGGTTGTCTGCCACGCTCAACATGTCGCGGGCAAAGCTGGTGGCCGCATAGGCGCGGCTATCGGCGATGTCCTTTTCCATCCGGCGGCGCACGTTCTGCGTCTCGGCCTTGGCGTAGAGCACTTCCTGCTTGGCCGCATCGAGGTCTTCGCGCAGCCGGTCGAGCGCATCGCCCAGCTTGTCGTTCTCCTGCTCCAGCAGTTCTTCGGGAACACCCGCCAATTCAGCTTCCACAGCCGGGTCCGCCTGCGGTTTGGTATCGTCGCTCATGTCAGTCAAAAACCTGTCTATCTAATCAATTTGCCCAGCGATTGGGCTGTGAAATCCACCATGGGGACTAGCCGGGCATAATTCAACCGAGTCGGCCCGATTACGCCAACTACGCCGACCACTCTTCCCTCGCGATCGCGATAGGGCGAAGCGATCAC
>JAGNTK010000151.1 GCA_017987575.1 Novosphingobium sp. | reverse complement strand
GAATGAAGGTGTTGAGGCTCGGCACGTCGCTCGATGAAAAGGCGCTGGCGGCGTTGAGCAGTTCGTCGATCGGATCGTTCGCTTCGCTCCCCAGCCGCGCGACCAGTTTGCGGCGGCCCTGCCACGGCCCGGTCAGTATCCAGTGGAGCAAGGCCTGCGGCGGGTCATAATCCGCAATCCGCAGCAACTCGCCCAGCTGCACCCAGGCGCGCTCAACCTCAGGTTCACCCCGGCTGGACCGCAAATGGTCGTAGAGCGCCACGCCCTCACCCCGGTGGCCATGGCGCAGCAGATCGTCCTGGCTCCAGCCGAGCAGCGGTGAGACCAGCAGACACGCGAGGTTGAGATCATCATAGGGCTGCGCGGCAAAGCGCAGCGCCGCCATCAGATCACGCACACCCAGCGGTGCACCCAGCCGCAGCCGATCAACTCCGGCCACCGCCACCCCATGCACGTGCAGCCGCGCAACAATCAGCCCGGCCAGTTCCTTGCGCTTGCGCACCAGCACCATCACATCGCCCGGCGTGGCGCGGCGAACCTTGACGCCGTTCTTTTCCTTCACCAGCGGAAAGCCGGGGCCCATTGGATCCATCCAGGCCTTGACCTGCTGCGCAATCTTATCGGCCAATTTGCGGTCGCTGCGCGAAAGCCAGCCTTCTTCGCCCTCGTCGGCTGCTTCGCCCGGTTCAGTACCCTCGTCGGCCGCACCCAGCACCCGCCACAGCACGACCTGCCCGGGGCGATCCTGCCCTTCGTGGCGGGTCGGCTCCTCGCTCAGGCCAAAGCCGGGGAAGCCGATGTCGGCGATCGCCCGGTCGACGAAGTCCAGAATTTCTCGGGCCGTGCGGAAGCTTTGGCCCAGATTCAAATTTTTCAGAGTGCGGGCATCGTGATTGGTTCGCAGCCGTGCAGCGTTCTGCGCCAGACCATCCATCGCCTCGCGCACTTTTTCGCGGGCCTTGGCGAAGTTTTCCGGGCTGGTCCCCTGAAAGCGGAAGATCGCCTGTTTGTAATCCCCCACCACAAACAGCGTGCGTAACTTGTCGGCATGGGCACCCTCACCGCTGAAGAAATCGCCGGTCAGCGCGTTGATGATGTCCCACTGCGAGGCATTGGTATCCTGCGCCTCATCAACCAGAATGTGATCGAACCGCCGGTCCAGCTTATAGCGGATCCATTCGGCCAGATCGCTGCGGGTCAGCAGGGCTGCGGCCTGACGGATCTGATCGTCGAAATCGATGAACCCGGCGCGGGCCTTGGCATCGTCCCAGGCAAGGCTGAATTTGCGTCCCAATTCCAGTGCTGGAGCAAGAAAGTCGGCCAATTCCAGCAGCGCGCGGCGTTCACGCACCGCCAAACTGCTGGCTAGAACCGCCAGACCCGCGTCTTCGAAATGCTCCTCAAATTTAGCAACATAGCGGATGTTCTTCACACCGTCTTCGAGCGTGAATAGTTGCTTATGCAAGTCATCAAGCAAAGTCAGCCGCTCTGCCGGACCGGCTTCCAACCACTCGGCGATCTGCGCGCTGACTTTTTGCCCAGTCGCCGCGCTCCATTGGCGATAGGCCGCAAGGCAGCATTCCAGCGCATCCGTATCGAACACTTCATCGCTGCACAAATCGGCCAGATCCTGGGCGGAAGCATCGCTCGGCAGGCCTAGCAGGCGCAGCACGCCGGACCGCATCGGGGGCTGCCAGCCGCTTGGCCCTTCCCACGCCTCGCGCGCCTTGGCGCAGCGCAGCAACCAGCCCGGAACGGCTTCTGGCCCCATCCGGACCGAGAGCTTTTCCAGCGCCAGCAGCGTCGCCGCATCGTTGCTGCGTTCCGCCTCGACCAGCAGGTCCGCCAGCACTTCGCGCAGCAACAGATCGCGGTCGCGGTCCTCCATCGCCTTGACGCCCGGCAGCAGTCCGGCCTCGTTGGGGAATGCGGCGAGCAGCCACTGCGCGAAAGCGTGGATCGTGTCGATCCGCAGGCCGCCACCGGGGCAATCGAGCACTTGCGCGAACAAGCGGCGGGCGCGGGTGAGTGCTTCAGGGCCATGATCGGCGCCGATAGCCTTCAGGTCCAGAGCCAGCGAAACCTCGTCGGCCCGCACCCAGCGCGCCAGTACCTCGTTGATCCGACTGGCCATTTCGGTCGCCCCGGCCTTGGTAAAGGTCAGGCACAGGATCTGTTCGGGCCGGACATCGCCCTGCAACAGCAAGCGCAACACGCGGGCCGATAGCACCTGCGTCTTGCCGGTCCCCGCCGAAGCTGAAAGCCACACGACTTCGCCCGGATCGACTGCGGGCTGCTGATTGCCCACTAAGGGGAACAGCCCGCTCACGCCTCTTTCTCCCCACGCGCTTGCCATTCATCCAGCCGCATCAGCTGATCGTAATCGTTGTAGCCGCCAAGGTCCGGATTGAGCCGCGCCGTGAACGGCTCATCTCCCTTGATCCAGGTGTCGATGGCATCAAGCAGATAGCGCTGCGTTTCCGCCAGGAATTCATCGCGCGGGATGCCCGCCTTACGCCCTTCGGCCACTGGCTCAGAAACAAATCCAAAGCCCGTCTCGCTCTTGTCGTCTTTGCCAAACGACCAGTATTCAAACCCGTCAGGCACACCGGCCACCCCGGCAAAGCCCGTGGCCGCTGCGATCAGACCTAACGTACCGAGCTGGAGCGCGAACCCGTCCTTGACCTGCCCACCTGACGGCGGCTTGCCGGTCTTGTAATCGACCATCACCAAGCGCCCATCGGCGCGGCCATCGATCCGGTCAGCGCGGCCATGGATCTTGACCCCGGCCAGCACCATCTCGCCCTTGATCTCGCTCGCCAGAACACTGCGCCCCGCGCCGCTATCGCGCGCGATCTGGGCGTCAATCCATTCGAGCCCGCGGGCGAGCCGCGGCCACCACAAGCTGCGGGTAATCGGATGCGCCTGCATCGCCGATAGCTCTTCCTGCGCCAACGCCAGCAGTTCACCGGCGCGGCCTCCAGCCTGATGCCAGCGCTCCATCACGTTGTGAACGACCGTGCCTTGCCACGCCGCCGTCGGATCAGCATCAAGCGGATCGAGCCGTTTGAGCCGCAGGATTGCTGACGCATAGAACTGATAGGGATCACCGCGCAGCCGGTCGATCGCGGTAACTGACAGTGCGACATTGCGCTGGGCCGCACTCGGCTTCGGCTTCGGCTGAGGATAGGGCGGAAGCTGCGGCACATGATCAATTGCTTGCGCCAGGTCCACCGCCTCGCGCTCGCGGTGGGCATCGGCGAGATCGCCGAGCATCGCCTCTACCCGCAGCACAAACCGGCTGGGGATGACTGGCCCTGCTTCATCGCGCATCGCCCAGCTCAGCACCACTTCAGGAGCGCCGAGCGCACCTGCCAAGTCATGCGCGGCAAGGCCGATCCGGAACTCTCCGGAAGGTACGCCAAGAGCGCGCAAGACCGCTGGCGGAAGCAGCGGCTCGGGACTGGGCGCAGCGGGCCATGATCCTTCGGTAAGGCCGGCACAGATCACCAGATCAGCCCGGCTCATCCGCGCTTCGAGCGCGCCGTAGATTGCAACTCGCGGATGCCCACCCCAGGAAGGACGGACGGCGACCCGGTCCATCGCATCGCGGAGCACCCGCGGCAGGTCATCTGGGGTCAACCGGGTGCCGATTGCCGCTGCCGCTTCGCGCAATTCAACCAGCCAGGCCGACAGCGCCCTGCCATCGGCCTCGGCCCACAACCGCGATCCGCAGAGCGCTTCACCGACCGCTGCCAGTCGGTCCAGCGCATCGGCCAGTGTGCCATCCTCAGGCAGTTCGAGCAGCGGGGTGAGCACTTGCTCAACCCCTTGCCACCAGGCCGCAATATCATCACCGCGCTGGCGCTTTTCGAGTTTTGCGATAGCCGCGCGGATCGGCTCAAACCCTGGCATCGGACGTGGTCCGCGCAAGGCCAGGTCGAGTTCACGGGCGTTGCCGAGCCAGGCCGCCCGATTGTCACCCGCACCCACCAAGGGATGGATCAACAGGGCCAGCAGGGGCACCGGCGAAGCGGCACTGGCGGCCAGTTCGGCCAGCAGCAGCAGCACCCGCCCTGCAGGCGTCTGCGGCAAAGGCAATCCAGCCGAATCGTCTGCCTGCACGTTCCAGCGTTTCAGATGTGCAACCACCCGGCCCGCCAATCCGCGATCGGGAGTGATGAGCGCAATCCGCTTTTCCGGTTCATCGAGCGCGCGGCGGATCAACAGAGCAATCGCCTGCGCCTCCTCGCCCGGATGGGCGCTTTCCATCAACCGCACGCCTGACAGGCGCCGTTGCTCTGCCTTCAGATTGACCCAGCCCGCGCTGCCTTCGGGTGGCAGGAACAGGTTGGAGATCGCCCGGCTGCGTTCCGGCGGTGCAGCGGCCAGGCCTGCGCGGTGCCATGGATCGACTTCATCGCGGGCCACACCCATCCGGTTCAGCAGCAATTTCAGGTGATACTGCGGGTGGGTCAGCGCGTCGCGCTCGCCAAAGAATTCCGCCTCATCTTCTGCAGGGGCACCGGCGGTACCCAGCGCGTCCCACACTGCGGGATCGAGCGCCAGATCAAGATCGGGCAGGATCACCGCACCTTGCGG
>JAGNTK010000150.1 GCA_017987575.1 Novosphingobium sp. | reverse complement strand
GCGATGCCAAGGCCATTCGCGGCTGCCTCAAGGATCAACTGGCCGGAATCGTAATGGTCAATCGCCGCCGGTTCCAGATCGGGCATGCCGATCGCGGTCTTCCAGGCTTCAAAGCTGTCGGGCAATTCGGTGTGGATCAGAAAGGTCTGGTGCGACAGGGTTTCGCGATCGGGAGCCGAACCAATCTCTTCGGCCAAGACCTTGCTGGTGATCGCATAGACCCGGTTCTGATCGAGCTGGACCGCGTGAAAGCTCGGCTCCGGCTTTTTGGACAGGACAATCGCCGCGTCGAGCGTGTCGCCCACCCGGGTTTCCAGATGCGGGCTGGTATCGAAATCGATGTGCAACCGGGGGTATTGCTTGCGCAGTTCGGGCAGGCGCGGGAACAGCCGCTGGCTGCCGAACAGCGGCAGCATCCCCAGATGCAATCGCAGCACCCGGCTGTCTTCGACCTGACCTTCGACTGCCGCGGCCAGCTCATCAAATTTGGGACCAACCGCGTTGTAAAAGGCGTGGCCATCGTCGGTCAGCTTCATCGCCTGATGCTGGCGCGTGAACAGCCGCTTGCCGATGAATTCTTCGAGTGCGGTGACCCGGCGCGAAAGCGCCGATGGGCTTAGCCCCAGTTCGTCCGCCGCTGCGCGCGCCGAACCCAGCCGAACGATCCGCACGAATGCTTCGATTGCGCGCAAAGGGGGGAGCCGCCGGATCGCCATTGGCTCAGTCCTCTGCCGGTTCGGGCGCGGCGGGGGGATGCAGCCGCAGCCGGGTTACGCGCTTTTCGTCGCCGCCAATCACTTCCAGATGCCAGCCGCTGTCATGGACCAGCACAGCGCCGATCGGCGGAACCTGCCCGGCCAGCACAAAGGCCAGCCCGCCCAAGGTATCGACGTCTTCCTCGATTTCGCCAAGCCGCGGATCGACCCGCTCGCCCACGTCATCCAGTTCGGCCCGGGCATCCGCTTCCCATAAGCCGTCCTCAAGCTGTGTGAGCAGATCGGTCGGCGCATCATCGTGCTCGTCCTCGATTTCGCCGGTGATTTCCTCGACTAGATCCTCGATCGTGATGATCCCGTCGGTGCCCGAATATTCGTTGACCACCACGGCGAGGTGCGTGCGGCTGGCGCGCATGTCACCCAGCACGTCGAGCGCATTGCGGGCCTGCGGCACGAACAGCGGTTGGCGCATCAATGCCGTCCAGTCCTTGGGCGCCTTGCCCTCTGCCAGAAAGGTGAAAACGTCCTTGATCAGCATCATCCCGACCACTTCATCGAGCGTGTCGGCATAGACCGGCAGCCGCGAATGGCCGTGCTCGGCAAAGGCTTTGACAACCTCGTCCCAGCTGGCGCTTTTGGGAATGGCGATAATCTCGCCGCGCGGGATCGCGACATCGTCGGCGTCGTGTTCGCTGAAATGGAGCAGGTTGCGCAGCATCTGGCGTTCAAGCGGGGAAAGGTCGCCATTGGCAGTTTTACTCCCGCCGTCTTCCTCGTGCTCGTCAATCGCCTCTTCCAGCTGCGCGCGAAGCGACTGGTCAGCTTCACCGCCGCGCAAGAATCGTCGGATCAGGCGAGTCAGTAAGCCTCTACTGTCCCCGTCTCCGGAAAGTGCTTCAGACATTGTACTGCTTTTCAGCCCCTAGGTTTCGTCGTGATCGCCATATGGGTCGGCAATGCCCAACAGCGCAAGCGCCTTTATTTCGTGGGTTTCCATTGCGCGGGCGTCTTCGGGAGAGGTTTCGTGGTCATATCCGGCCAGGTGGAGAAGGCCGTGGACGATCAGGTGGGTGGCGTGGTGTTCGAGGCTCAGGCCCTTTTCGTCCGCCTCACGCTGACAGGTTTCGAGCGCAAGTACGATATCGCCAAGTAATTCGGGCGGGCCGTCGTGGGCAAGGGCGAGCAGTTTATCACGATCCAGCATCGGGAACGACAGCACATTGGTCGGCTTGTCCTTGCCCCGCCATTCAGCGTTGAGCGCGTGAACCTCGGCGTCATCGGCAAAGAGGATCGAGGCGGACAGGCGCCGATGTGCGAGTTCGGGGATGACTTGGGCAAGCGCTGACGCGGCGAGGGTCGTCACAGCCTCCCATTCGGGTGGGGAAGGCCAAGGGGCTTCAACTTCAATCTCAAGCTCCAACCCAACCTCCGTCACCCCCGCGAAAGCGGGGGTCCCGCTGTTCTTCTGCGACGTTTAAACCAAATCCACCCTAGCCGAACGTCGCGCTGCCGCCAAGGCACCGTCACCCCCGCTTTCGCGGGGGTGACGGTGATCGATTAGCTAAATTCGGCGCCAATGATTTGATCGTAAAGGTCATGCCAATCCGGATTCAGCTTTTCGATCAATTCGATCTTCCACGCCCGGTTCCATTTCTTGATCGCCTTCTCGCGGGCAATGGCGGCTTCGATCGCGTCATGGTGTTCGGCATAAATGAAGCGTGTGAGGCCATGCTTGCGGGTGAATTCGGCGCCCTTACCTTCGCGGTGCTGGGTAATGCGCTCCGTCAGGTATGCAGTGGCGCCAGTGTCCAGCGTTCCGCGATACCGTTCGGTCATGATGTAGACCCAGCCGCCGCGCGTCATGGCAAACGCTGCGAAGAACAGCGGGACCCCCGCTTTCGCGGGGGTGACGGAAAATGAAGTGTTTGAGCACAGTCTATCGTCACCCCCGCGAAAGCGAGGGTCCCGCTGGCTTGCGGCAAAGCGCTACCCACCGGTCCCCTCATAAGCATCAACAATCCGCCCAACGATCGGGTGGCGGACGACGTCGCCTGAGGTGAAGCGGGTGATGGTGATGCCTTCGATCCCTTCCAGCCGCCCGACCGCGTCGTTGAGGCCGCTCATCGCGGGGCCGCCGGGGATGTCGACCTGATTCGGGTCACCGCAGATCACCATCCGGCTGTTCTGGCCGAAGCGCGTGAGGAACATCTTCATCTGTGCAGGCGTCGTGTTCTGCGCTTCATCGAGGATCACGAAGGCATCGGCCAGCGTGCGTCCGCGCATGAAGGCGATCGGGGCGATTTCAATTTCGCCCGAGGCGATCCGCCGTTCAACCTGTTCGGGCGGCATGCAATCATACAGCGCGTCGTAAATCGGGCGCAGATAGGGATCGACCTTTTCCTTCATGTCGCCGGGCAGAAAGCCGAGCCGTTCGCCCGCTTCGACCGCCGGACGTGACAGGATCAGCCGCTGGACCGAACCGGTGATCAGCTGCGAAACTGCCTGAGCGACTGCGACATAGGTCTTGCCGGTACCTGCTGGGCCGAGCGCGAAGATCACGTCCTTGCTGGCCAGCGCGCGCATATAGTCGATCTGCATGGCGGAGCGGGGAACGATGGTCTTCTTGCGGGTGCGGATAATGATCGGCGGGGCGCCCTGATCGCCAGTGACGATCCCTTCCAGCGTTGGCTCGGCGGACATTGCGATGATCGATTCGACCGTACCGCTATCGAGTTCATGCCCCTGGATCAGCCGCTGGTGCATTGCCTTCAGCACATCGCGGGCCCGGGCTACGCCATCTTCCGGTCCTTCGATCTGGGCGCGATTGCCGCGCGCTGCGATATAGACCCCCAGCCGGTTTTCGATCAGGACAAGGTTGGCGTCAAACTGCCCGAACAAGGCGCCCAGAATGGTCGCTTCTTCGAATTCAAGTTCAGCCCGGGCGCGAGCGGGGGCGGAACGGGTCGGCGCTTCATGATAGGCGCGGGCAGGTTTGCGGGACATACGCTCCTTTCAGGTCGGGCGTGGATAGCGGCCCGAGTCGGAAGACTAGACCTAGTGTTGCGCCACGCAAGCGACAGAGCGGTGACAGGCGGTGGAAAACCGCTCAGGCGTGTGCGGGGTGCAACAGTTGCCCGGCCAGCGAGTTGCCGCCAGCTTCGAGCAGTTCGACCTCGACCAGATCGCCGATCGCCGCTTCGCCAAAGAAATGGACCGACTGCAACCAGGGCGATTTGCCCAGCCATTGCCCTGGCAGCTTGCCCTTGCGTTCGACCAGCACGGTGCAGCGCTTGCCGACCGAGGCCTGATTGAAGGCGAGTTGGCTGACATTGAGCGCGGCCTGCAAGCGCTGTAGCCGCTCGTCCATCACGTCCATCGGAACCTGCCCATCCATGGTTGCCGCAGGCGTTCCGGGGCGGGGCGAATATTTGAAGCTGAAGCACTGGGCATAACCCACTGCCTCGACCAGTCGCAGCGTATCTTCGAACTCTGTATCGGTTTCACCGGGGAAGCCGACGATGAAATCGCCCGACAGAGCAATATCGGGCCGGACCGCGCGGACCCGATCCAGGATTCGCAGATAGCTGTCGACGCTGTGGCTGCGGTTCATCGCTTTCAGGACCCGGTCATTCCCTGCTTGAACCGGCAGGTGCAGGAACGGCATCAGCTTTTCAACGTCGCGGTGCGCTGCGATCAACCCCTCGGTCATGTCGTTGGGGTGGCTGGTGGTATAGCGAATGCGCGCCAGTGCAGGGATTGCAGCGAGGACTTCAATCAGTTTTTCAAGGCCGCGGTTACTCTCATCACGCCAGGCGTTGACGTTCTGGCCAAGCAGAGTGATCTCGCGCGCACCGGCTTCGACCAGTCTCTTGGCTTCAGCCACCAGATCGC
>JAGNTK010000037.1 GCA_017987575.1 Novosphingobium sp. | reverse complement strand
GCGCCGAACCCGATGACGTTCCAATTCAAGCCACTAGTCCCAGCGGGCTTTCGATCAAATCCTTGAACGCCTGCATCAGCTGCGCCCCGTCCGCGCCGTCGATCGCGCGGTGATCGAAGCTGCCGGTGGCGCTCATCACGCTGGCGACTGAGAGAGCGCCATCGACCACATAGGGCCGCTGCTCGCCTGCCCCAACGGCCATGATCATGCCTTGCGGCGGGTTGATCACCGCATCGAACTGCTTGATCCCGAACATGCCGAGGTTGGAAAGGCTGGCGGTGCCGCCCTGATATTCGTGCGGCTGAAGCTTTCCGGCCTTGGCCTTGTCGGCCAGCGCCTTCATTTCGGTGCTGATCTGGGCGACACCCTTGGTTGCAGCGTCGACGATGATCGGGGTGATCAGGCCGGACGGTGCGGCGACCGCGACCGAAATGTCGGCGCGGGCATACTTGCGTAGCTCGTCGCCTGCGAAGCTGACGTTGCACTTCGGCACCCGGATCAGCGCCTTGGCCAGTGCCTTGATCAGCAGGTCGTTGACTGACAGCTTTACGCCATCGGCCTCCAGCGCCTTGTTCAATTCACCACGCAGCTTGAGCAGCGCATCGAGCCGGACATCGACCGTCAGGTAGATATGCGGAATGGTCTGCTTGGCTTCGGTCAGGCGGCGCGCGATAACCTTGCGGACGTTGCCCAGCTTCTCAGCTTCATAGGGAATGCCGAAATCTGGGGTTGCAGCAGGCGCAGCGGCGGCGACGGGGGCCGCGGCGGCTACCGGCGCTGCTCCAGGCTGTGCGCCTTCGACATCGGCTTTCACGATCCGGCCATTGGGGCCTGAACCCTGCACAGCTTTCAGATCAACGCCCTTCTGCTCGGCAATCCGCTTGGCCAGTGGTGATGCTATGATTCGGTCGCCCGTTTTGGGTGCGGGCGCCGCAACAACGGTATTGACCGGCGCAGCAACAGGCGCAGCCGGAATGGGCACTGCAGCCGCCGCCGGTGCAGCCTTCGCGACCGGAGCGGGAGCGCTGGCGTCTTCATCCTCGCCCGCCAAGGTCGCGATGACCGTGCCGACCTTCACCCCTTCGGACCCTTCGGGCACGGCGATGGCGAGTATTACGCCTTCGTCCACGGCTTCGAATTCCATCGTTGCCTTGTCGGTCTCGATCTCGGCCATGATGTCGCCGGATTTGACCGTGTCACCAGCCTTGACCAGCCATTTGGCCAGAGTGCCTTCTTCCATGGTGGGCGAAAGCGCGGGCATCTTGATTTCGATGGGCATGGTTTTGCCTGGGTCCTCGCTGGGGAGCTGGTTTCAGTCTGTCTCTGGCCAGAAATCGCCAAAACGGCAAGATGCTTGCGCAGAATACGATTGTATCGGATATCGCCCAAGTGGGGGCCTGACAATGCGCGTTTATCTGGTGATCATGGATGAAACCGACGAGGCAGCGACGGCCCTGCGCTTTGCTGCACGGCGGGCGGCGCAAACCGGTGGGCAGGTTCACCTGCTCGCCTTGGTTCCGCGCCAGCAATTTGTAGCGTTCAGCGGTATTCAAGCGACAATCGAAGCCGAAGCCCGCGCCCGCGCCGAGGAACTGGTGATGTCAGCGGCAGGCAACCTGCTGAGCGAAAGCGGGCAAAGTCCGGCGATTGCAGTACGGCAGGGTGATGGCGTTAGTGTGATCCGCGAATACCTAGCCGAGCATCCAGAGATTTCGGCGCTGGTGCTGGGTGCAGCTGCCAGCGGCGGACCCGGGCCGCTGATTGCGCACTTCACCGCGATATCCGGCCAGCTATCCTGTCCGATCTACATCATCCCCGGCGCAATGAGCGATGCCGAGTTCGATCGGCTGAACTAGCTGCTATTTGCGCCGACCCTGATGCCGAATGTTGCCGGGCCGTCCGCGCTTTCCGGCCAAATGATTGCCCTTCTGCTTGAGCGGCAGCGGTCTTCCACGCGGTTCGATCCGGCCTTGGCTGTTCTCGGGTTCAAACTTCAGTGCGCCGGTCAGCGGATTGGCTTCGGCCAACTTTAGCCTCAGGATCAGGCCAAGGCCGAACTTGGTCCCGCTTCGCTCACCTTCCAGCACTTGCGCTTTCTCATCATGGAAGAAGCGTTCGTCGCCCAGCACCGATATCGGCACCAGCCCATCCCCGCCCAGTCCAATGATCGTCGCAAACAGGCCAAAGCGTTGAACCCCGGTGACACGGCATTCGAACACTTCGCCGACCCGCGCCGATAGCCAGGCGGCGACATAGCGGTCGGTCGTCTCGCGCTCGGCCATCATGGCGCGGCGTTCGGCATCGCTAATCGCTTCGCTGACCTTGGACAGATCGTCACGGTCGCGGTCGGACAGGCCGGAGTGCGCGGGGATATCGCCCTTGGGTGCGGGTTGCTCCAAATGGAACGCATCGACCAGCGCACGGTGGACCAACAAATCGGCATAACGCCGGATCGGTGAGGTGAAGTGGGCGTAGGAACCCAGCGACAGACCGAAGTGTCCGGCATTACGCGGGCCGTAATAGGCCTGCGTCTGGCTGCGCAGGACAGCCTCCATTATCAACGCCTTTTCAGACTCATCCGAAACGTCTTTAAGCATTCGGTTGAATAGGCTGGGGGTGATGACCTGACCCAGCGCCAACTTCTTGTCGAAGGTCGCGAGGTAATCCTTCAGTGCGACCAGCTTCTCTCGGCTCGGCGGTTCGTGGATCCGGTAGACCACCGGCGAAACCTTCGATTCCAGCGCCTTGGCTGCGGCAACGTTGGCGCAAATCATGAAGTCTTCGACGACCCGGTGGGCATCGAGCCGTTCACGAATGGCAATTTCCTCGATCTTGCCATGCTCGTTCAACACCACCCGGCGTTCGGGCAGTTCCAGCGCAAGTGGATCGCGGTCGTTGCGGGCCTGCTTCAGCGCACGCCAGCAAGCCCAGAGGTTGACCAGATTCTCTCCGGCCTCGCCTTCGTCGGTCCGGCGCTGCGCCTCTTCATAGGCGATAACCTCATGAATTCGCACCAAAGCCCGGGTGAAACGCCATGACGTCACCTTGCCGTTGGCGGTGATTTCAAGGTGGCAGGCCATTGCCGCACGGTCTTCCCCAGCGCGCAGGGAACAGACATCAGCACTGAGCACTTCGGGCAGCATCGGCACGACCCGGTCGGGGAAATAGACCGAATTGCCGCGCTTGCGCGCCTCGCGGTCAAGCGAGCTGCCGGGGCGAACGTAAAAGCTGACATCGGCGATCGCGACCAAAGCGCGAAAACCGCCCTCGCCATCAGGCTCAGCCCAGATCGCATCGTCGTGATCGCGCGCGTCGCTGGGGTCGATTGCCACGATCGGCAGGTGGCGCAGGTCTTCGCGCTTGTCTTCGCTGAGCGGCAGTTTCGCGGCCAATGCGCCTTCGTCCAGCGTCTCAGACATGAACGCGAAGGGTATGCCGTATTTGTGGATCGCGATCAGGCTGAACGCTTTTGGCGCAAGCGGATCACCGAGCACCGTGGTCACCTTGACCCCGGCGCGCGGGCTGCGTCCGGCCGGCTCAGCCAGCACCAGTTGGCCTTGCTCAGCCCCGCCCAGGTCGGAAATGGGGGTGGAGTGGCGTACGCGTTTGTCGACAGGGGCGAGCCAGCCTTTGCCGCTCTTGTCGATCTCGACAATTCCCATGACCTGATCGGTAGCGGTCGGCAGCTTTTTCATCGGATGGGCAATCCACCCGGAGCCCGTCTCTTCAGTCCGGGCGAGCACCCGGTCGCCGCTCCGCAAGGCCGAACGGCCAGAGCCCTTCTCGCGCAACCGCAGCCGCGGCGGCGGAGTGGCATCATCGGGTTGCCAACTATCGGGAATGGCAATCGCCTCGCCATCCTCAATCTCGATCACCCGCAACACGGTAACCTTGGCCACTCCGCCCATCCGGTGAAACGCAGAACGGTTGCCGTCAATCAGGCCTTCGTCGGCCATGTCCTTGAGCAAGGCCTTGAGCTGGATTTTCTCCTGCCCTTTCAGTCCGAACGCGCGTGCGATTTCACGCTTACCGGCCGGTTCGTCGGTATTCGCGATGAAATCGAGAACTTGCTTGCGCGAAGGAAGGCCGGGCTGTGGTTTGGGTGGTTTGGCCAACCTAATATGCCCGCGCCACGTAAATCCGCTCGACCGCAGGTTCGCCGGTGAATGGGCATATCCCGGTCACCGGCTCTCCGTCCATTGGCGTATTGCGCACCGTCAGCTTCAAACCTTTGAGCTTGGCTACCACGGCTTCCAGCGCGGCACCGGTCGGCCGTGACCAGGCCAGTTCAACCCAACCCGGATAGCGATTGCTGTCTGCAAAGAACGCCTCCAGCCCAGCCAGATCGCTGATCCCGCGTTCGATCTGGGCATCCCGCCGCGCTGTCGCTTCGTTGTGGAGCGCTTTCTGGATACCTTCCAGCTCTCCGGCAGCCGTCGCCAGGAATTCATCCTTGCCCTGCCCGACAAAATTGACCTTGCCGTCTTCACGGTAGAGCCGATCCCGCCGGACCACCGACACTTGCCCACCAGCGGCATCGCGTCCGCCGATCTCGAGGATCAGCGGAACGCCTTTCTTGACCCAGCCCCAGCGCTTCTGCGTAGCCTTGCCAGCGCGCTTGTCGAGCAGCACGCGGATCGGTTCGCCCAGCGCGGTCTGCGCGGCGAGCGAGCGGCGCAAGTCTTCGCAATAGGAGAGCAGTGCCGCGTCGCCATCATCCTCGCGCAGCATCGGCAGGATCACGATCTGATGCGGCGCGATCCGCGGCGGCACGCGCAGGCCGTCATCATCGCCGTGGGTCATGATTACCCCACCGATCAGGCGGGTCGAAACGCCCCAGCTGGTGGTGTGGCACAGCGTCTGCTGGCCTTCCTTGTCCTGATAGCGAATTCCGGCGGCTTCGGCGAAACCCGTGCCGAGGTAGTGGCTGGTCCCTGCTTGCAGCGCCTTGCCATCCTGCATCATCGCTTCGATTGAATAGGTCGCCGCCGCGCCGGGGAAGCGTTCATGCTCGGGCTTTTCACCGGCGAACACTGGCATCGCCAGATCGTCCTCAGCATGAGCCCTGTACATCTCGAGCGCGCGGAGCGTTTCGGCCATGGCATCAGCCTTATCTGCGTGAGCGGTATGGCCTTCCTGCCAGAGGAATTCGCTGGTCCGCAGAAACATCCGCGTCCGCATTTCCCAGCGGACCACATTGGCCCACTGGTTGGTCAGCAACGGCAGATCGCGCCAACTCTGCACCCAGCGCGCCATGGCCTGGCCGATCACCGTTTCGCTGGTCGGCCGAACGATCAGTGGCTCTTCCAGCTTGGCTTCGGGATCGGGGATCAGGCCGCCTTTTCCGTCCTGGATCAGGCGGTGATGGGTAACGACTGCCATTTCCTTGGCGAACCCGTCAACGTGTTCAGCCTCCTTGGCAAAATAGCTCAGCGGGATGAACAACGGGAAATAGCAATTGTCGACACCCGCCGCCTTTATCCGGGCGTCCATCAGGTGCTGGATCCGCTCCCAGATGCCATAGCCCCATGGCCGGATCACCATGCAGCCGCGCACGCCGCTTTCTTCGGCCATTTCAGCTTCCGCGATGACCTCCTGATACCAGGCGGCAAAATCTTCGGAACGGGTGACGGTTAGTGCGTGTTTCATCGGCCGCGCGATAACCGCTTGGGCCATGGCGCACAAGGTTTGTGGTTGGGCAAATCCATGGTAGCCCATGGAGCATGGCGGGGGCTGAAAACACAAACCGATGGATGGCAGGTGCTGCGGCGCTCGCTCTGATGACGAGTGCGGCGGACGCGCAGGTTCGCCAGCCTCCAGCAGACGGCACTGGCGCGACCACGGCGCCGACCGGTACACCGATCAAGATCAACCCACGCGATGTAATCAACGTGGTCGATGGGCTGCTCAATCCCAAGCCCAAACCGACGCCCACGCCCACGCCCACGCCGACCCCTACGCCAACCGGTCGGCCTACGCCGACTCCTACTCCAACGCCGACCAAAACGCCTGATCCGCGGCCGACAGCCACAGCTACGTCTGCACCACAGTCGAAACCCTCTGCGACACCGACGGCTGTTCCAAATGCTCTGCCCACGGCCACAGCCGTTGTTGAACCACCGCTAGAAGAGCTCGCCACCGAGTCGGCCCCAGCGGCTCCAATTGCCGAGCCCGCAATAGAGATACCGGCGCCAGACCTGTCTGGGCCGCCGCAACCTGCTTTTGACTATGGCAAATACCTGGTCTGGATCGCGGGGTTGATCGCCGCGCTGACTGCGGGCGGCTATGCCTTGAAGCAGTGGCTGCGGCCCAAATTGACCGTCAGCTGCGAGATCGAGACTGGCGCCAGCACGCTGACCGCAGCTTCTGCTCCGGCACTGACTGCGCCTGACCTTGCCTTCACCATCCAGATTGAGCCGGGCGAGGCCAGCGCGCCCACCGGCAATCCCGTACTGGCCACAGGAGACAACGCATGATCGAACCCGGCCAGATCGAGCTCGCTGCGCTGATCCCGCCCGAAACCTTTGACGCGGCTGCGGCGCAGGCGGCGGCGGAGCTGGGTGAGCAAGGCGGCGGGCGGATGCAAAAGGCGATGTCGGGCCTCGCCGGCCAGCGGATTGCGGCGGCGATGGCTGAAAAACTGAAACAGATCGATCTGTTGCCAATGTTCATTCAGGGTTGGGGCAAATCGCCCGAGATCGAAGCCGAAGCCAAGGCCAGCGAAGCCAGCGCCGAACCCCGCTTCATCCGGCTCGGCAAGCTGGAACAGGATCTCGATCTCTATCCGATTCTGGGAATTTCAGGGTTCGGTTTGTCGGCCAATCCGATCAACTTCACGCTGACACTGAAGGCCGAATTCGAAGCCATCGAAGTGGGCATCGAAAAAGCCTATGTTGTACAAGTCGGTGGCGGGATTTGCCGTTTGGCCGCCGTCTTGAAGCTGGGTCAGTTTACCTTTCCGACCGGATTTGATCCGGTGGAATGGCAAGTCGGCAAGGGCCGCAAATTTGAAAAGCCTGGGGTACCGTTGTTGCCGGCGGCCAAATCCAAGGCTTAGTCTTTCCCAAGCTTGTCCAGCTTGGCCTGCATTTCGGCCATCTGCTTGCGCAGTGCCGCAATCTCGGCTTCCTGACCTTTGCCAGCGGCAGCGCCTTTGTCATCGGCGAGGCTCGGGACGAATGCGGATGCGGCGGCCTTGAAGATCGCCAGGTTTTGCTGCGCCAATTTGGCTAGCGGATTGCCGGTCAGGCTGGCTTCGAACGCTTCGCGCAATTTGGATTGGTTGGCGCGGAACTGATCCATGCTCGCTTCAAGGTAATGCGGGACCAGGCCCTGCATGGAATTGCCGTACATCGAGATCAGCTGGCGCAGAAAGTTGACCGGCAGCATCTGTTCGCCGCGCACAGTTTCTTCTTCCATGATGATCTGGGTGAGGATCTGGTGGGTGATGTCGGTCCCGGTCTTGGCATCCAGTACCTGAAAATCGACACCTTCGCGGGTCATCTTGGCGAGATGATCGAGCGTGATATAGCTCGATGACTTGGTGTTGTAGAGCCGCCGGTTGGCGTACTTCTTAATGACAACGGTTTCGCCCTTGGCGTCGCTCATGGCTGAATTCCTGCTGGGGAAACGCCCCCTCGACGCAACGTTAGCACCTGCAGCAACGGCAATGCAACATTTCCATTGTGCGCAGCATCACCGCGGAAAACGGCGGCCTAGCGATGTCAGCAGCTCATATTGGGACAGCCCGGTCACCGCCGCCGCGTCGGGTAAGTCGTAATCAGCGCTCACCCAGTCGCCTTCGCGCAATTGCGGCGCAGCAGAAAGGTCGATCACGGTCATATCCATTGAGACCCGGCCGAGCACCGGCAGCCGCGCCTCCCCGGAAAGCATCGTTCCTTTGCCGGACCAGCAGCGCAGATAGCCATCGGCGTAACCTAGGCTAATCACGCCGACCCGCATCGCGGTAGGCGCTGTGAACGTAGCGTTGTAGCCAATGCTGTCACCAGCCGCGATTTTGCGAACCTGCATGATTACCGCTTCGGGCCGGGCAACTTGCCGAATGTGTTCGGTCAGCGCCGCGCACGGCACCCCCCCATAAAGCGCAATCCCGGGCCGGGTCAGGTCTCCGTGGTAGTCCGCCCCCAACATGAGCCCGGCGCTGTTGGCCAGACTGGCGCGGGAATGCGGAACATGACTGCGCGCCTCATCCCAGCGGCGGCGTTGCAGATCGTTCAGCGGACTGTCCTCCTCCGCGGAAGCAAGGTGCGAGTGCAGCACGTCAATCTGCAGCCCCTGCAGCACAGGATCACCGAGATCAGCCAACGGCACGCCGAGCCGGTTAATCCCGGTATCGATCATCAGATCACACCGCCCGCCCCCGGCGTCCTGCCACAGCTGCGCTTGGCGGACCGAATTGATCACCGGGCGGATTGCGACCGCTTTGGCGAATGCAGCATCTTGCGGCGTCAGTGGGCCGTGAAGCACCGCAATCCGCTTTGCTGGGACAAGGCTCAGCAGCGGAGCAGCTTCGTCCATATGTGCGACAAAAAAATCGGCGCACCCAGCCCCAGCCAAAGTTTGAACCACGCGCTTTGCGCCTAGCCCATAGCCATCGGCCTTGACCGCCGCCCCGGCCTTTGCGGCACCAGACAACCGGTCAAGCGTCCGCCAGTTATGGACCAGCGCGTCGCTATCGAGCGTCAGGCGAAGCGGACAGGAAGGTTGCTCAGGCGGCATCGTCAGCGAAATCGCGCGGCTTGCCGTTCGGCAGCCCCCACAGCGCCACCAGGAAAGCCATCAGCACCACCGCCCAAGTGTACCATAGACCGGAAAATGGGTTCCCGGTCTTGGCCACGATATAGGCCGCGATGAAAGGCAGAAAGCCGCCGAAATAGCCTGTCCCGATGTGATAGGGGATCGACATCGAGCTATAGCGCACCCGGGCCGGGAACATCTCTGCCAGCAAGGCGGCAACCGGACCATATGTCGCACCCAACAGGGCCATCAGCACCAACAGTGCGGCGAGGATTTGGAGCGATTGGCCCAGCGTTGGTTTGATCTTCTCTTGACTGAACACCTTGGCCCCGGCGAGCGCTTCGATCTGCGCCTTGCGGGCCTTGGCGTCCTTCCAATCGAGCCCACCTGTTGGAATCGCGGTATCGCCATAGCTGAACGCCAGCGCGGGGGCGGTCTTCAAAGTATAGCCAATCCCGGCGGCAGACAGATCGCCCATCAGCTTGCCGCATTCGGTTGACTGCACTGTAGCGAAGGGGCTGAAACTGCAGTCCGGTCCAGCGATGGTCCATTCCTTGGCCCCGCCTGCAGGCTGGACTGCGCTTCCCAGCAGCCAATAGGTTGGGAACAGCAGCAGCAATGTCAGGGCATAGCCGATCACGATCGGCTTCTTGCGCCCGATCCGGTCAGACAGGTGTCCAAAATAGAGGTAGAATCCCATGCCCAGCATGGCTGCGATCCCGACCAGAATTTCAGCCGTGGTGTCCTCAACCCGCATCGTCGCTTTGATGAAGCTGAGGCCAGAGAACATCGCGGTGTACCAGATCACCGTCAATCCCGCAGCCACCCCGAACAGGGCGATGAAGATCCGCACTTTATTGCCGGGATAAGTGAAGCTTTCGACGAAGGGATTACCGGCCAGTTCGCCCTCTTCCTTCATCGCTTGAAACACCGGGCTTTCCGATAGTTTGAAACGCATCCACAACGATACGGCGAGGAGCAGGATCGAAAGCAGGAACGGCACCCGCCAGCCCCATGCCGTCCATGTTTCTGGGCTCATCACCGCCTTGCAGCCTAGCACGACGATCAGGCTGAGTACGAACCCGCCGACCACACTGGCCTGGATGTAGCTGGTGAAATAGCCGCGCTTGGCATAGGGCGAATGCTCTGCGACATAGATCGCCGCGCCGCCATATTCGCCGCCCAGCGCCAGTCCCTGCATGATCCGCAGCAGGATCACGATCGCCGGAGCCCACCAGCCGATGCTGGCGGCTGAAGGGATCAGGCCAACCCCGGCAGTGGCTATCCCCATCAAGGTAACCGTTACGAGGAAGGTGTATTTGCGCCCCAGCTTGTCCCCCAGATAGCCGAACAGCACGGCGCCGAGCGGGCGGAACCCAAAGCCCACGGCAAAGACCAGCCAGAACAACAGCATTTCCAGTGTGGCATTGCCGGTTGGAAAGAACGTCTTCGACAGAATTGCACCGAGCGTGCCGTAGATGAAGAAGTCATACCATTCGAACACCGTGCCAGCGGACGATGCAGCGATCACCAGCCGCATTTCCTTGGCGCTGGGCTGGATATCCGGATGATGGTCCGGTTCGCTGCTCATGCTGGTAGTCTCCCCTTCACGTGTGCCGCTGCTCTAGCCAAGCTGGGTCACTTAGGGAAGCGCGGCCAATGCAGCCTTCCACGACAGCAAGATTGCACCGTGGCGCGCAGGATAAGCGCGTGCGGCGGCGATGATGCCAAATCCAGCCCAATCAGGGAGCGGAGAATTCTCAGAGCTTAGCCAAGTTTCGATCTCGTCCAGCGCATTGGCGATCCCGACCCGGTTTTTGCCCTGTGCGCTTGCTGCAAACAAGGCTGCGGCCGCCTGACCGATTGCACATGCATGCGCCTTCAAGCCGATCCGCGCGATCCTGCCATGCTGGTCAAGGGCCAGCCCAAGCGCGATTGAAGATCCGCACAGCGGAGCACGGGCTTGGCCGCGCAAAGGCAAATCGTCAGCCAGGGGATATTCCGCCAGACTGACTGCCAGCCCCAGAACCTCTGCATTGTAGAGCGCCGCAGCGCTGCTCATTTGCCAGACAGCTTGGTCTTTACGGCCTCGGTTCCCAGCCGGTTTGCCTCTGATTTCAACGCTTCCTTGCGGCGTTCTGAAATCATTGAAACGAGATATTCGCTACCCGCATTGACGAACGGATACGAGCGCGAGAACTTGATCCAGTCAGGACGCCCGCCTGCGCCCCAGATCGTGTCATAGCCCAGCACCAGGACCGAAAAGGCCATGACCACGATAACCATGCCCTTGACCGCGCCAAATCCAAAACCAAGCAACCGGTCGATCGGGCCCAGCACCGAATTGCGGCTAGCCTCTCCCAAGCGGTTGGAGAGCAGCTTGACGATGGCATAGGGGACCAGCAGCAGCAGTGCGAATGCCAGCACAGCCGCACCGCTGCCGGTGCCCACGTATGGGCCGAGTGCAGCCGTAAGCGGCGTGTGCAGGTTCTTGATTGCGACCAGCGCCAGCACCCATGCGGCCAGTGCAAACACCTCTTGCACGAAGCCGCGCATGAAGCCGGTGATCGCGCCAAGGCCCAGCATGATCAGAACTGCGATGTCAAAACCCGTCATAATGCGCCGGATTTACGCCCCGCCCATGATCCGGTCAACGAGATTTGGCAGCAGCGACAAAGCTGTGAAGCGAGATCCCTCGACTTTGCCGCCTGCTTCGCCAGGGCCAAAGGCGCTGCCGAAGCCCAGCTTGGCCGCTTCGCGCAGCCGGATTGCAGCATGGGCGACAGGACGGATCTCTCCCGCAAGCGATACTTCGCCGAACCAGACAGCATCGCCGGGGAGCGGCTTGTCGGCCAATGCGGAGACCAAGGCTGCAGCCACCGCGAGGTCGGCCGCCGGATCGGCTAGCCGGTATCCGCCCGCAACATTGAGATAAACCTCAGCGGAAGAGAAGTTAAGCCCGCAGCGCGCCTCCAGCACCGCCAGCAGCATCGCCATCCGGCCGCTGTCCCAACCAACGACCGCGCGGCGCGGGGTAGCGCCGCTGGCCAGCCGGACGATCAGCGCCTGCACCTCGATCAGAACGGGCCGTGTCCCTTCGATCGCCGGGAACACTGCAGAGCCCGCCACCGGGTTTTCACGGCCCGACAGGAACAGCAGTGAGGGATTGCCAACTTCGGCGAGGCCAGCGCCCTCCATCGCGAAAACACCGATTTCATCAACTGGGCCGAACCGGTTCTTCAGACAGCGCAGGATCCGGTATTGATGGCTGCGCTCACCCTCAAAGCTCATCACCACATCAACCATGTGCTCGAGCACGCGGGGGCCTGCGATTGAGCCATCTTTGGTGACGTGCCCGACCAGGAACAACACAACGCCGTTTTCCTTGGCATATCGGATCAGCTCAAACGCGGATGCGCGAACCTGGCTGACGGTTCCGGGTGCACCTTCGATCTGGTCAGAATGCATGGTCTGGATAGAGTCGATCACCAGCAGATCTGGAGGTTCCATCCCGGCCAATGAGGTAAGGATATCGCGAACCGAGGTTGCAGCCGCCAAGGCGATTGGTGCCTTGGCCAGGCCCAGCCGATCTGCCCGCAGCCGCACTTGTCCGGCGGCTTCTTCACCGCTGATATAGACCGCACGGCCACCGCCAAGTGCAACCTTCGCAGCCGCTTGCAGCAGGAGCGTAGACTTGCCGATGCCAGGATCGCCGCCCATCAATACTGCTGATCCCGGTACCATCCCGCCACCTAGTGCGCGGTCAAATTCGGCAAGACCTGTTGTTTGCCGTTTCAGGACTTCGCCCGGTGCGTCCAGCGCCTCAAACGCAATTGCGCGCCCCCCGCTGGAGAGATCGTGCTTGGCCGAGAACACGGTCGCCGGCGCTTCTTCAGCCAGCGTGTTCCATTCCCCGCAATCAGCACATTGCCCTTGCCAACGCGTGCTGACGCCGCCGCAAGCTTGGCAAATGTATCGACGTTTGGGTTTGGCCATACCCGCCCCATACATGGAACACAGAGTGAACACAATTGCGGGCTGTGCGTATTTTTGGCTCAAATTGCCTGCAATGAACCGGTGCATCGCGGCACCTGAGATTTCATTTGGGATTCAGTTTCGGACCCCTAGCCCGACCTGACCGCCGAGACTGCTGGCGGAACTAGCACTAGGAGAAACCAAGATGATTGCCAACTTTCTGAAATCGCGCTCTAAAAATACCGTAGGAGGCGCCGTGCTGGTTTTGGCAATGGCTGCACTGGCAACCCCCGCACAGGCTGAGGATACCGAAGGGCCCTATATGCGCATTGATGGCGGGTATAGCGTGGCTGGCAATGGCGAGATCGCAACCACGGCACCGATCGGGGCCAACACCAAGCTAGACGAAGGCTACCTGGTCTCCGGCGCATTTGGTTATGCAACCAGCGCAGGCTTCCGGATTGAAGGCGAAGTTTCTCATCGCTGGAACAAGCTAAAGCCCAGCACGACACTTGATCGCGATGGTAAAGTCAGCGCCACTTCATTGATGCTGAACGGCTATTTTGAATTCGGCGGCAGTGACAGCATGGTCCGGCCCTACTTTGGAGCCGGTGCCGGTGTCGCCTTCACTCGCACGAGAGCGAAAAATAGTACGCCGGTCATTCCTGTGTCGATTGACGATAAATCCACCTCCTTCGCATATCAGCTGATGGGCGGGGTCGCGGTTGACGTGTCGAAAGATGTCACTCTCGATGTGGGCTATCGGTATTTCGCCGCGCCGTCGATCAAGGGGACGACACTCGCTCCTCCGACGGCCCCGACAGCATTCGAATCGGACTATAAGCAGCACGCCGTCACAGTTGGATTGCGCTTTGGATTCTAATTAGGTCCTGCGTTTGACTGAATGGCAATCATGATGGCGGAGTCGGGCACCTTGTGTATCCGGCTTCGCCACCCCTCATCATTGCGCTCAGTTGGTGGAAATTTACTGCCATCCAGTCAGTCGATTGCCATCCTTCTCGTTCCGGGCCAAACCCGCGCCATGCGCCAAAAGGAACTCCGCATTGCTCTGGTCTGCTATGGCGGGGTCAGTCTCGCCGTTTATATGCACGGGGTCACCAAAGAGCTGTGGAAACTGGCCCGTGCCAGCCGCGCCTTTCATGGAGGCGCTTTGGCTGAAGGTGGGACTGAAGCCGTCTATGGCAAGCTGCTGCAGCGGATCGAACGCCATTTCAAGCTGCGGCTAAGGGTGTTGCCCGATATCGTCGCCGGGGCCAGCGCAGGCGGGATCAACGGCGTATTTCTGGCGCAGGCCATTCATTCGGGACAAAGCCTTGAGCCACTGACCGCCTTGTGGCTGGAGCGGGCAGATGTGGACGTCCTGCTCGATCCCGACGCGCGGCCCGGATCACGGATCGCCAAGTTCTGGGCGATGCCGATTGTCTATTGGTTGCTCAAACGTCCGGGCAACATGATCTCCGCCAGCGTCGCGCCTGAAACACGCAGCGAGGTGCGGTCGAAACTCTCCCGCCTGATCCGCTCGCGCTGGTTTGAACCGCCATTTGGCGGGCTCGGCTTCTCGCGGCTGCTGTGTGAGGCGCTGGGAGCAATGAAGGAAGGCGGAGCTGATGCGCCGCTGTTGCCGGAAGGTCACCCGATTGACCTGTTTGTCACCGCAACGGATTTCCGGGGGCATGCCGAAGTGCTGCGGCTGCACAGTCCGGAAGTGATTGAGGAGAGCGAGCACCGCCTTTCAATCGGGTTCCGCGCCCCGACCCCGCCGAGCGCCGGGGAATCGCTGGCGGCATCGATCGAGCTGGTCTTTGCCGCGCGCGCTACCGCCAGCTTCCCCGGTGCCTTCCCGCCGCTGCGGCTCGCTGAAATCGACGCCCTTGCCAAAGAGCACGACGATCCCTGGCTCAGCCGTACCGCCTTTATCGAGCGGATCATGCCCGAACACAGCCATCGCGGCGATGCCGAGGCCGTGGCGCTTATCGACGGATCGGTGCTGGTCAATGCACCCTTTGCCGAGGCGATGGCGGTACTGCGTGACCGGCCGGCCCAACGCGAGGTTGACCGGCGGTTCGTCTACATCGATCCACACCCGGACGAGATCGGTGGCCAACGCCATGCCGATCCCAAGCCGCCGGGGTTCTTTCCGGTGATCTTCGGCTCGCTATCTTCGATCCCGCGTGAACAGCCCGTGCGCGACAATCTGGAGGAAATTGCCCGCCAATCGCGCCAACTCAGCGGCCTCAAAGCCATCGTCGATTCGCTTCGGCCTGAGGTGGAAGAAGAAGTCGAGCAGCTGTTCGGCCGGACGCTGTTCTTTGAAAGTCCCAGCGTCAAACGACTGACCGGATGGCGCACCAAATCGCAGCAAAAGGCGGCGGAACGCGCCGGGTTTGCGTTTCAAGCCTATGGTCAGGTCAAGTTCGCCGGGATTGTCCAAAGCCTTGCCGAAACGATCCTGCGCGCAGCGCCCGAGCTGATGCTGCCGAACGCCGATCCGGTTGCGGACCGGCTCCACGCCTGGCTTGCCACCCATGGTCTCGATCACATTGCCGCGATGCGCGGCGGGGCCAGCGAAGATGCAATCGCGTTCTTCCGCGATCACGATCTGGGCTACCGGATACGGCGTCTGCGACTGCTGATCCGCCGCCTGTCCGAAGACTGGAGCGACATCGACGTGGCCACCCCTGAAGCGCGCGAACACGCGCGATCAGCAGTGTTCAAGATGCTGGCACTTTATTTTGAGCGCGAAGCGACCGGTGCACTTGGCACGGACTTCAAGGATATCGCCCGTCAGGTCAATTCGGAACCGGGGCTGGTGCTCGAAACAATCGCCCAGCGCCGCCAACTTGCCGCAACCGATCTGGTGGTCGATGCGATGCTGGTCGAATGTTTGGCCGCGCTGCCCAAGGAGCTGCGGCGGCGGATCCTGCTGACCTATCTGGGCTTCCCATTCTACGACACCGTCACCCTGCCGCTGCTGCGCGGCGAAGGCATGACCGAGTTTGAACCCGCCAAGGTTGACCGAATTTCACCCGACGATTGCAACTCTATCCGTGGCGGCGGGGCCAGTGAAGTGCTGAAGGGCACCGAGTTTTACAACTTCGGCGCCTTCTTCAGCCGCGCTTACCGCGAGAACGACTACCTGTGGGGCCGGCTCCACGGGGTAGAACGCATGATCGATCTAGTCGCCTCCGCCCTGCCCGACGGGATGATCGTCGATCCGGTGGAACTGGCCACATTGAAGCGCGAGGCGTTTCTGGCGGTATTGGATGAGGAGGAGCCGCGACTGCTTGCCGATCTCGGACTTGTTCCGGGGATCAGGGCCGAAGTGTTGGCCAACTAGGCCCCAAACGCATCCTTGATCCGGTCAAAGAACCCCTTTGACTGCGGCGTTTCGTCCCCAGTCTCGGTTTCCTGAAGCTCGCGCAGCAGTTCTTTCTGGCGGGCGGAAAGCTTGGTCGGGGTTTCGACCATGATCTCGATCACCAGATCGCCGCGCCCGCGCCCTTGCAGAACCGGCATCCCCTCGCCGCGCTTTCGCAGCTGCTTGCCGGACTGGATTCCGGCGGGAATTTCGATCTTGATGTGTTTGCCATCTAGGCCCGGAATTTCGATTTCGCCGCCAAGCGCTGCCGTTGTGAAAGCGATCGGTACGCGGGTGACCAGTGTGGTTCCGTCACGCTCGAACACATTGTGGCGGCGGATGTGGATGAAGATGTAGAGGTCGCCCGGGGGTGAGCCGAACGGCCCCGCCTCTCCCTTGCTGGCGAGGCGGATGCGGGTGCCGGTATCGACGCCGGGCGGGATCGTGACATCAAGCTTTTGCGGGGTATCGACCCGGCCCTCGCCCCGACAGGAGCGGCAGGGTTTCTCGATGACTTCGCCGCGGCCGTGACAGGTCGGACAAGTCCGCTCGACCATAAAGAAGCCCTGCTGGGCGCGAACTTGACCGTGCCCACCGCACAGGTTGCAGCGGCGCGTGCCAGTGCCGGGTTCAGCGCCTGAACCATCGCAAGGGCTGCACTTGGTCGAGACTTCGATCTCAATCTCGGCCTGCTTGCCGTGGAAGGCGTCGTCGAGATTGATTTCCAGATCATAGCGCAGGTCTGCACCGCGCCGCGCCTGCTGGCGTCCGCCACCGCCGAACGCGCTGCCGAAGATCGTTTCGAAAATATCGCCAATGTCAGAGAAACCAGCGCCCGCGCCGCCACCACCGCCGCCGCCGCCGCCGCTCATGCCCTGCTTGAAAGCTTCGTGGCCGAACCGGTCGTAAGCTGCGCGCTTTTGCGGGTCCTTCAGGACTTCGTAGGCTTCGCTGATGGCCTTGAAGCGAGCTTCGGCATCGCCATCACCGGGGTTCTTGTCCGGGTGCCAGCGCATCGCCAGCTTGCGATACGACGATTTGATCACGGCATCGTTCGCGCCGCGTTCAATCTCTAGCAATTCGTAATAGTCGGCTTCGACAGACATGGTCGACCCCCCGAAAGCAGACCTGCCGCCACGCTATACGCAGCGACGACAGGTCTGATCCTATGCCTGCTTAGCCCTTGTTCTCGTCGACTTCGGAGAACTCGGCATCGACCACTTCTTCCGCGCCTTCGGCCGGAGCATCTGCGCCCGGAGAAGCCGCAGCGGCCTGTTCCTTTTCGTAGATCACCTGGCCCATCTTCA
>JAGNTK010000149.1 GCA_017987575.1 Novosphingobium sp. | reverse complement strand
CTGCCCATGGCCGATGATCTGTTTGACAAACTGCCCGCCAGCACGGGCGATTCCTATGATGGTAGCGCGATTGAAGTCCTGGAGGGGCTGGAGCCGGTCCGGCGCCGTCCGGGTATGTACATCGGCGGCACCGATGAACGCGCGTTCCACCACCTCGCCGCCGAAGTGCTCGACAACGCAATGGACGAAGCGGTGGCGGGCCACGCCAACCGGATCGAGGTTGTGCTGGAAGCAGGCAACCGCCTGACCATTACCGATAACGGCCGCGGCATTCCGGTTGACGAGCATCCCAAGTACCCCGGCAAATCGGCGCTCGAAGTGATCCTGACCACGTTGCACTCAGGCGGCAAGTTCTCGGGTAAAGCCTACGCCACCAGCGGCGGTCTCCACGGGGTCGGCGTGTCGGTGGTCAACGCGCTGTCCAGCCTGACCCGGATCGAAGTGGCGCGCGGCAAGGAGCTTTACGCGCAGGAATTCTCGCGCGGGGTTCCGCTTGGGCCGCTTCAGCATCTGGGCCCAACGCCCAACCGGCGCGGCACGTCGGTGACATTTGTCCCGGACACCGAGATTTTTGGCGACGAGGCGAAGTTCCGCCCCGCGCGGTTGTTCAAGCTGGTCCGGTCCAAAGCCTACCTGTTCGCAGGCGTCGAAATCCGCTGGAAATGCGCGGAAGCGCTGACCAGTGAGGATGTTCCAGCTGAAGCGGTGTTCCAGTTTCCCGGCGGCCTGGCCGATCACCTGCGTGAACAGATCGGTGGGCGCGAATGCGTCACCACGCAGTTCTTTTCGGGCAGCCAAGACTTTCCCGGTGAGGAACAGGGCCGGGTCGAATGGGCAGTTGCCTGGCCGCTGTGGTCGGATGGATCGTACAGCTATTACTGCAACACCATCCCGACCCCCGATGGCGGCACGCATGAGGCGGGCCTGCGCGCCGCGCTCAGCAAGGGCATCCGCGCGTTTGCTGATCTGATCGGCCAGAAGAAGGCCAAGGATATTGCGCCGGAAGATATCATCACTGGCAGCGAAGTGATGCTTTCGGTCTTCATTCGCGATCCGCAATTTCAGAGCCAGACCAAAGACCGCCTGACCAGCCCAGAGGCTGCGCGGATGGTCGAAAACGCGGTGCGCGATCACTTTGACCATTTTCTGACCGACAACATTGAGCGCGGCAAAGCCCTGCTCGGCGCGGTGATGGAGCGGATGGACGACCGGCTGCGGCGCAAGGCCGAGCGTGAAGTCAAACGCAAAACCGCCACCAACGCCCGTAAACTTCGACTGCCCGGCAAGCTGACCGATTGCACCGGCGAAGGTGATGCCGAGACCGAGTTGTTCATCGTCGAAGGGGATTCGGCCGGCGGCTCTGCCAAGCAGGCCCGGGATCGCAAGACCCAAGCGATCTTGCCGATCCGCGGTAAAATCCTCAACGTTGCCAGTGCAACAGCCGACAAAATTCGCGCGAATTCTGAAATCGCCGACCTCGGCCTCGCGCTCGGCTGCGGGATGCGCAAGGACTGCAACGCCGACAATCTGCGCTATGACCGGATCATCATCATGACCGACGCCGACGTTGACGGCGCGCATATCGCCACCTTGCTGATGACCTTTTTCTTTCAGGAAATGCCCGAAGTCGTCCGGCGCGGGCACCTCTATCTCGCCCAGCCGCCGCTCTACCGGCTGACCGCTGGCAAAGAGAGCGCCTATGCCCGCGACGATGCCCATCGGGCCGAGCTGGAAGAAACGCGTTTCAAAGGCAAAAAGGTTGAAGTCGGGCGGTTCAAGGGCCTTGGCGAAATGAACCCGGGTCAGCTGCGCGAAACCACCATGGATCCGAAGACCCGCGGACTGCTTCGGATCACCCTGCCCCCGGAATACGAAGGCCGCGCGGCAGTTAAAGACTTGGTTGATCGGCTGATGGGCCGTGATCCAGCCCAGCGGTTCATGTTCATCCAGAACCGTGCGGGCGATATCGATCGTGATCTGATCGACGCATAAAAAGGGCGCCACCTTTTCAGGGGGCGCCCTCTTTAATGCAGCAACCTGTCAGCGGTTACTTCGCCGCTGCGGCAGCAGCGTTGGTGCCGACCAGATAGATCGCGGCGCAAGACTTGACGAGGCGTTCTGCTGTACCGTCCTTCTTGTCGAGCGAGGCCAGGATCTTTGCGCGGCGCGGCTGCAGAACCGGGCCAAGGTCTTTGACATCACTGCCCGACAGGGTGTTAGCAGCCGAGAGGTAGCCAACAGCCTTGTTTGAGGCACTCTTCTTGTCGGCTTCATTGTCTGACGCTTGGGCGAACAGCACTTGCAGTGCGGTGCAATCAAGCAGCAGGTCATAAAGCACGGTATCGTAAGCGGCGGTCTGAGCCGAAGCTTGCATCGGTGCGGTAACAACCGAAGCAGCAGCCAGCAGACCTGCGCCGGTGCGGAGGAAAGATTTCATCGGGACAACCCTTTCAAACAATAAGGTACGCGCATACCCGCTCGCTTGTTTGCGCGAAGCCAGCCGAATTGCAAGCGTCAGTTATGGTGCTCTTGTGCCGTAAAGAGCCGCATCGTTGGCGGCTCATTGGCCATCGCGGCGAGCGCACGGACGAATGCACTCGATTCTGGCACCGCGAAATGGGCCTTGATCGCAGCCATATCGGCCCATTCTTCAACGAACACGATCCGGTCGGGGTTCTCCGCATCGCTGTGGCAATTGTGGGCCAGGCAGCCTGGCTCTGCGCGGGAGCGCTGCGAGTGCGCAACGCCCAGCGTCAGAGCTTCGGCGCGGTGTTCAGGGCGAACTGTGATGCTGCCAGTGATGATTATCATTCTGGCAATCTAGCGTTCAGGCGAATGTTGCCAAGCAAAAGAGATTGACAGCGATGGATGTAACTTTATCACATTGCGACAAGAGGAGACCCTGATATGCGCCGCCTGCCCTTGATCGCTGCCGCTTCGTTGCTCGCACTCTCCACTGCCGCTTCGGCCGAAACTGGCGTCGACATCACGATCTATGCCGATAACCAGGCACTGGTGCAGGATACGCGCCAGATTACCTTTGACGGCAAGGTTCAACGGGTCGAATTCAAGAACGTCTCTGCGCAGATCCGGCCTGAAACCGCCAGTCTCGCGGCCACCGACATGCGGATTATTGAGCAGAACTTTGACTACGATCTGCTTTCCCCGGCCAAGATCATGGAAAATGCGGTTGGGCAGACGATCACACTGGTTCGCACCAACCCGGCAACTGGCGCTGAAACGCGCGAACAGGCCGTAGTGCTGGCGGCAAATGGCGGCGTGGTGCTGCAGATCGGGAACCGAATCGAAGTGCTTCGCGATGATGGTCTGCCGGTGCGGGTGATTTTCGACAAAGTCCCGCCCAATATGCGCGCCGATCCGACCTTGTCGATCACGCTGCAGGGCAACCCCGGAACTCGCGAAGCTTCGCTGCGCTACCTCACCCCGGGTCTTGGCTGGCGCGCCGACTATGTTGCGCTCTATGATGATAAGACTGGGACGATTGACGTGCAGGGTTGGGTCACGCTGACCAACAATTCGGGCACGACCTATGAAAATGCCAAGACTGTGCTGGTCGCAGGTAACCCGCGGATGCTGGGGCAAAGCGGCGGAAACTATCGGCAACCCTATCGCGGCGACGATGGCGAGGGAATGGTCGAGGCTGGTACCGAAAGCGGCACCCGCGAACGGCTGGGCGACTATTACCTCTACCCGCTGGGTGAGCGGACCACGATCGCCAATCTGCAGACCAAGCAGGTCAGCTTCCTCGACGTGCATGGTGCCCCGGCCCAGCACGGTTATGAAATCCGCTTCGGCTGGATGCAGACCTCGGACAGCCCGATCAGTGCTGCGACGGTCTATCAGTTCAGCAATTCGGCCAATGGCGGGCTTGGCGATCAGTTACCCGCCGGGGTGGTCCGGTTCTACATCAAGGATTCGCGCGGGCAGGCGCAGTTTATCGGCGAGAATGCGATTGGCCACACCCCGATGGGGTCGAAGCTTTCGATCAGCACCGGGCAAGCTTTTGACGTGAAGGTTCAGCCAGTGGTTGAGGCGCGGACCCGGGTGAATGACCGGCGCTGGAAAACCACCATGCGGTACACCCTGACCAATGCCCTGCCCAAGCCGGTTACGGTGCGGGTGATCCAGGGCGGTCTTTGGGGCGACGTTCGGATCAGCAGCGAAAGTCAGAAGAGCGAGCGCCGCGACGCCGATTCCGTGGTGTGGAGCGTGACGGTGCCCGCCAATGGAAAGACAGACCTGACGGCTACTTTCGACAGCCGGTACTAAGTCAGCCGATGCGCAGCCTGGCCGCCTTCATGCTCGCAGTGGTTCTTGCGCTGCCTGCGCAGGCGCAGCAGCGACAAGATGTGGCAGCCTCCGCGCCAAGTGACGTATCGGTGACGATATACCGCGCGCCAAACCGCAATGGCGGCTCGATCCGGCTCGATGCGCTTGGCGGTTTTGCGGTGGTGATGGAAACCCGCACCGTGCGGATTCCTGCCGGTCGCAGTAAGCTGCGGTTTGAAGGCGTGGTCGATGGAATTCTTCCTGAAAGCGCGATCGTTTCGGGTTTGCCGGGCGGCGTGCTGGAAAAAAACCGCGATGCGGCGTTGCTCAACCCCTCATCGCTGGTCCGTGCGGCCCGCGGCAAAGTGGTGACACTGAAGCGCACCGATCCGCGCACTGGCAAGC
>JAGNTK010000002.1 GCA_017987575.1 Novosphingobium sp. | reverse complement strand
CCTGCCGGATCGATGTTCCAACAGAACTTCCCTCTGCTCTCGCCTGTCTGGTCGGCTATTTCGGCTATGAAACCTATGGCCTGGTTGAGAAGCTGCCGCGCCCGGCGGAGAACCCGCTGGCCCTGCCAGATATGCTGTTCGTCCGGCCAGCGCTGATCCTGATCTTTGACCGGCTGAGCGATGCGCTGTGGTGTGTTGCGCCGGTCTGGCCAGAGGGCGACGCGGCGCGGCTGCTCGAAGCTGCAGAAGAACGGATCGATGCGGCGCTGCAACGCCTGTCCGGCGCAATTCCTGCCCCGCTGCTTGATGCCACCTTGCCCGAACCGGTTCTGCAACCAACCATGGCGCCCGGCCAGTACCGCGACATGGTGCTAAAGGCGAAGGATTACATTTCGGCCGGCGACATCTTTCAAGTGGTGCTGGCGCAGCGCTTTACCTGCCCGTTCACCCTGCCCCCCTTGGCGCTGTACCGGGCGCTGCGCCGGGTAAACCCCTCACCGTTCCTCTATTTCCTCGACCTTCCCGGCTTTGCCCTGACCGGATCGAGCCCAGAGATCCTGGTCCGGGTTCGCGATGGCGAAGTGACGATCCGGCCAATCGCCGGAACCCGCCCGCGCGGGCAAACACCCGAACAGGACCGCACCAACGAGGCCGAATTGCTGGCCGATCCCAAAGAGCGCGCTGAGCACCTGATGCTGCTCGATCTGGGTCGCAACGATGTTGGCCGGGTCGCTGAAACGGGCACGGTCAAGGTGACCGAGAGCTACACCGTCGAGCGTTACAGTCACGTAATGCACATCGTCTCAAACGTGGTGGGCCGGCTCGATACCGCGAACCACGATGCAATCGACGCCGTCTTCGCGGGCTTCCCCGCCGGAACCGTCAGCGGCGCGCCCAAGGTTCGCGCGGCAGAGATTATCGCTGAACTCGAACCCGAAACCCGCGGCGCCTATGCAGGCGGCGTCGGCTATTTCGCGCCCGATGGAAACCTCGACAGCTGCATCGTTTTGCGCACCGGCGTGGTCAAAGACGGCATGCTTCATGTTCAGGCGGGTGCGGGCATTGTCGCCGATAGCGATCCGGCCTACGAACAACGCGAATGCGAAGCCAAGGCTGGCGCTTTGATTGCCGCAGCGCGCGAAGCGGTGCGGGTGGCGAGTGAGGCCGGTTTCGGGCAGTAACGGGAGAGCTAGTTTTTACCCAGCGCTTTAGGCGGCAACAGTTCGGTATGCTCAGGTCGAACTAACGACTGAATATTTAAATTGTCAAAAATTTCAAATTGAACGGCAACATCTTTGAAATTGGCGCCCATCTCAGAAGCACAGTTGTAAAATAAAATCACCAGCTCTTGGTTTGAAAGCTGAGCCCTCAATATTTTTCCATAAATTCCGTCTGAAAAACCACTAGATTCTATGTATTTAAATATGTTGTAAAGAACACGAAAATAGTGCCCCAAGTCGTCAGATCTTCGATCGTAAAAATATCCCGTTTATCCCCTTGACCCACGTTAGCGCATCAGCTATACAATGGGTATGGACAAGAAATCACCTTCCAGCAGCCCAGAGTTCTCGGTTCGCGAGTTCTTTCAGCGCTTCCCCGATGAACAAGCCTGCCTTGAACACATCATGGCCGTTCGGTTTGGCGGGACGCTGCTCGACTGCCCCGCTTGCGGCGTAGAAAGCCAGTTCCACAAGCTTGCCAAGCGCCGCGTCTATGCCTGCCCGCATTGCCTGCACCAGATCGCGCCGACCGCCAACACCATCCTGCACGATACCCGGACCCCGCTGGTTAGCTGGTTCTATGCCATGTATCTGTTCTGCACCACGCGCCACGGTGTGAGCGGCAAGGAACTGCAACGGCAACTCGGCGTCACCTATAAGACTGGCTGGCGCATCGGGAACCAAATCCGCGAACTCACCATGAAGGCGCAATCGTTCGATGCGCTGCTGTCCGGCCATATCGAACTTGACGAAGCCTATGTTGGCGGTCGCCGTTCAGGTGGCAAGCGGGGCCGTGGCGCACCGGGCAAGACCATTGTCATGGGGCTGGCTTCGCGTGACGGAAACATGAAGGCCGTTGTGATCCCGGACGTTAAGAAGGACACCCTTCGCAGCGTCGTTCTAGACCACGTAGAGCCGGGTTCGGTTGTCTCGACCGATGAACTCTACAGCTACAACTTACTCACTGGCGACGGCTTCCAGCATGGCGCTGTGAAGCACGGTGCGAAGGAATACGCCTTCTACGACTACAAGACGGGCGCGAACCACCACGTAAACACCGTGGAAGGCTTCTGGCGGCTGTTTAAGGCTTCGATCCGGTCAACTCACGTGCAGATCAGCGGCAAATACATGAACCGCTATCTCTCGGAATTCACCTTCCGCGCTTCGAACCGCGAACGGGTAAATGGGATGTTTGACCTTCTGGTAGGGGCGCTGTGACGCGGCCCATCAAGCCGTCAAATTGAGCACCGTTAGCAGGGCCTACGCCATCTGCCTCTGCCTGCGCTATGAAGTCCTCTAGTCTCTTAGAGGCAATCGCGTCCGCTAGGGAAAGTCTGTTCATTGCACTTCCCTATAGACTGATTCCAGCGGGTTTGCTAGACAATGCACAAGGCGAGGCGCTCCCGCACCCCGCCCTGGCATTTATGCTACGGTAATCTCCGGGCTATATGCCACATAGCGCAAGCTCCTTTCTCCCTCGGCGGGATTGGCGGTTGTGGTTTGGTTGATGCGTCAACATCAACCGGCGAAATTGGTGTGGAGCCGGGGGGAATTGAACCCCGTGGGCGTGCCTGCAAATGCATCCCGGTCACCTGACTCTCCGGCCCCACCATTAAGCTAAAATATCGTCGAATTCGACTGGGGCAACGCGCTCCTTCCAATAGCGGCCCTCATCGTTATCAACAATCCATGACTCAGATCCGTCAGTGTATGGTCCCCGGTCCTTCATTCGCCATATCGTTGTCCTGAACGTATCAAGGCTAACCTCATCACCAAAGGTCAAGCTGTAACGAGCGTGCAATTCCTTAGGTTCCAAAGCGCTAAAGCGGCCCTCTCGAAGAATTTTTAGAATGTTGGCCTGTCGCTCTGCGACAGCCTCTGACGCATTGCCCCTTCCTTGGCCCTGCGTCCCACCGCCTTGCATTTCCGCCAAAACTCGCATGGCCGTATCAATATCCGAGAACTCTGAACGCGCGGATTCTAGAGCTTTTTCAGCCCGCTCAACCTTAGCCTTCGCTTTCGCATGGCGCTCTTTAAGTTGCTCAATAATTCCAGTCATGGCGGCTATGTAGCGCAAAATCCGTATCGTGACAACAGCGCGGTGTATTTAGATGTGTATGCGTAAGCATTTGGTGTATCTTAACCTGCCTCCTATCTCCTCGAAGCAGGAGACGCTTATGACCATCGAACAGCGGAACGCAGCAATCCTTAAGGCGCTAGCGGAACAAACTAAGCGCAACACAATCTCGCGCGATACCGCACGTGCAGCGCTGATTAGTGAGGGTATCTACACCAAAGAAGGGCAGTTGCGCCCTAAGTTTGGTGGTCCCCGCAAGAAGGCTAGCGTCGCCGCTTGAGTAGGCTCGCGACGTCCTTTGTCCTCGGTTACCACGGCTGTGACAAGGACGTAGCTGAGAGGCTTATTTCCCGAAAAGACTCAATCCAAAAAAGCAATCAGGATTTTGACTGGCTCGGGCCAGGCGCTTACTTCTGGGAAGGTGATCCACATAGGGCCCTTGAATGGGCGGAGCAGCAGGTGAGTCGCGGTCGATACGAATCCGCAGCTGTGATTGGTGCGGTCATAGATTTGGGTAACTGTCTCGACCTATCAAACCGTGAGAACGTGAAGGTTTTCAAAGGCGCGCATTCGGAATTCATAACCCACCAACAAACTGCGGGCCTTCCTGTCCCGGAAAATGGCAACGCACCCGGAGACCCCCATGGGGACCGGATGCTTCGACGACTCGATTGCGCGGTGTTTCAACACCTTCACAAAGGTATTGACGAGGCAATCACACGTGGCTCCCCGCTTGAGCGCTTCGATAGTGTTAGAGGCATGTTTACAGAAGGTGGGCGCCTCTATGAGAACTGTGGCTTTTTTGAGCGAACGCATATCCAAATCGCAGTCTGCAACACCGCATCTATCGTTGGGTTATTCAAGCCGTTGAGGCTGTAATCGCGCGCTAAATCGCCACAATTTCCGATCGCAAATTATGCTCAAAATTGCGAATCACATATCCAACCGCTGCTCAATGTCGGAAATCCGGCCCTCTAGCTCATCGGCCTTGTTGATCGCGTTGCGCGCATTCACGTCTGCGGCTTCAAGGCGATTGTGGTCGCCCTCGGTATAGCGACGGTAGGCGTTGTCTCCACAGCTTCCGAGAAGCAGCACAGCGACAACGGCAATTTCGATACGGGCGTGTAGGTTCAAGCGCATGGGAGCCTCCCTGTTGAGGGGGCAGTTCACACTATCGCGCGGCTGGTGTCAAAGGTGTGTCTAGGGGATAAACGGGAAAAATATTTATAAGTTTCTAAAATTCTATCCTCATCGTGCGGATAGTCAATCAATTCACCCGCCTCCCAAGGCTTGTTGGGATCTTGCACCCGAACAGGATCGCTGTTCCAAGATCTATTGATGTAAATCTCTCTTATCTGATCAACAAATTTTACAAAACAATCTCGACTTTGGAAGCTATATACATTCTGACCACGCTTTATTTCGATATCCATACTTTCAATTATTTGGTTCAAAACCCCAACCATGCCAAAGAAAGTGCTCTCGAAACCTTGCTTTCGTAAGTTCTCATTCTGGGATTCGAGAGCATCCGATGATCTTTTCAATTCGACACGAGTTAAACCGAGTTCAACACGGGACAGCGCAAGCTCCTGCCGCTGCAACAATATTGTGTAGAGCAAGCCGACAAACGCAAAAAACGAAAGGAAGGGATTAAGCGTTCCTCCAAAAAAATCCCCCCATTGCCCGAGCGATTCACTGTTAACGGCAGCCAGATATCCTTCGACACTCACACCGAGCATTACGAGAAATGCAATTGCGCCCAGGGTCCAGAGCCAGATGGGAACAATTGAATATCTGGGAGACATTGCCTCATTTTCTTCGACTGTTTCCATAGTCATCGACCATATTACCTGATGCGGAAGTGGTAAACATCTGAATGATCGATTAGCTCAGCCCAATCCCCCCCAACGCCGCAAAGCGTCAAGGCACTTGGGATTTTGCCATTGCGGCACTATCAAAGCCTTTATGCGCAAATTCCTCCTCCTGTTCCTCGCCCTGATCGCGACACCGCTTCACGCTGAAGAGTGGCAGAAGCGCGCCACCGAACGCGATGTGGTGCTGCCCGGTTTTCGCTTCGGCACCGGTGAGCTGATGGATCTGCGGATGCACGTCACCACGCTTGGCACTCCGCAACGCGACGCCAGCGGCGAAGTGACCAATGCGGTGATGGTGCTGCACGGCACCGGCGGCAGCGGGTATCAGTTCTTTCGTCCGCAATTTGCCGACGAGCTTTACGGCCCCGGCAAACCGCTCGACATCACCAAATGGTATGTGATCCTGCCCGATAATATCGGCCACGGCAAAAGTTCAAAACCCAGCGATCTGCTGCGGATGGCGTTCCCGCGCTATGGCTATCTCGATATGGTCAATGCGCAGAAGCGGCTGCTGCTCGAAGGGCTTGGAGTGAGCAAGCTGCAGTTGATCCTCGGCACCTCGATGGGCTGCATGCACGCTTTCGTCTGGGGAACCGATCATCCCGGTTTTGCTCAGCGGCTCGCGCCGTTTGCCTGCAACACAATGGAAATTGCCGGACGCAACCGGATGTGGCGGCAAATGTCGATCGACGCGATCAAGGCCGATCCGAAGTGGGATGGCGGGAACTACACATCCCCTCCCCAGAATGGCCTGCGGACCGCGCGGTACCTGTCGATGATCGCGGGCGGCAATCCGGTCGCACTGCAGGATCAGTTCCCGACCCGCGAAGGCGCGGTCAAGTATTTCAACGAAGCGTACGATGCCCGCGCCGCCGCTGATCTGGATGCCAACGATCAGATCTATCAGCTCGACAGCTCGCGCGATTACAACCCGCTGCCCAAGCTGAAACTGGTTACCGTGCCGGTGCTGTGGATCAATTCGGGCGATGATTTCATCAACCCGCCCGAGCTTGGCCTGGCCCAGAAGCACGCCAAGCTGATGCCGCGCGCCAAGTTCATCCTGATCCCCGCCAGCAAAGACACCAAGGGCCACGGCACCCACACCTGGGGCAAGTTTTGGAAGAAGGACCTCGCCAAATTGATGAAGACGAAGGCATGAGTGTCGGGGCTTCGGGTACCGCAACGAGGTTTGGCTAGCATGCTCGAATTCACTGTGACCATTTCAGAGGCGGACTATTATTCCGCCAATGCCAAATTGCACTTCAAAGGCTGGGCTCCGGCCCAGGTGCTGCTGGCCTATGCGTGCAGCACAAGCATATTCGCTTCTGTTGCTTTTGTTGCGACGAGCCAGATTGTTGACGAGGCCGAGATCAATCATTTGCAAATCCTGACAATCGGTGCCGGTTTTGCGGCATTGGTGCTCGCAATCAGGTTCCTGACCTGCTGGTTGCAACTGCCCGGTACGAGCAACAAACTTTACGCACAAACCGGCACAATGGCGATGCCTACGCATTTCCAGCTGACCTCGGATCGGTTCAGGACCAGCTATGAGGAAGGCACCTCCGATCACCCATGGTCGCGGTTCTGTGACTATATCGAAGCGGACGACGTCCTGTTGTTGCGCCGCACTCCTGGCTTCGTGCACTTGATTCCGATGCACCAGCTTTCCCCGCAGCAGCGCGAGGAACTGATTTCATTGCTGACCCAGGTCGGCGTAAAACGCGGATAGGTTTCAAGGACCCAACCCATGAGCGAACGCCGCACCCTCTATCCACCGATTGAACCTTTTGCGAGCGGTATGCTCGAGGTTGGTGATCGTCACAGCATCTACTGGGAACGCTGCGGCACCCCCGGCGGCAAACCGGCTGTGTTTCTGCACGGCGGCCCCGGCGGTGGGTGCGGACCAGACCAGCGCCGTCAGTTCGATCCGGCGCTCTATGATGTGCTGCTGTTCGACCAGCGCGGCTGCGGGCGCTCGGTGCCCTTTGCCAGCCTTGAGGCGAACACCACATGGCACCTCGTCGCCGATATCGAAAGGCTCCGCGAAATGGCCGGGCACGAGAAATGGCTGGTGTTTGGCGGATCGTGGGGTTCCACCCTCAGCCTCGCCTATGCCCAGACCCACCCGGACCGCACCAGCGAACTGGTGCTGCGCGGAATTTTTCTCGGCAGCCAGAGCGAGTTCGACTGGCTCTACACCTACGGCGCGAGCGAGCTTTATCCTGAGGCGTGGGATGATTTCATCGGCCACATTCCGGCGGAGGAACGGCCTGAACTGCTTGAAGCCTACCATCGCCGTCTGACCAGCGACGACGCGGGGGTCCGCCTTGCCGCAGCCAAGGCCTGGGCGATGTGGGAGGGCGTTACCGTGACACTGCTGCCTGATCCCGCAATGCTCGCCGATTTCACCGCCGATGATCACGCGGTGGCAGTCGCGCGGATCGAGAACCACTATTTCCGCCACGATTGTTGGCTGGAACCGGGCCAATTGCTGCGTGATGCGGGCCGGCTGGCGAACATTCCGGGGATCATCGTGCAGGGCCGCCACGATTGCTGCACACCGCCGTCGGCCGCCTGGGCGCTCAAGAAGGCCTGGCCACAGGTCGAATTGCAGATCGTTCCCGATGGCGGCCACCTGTTCAGTGAACCCGGCATTACCGATGGGCTGGTCCGCGCCAGCGATCGCTTTGCCGGAAAAGCCTGACTGGCCAAGCGCCGCCCACCGCCCTATGGGAGCCGCCATGGCCGATATCCTTGTCATCGATAATTACGACAGCTTCACCTGGAACCTGGTCCACTACCTGATGGAGCTGGGCGCCGAGGTGCAGGTGGTCCGCAATGACGCCATTTCGGCAGGACAGGCGCTTTCCAGCGGCGCCAAAGGCTTCCTGATCTCGCCCGGCCCCTGCACCCCCAACGAAGCCGGGATCAGCCTCGATCTGGTCGCCGCCTGTGCCGAGGCGAAAGCCCCGTTGCTCGGTGTTTGCCTCGGCCACCAGTCGATCGGGCAGCATTTCGGCGGACAGGTCGTGCGCGGAGGGTTGATGCACGGCAAGACATCTGCGGTCACCCACGATGGTACCGGGCTCTACAAGGGCCTGCCCTCGCCGTTTATGGCGACCCGCTATCACTCGCTGATCGTCGACGATGTGCCGGATGAACTGGTGATCAATTGCACGTCTGACGATGGCCACGTGATGGGCTTTCGCCACGCCACTCTGCCGATCCACGGCGTGCAGTTTCACCCGGAAAGCATCGCGACCGAACACGGCCACGCCATGCTGGCGAACTTCCTCGAAATCTGCGGGATCAAGGCCCGCGCACTCGTGTGAATCAGGCCGAATCGGAAGCACTGTTTGGCCGGATGCTCGACGGTGAAATGCCGGATGAGGCCATTGCCGCCACTTTGATCGAGCTGGCGGAGCGCGGGGAAACGGCTGAGGAAGTGGCTGGCGCCGTCCGGGCGATGCGCGCCCGGATGAAGCGTATCTCGGCCCCTGCTGGCGCGATTGACGTGTGCGGTACCGGCGGGGATGGCCAGCACAGCTTGAATGTCTCAACAGCGGTGGCGCTGGTTGTTGCAGCCTGTGAAGTGCCGGTCGCAAAGCACGGCAACCGCGCCGCGTCCAGCCTTGCGGGCGGCGCTGATACCCTGGAGGCGCTTGGCCTCAACCTTGCCCGCGCCTCGGACATGGCAGAGGAAACGCTGGCGGACCTCGGCATCGCATTTCTGTTCGCTCAGGCCCACCACCCGGCACTCGGCCGGATCGCACCGATCCGCAAGGCGCTGGGGCGGCGGACGATTTTCAACCTGCTCGGGCCGTTGGCCAATCCGGCTGGTGTCACCCGGCAATTGGTTGGGGTATCGCACCCCAGTCTGATTGCGCTGTACCGCGATGCGATGCAGCTGCTCGGCACCGACGCCGCGCTGATCGTCTCGGGTGCCGAAGGGCTCGACGAGTTGTCGATCGAAGGCACCAGCTACATGGCCGCGATCGGCCTACCACCGCTGCCAATCGAAATCACGCCGGGCGATGCCGGCCTGATCCCGCACCCCTTGGCCGATCTGCGCGGCGGTGATGCCGCGTTCAACGCCGCAGCCCTGCAGCGCTTGCTGCTGGGCGAAACCGGAGCTTACCGCGATGCCGTGCTGCTCAACTCCGCCGCCGCACTGATTGTCGCGGGGCAGGTTACCGATCTGTTGGAAGGCGTTGAAGAAGCGGCCGAAGCTCTCGACAAGGGGCTGGCCAAGGCACTGCTGGATTGCTGGATCAACTACTGAGGTTGCGGGATGGCAAAGCCCAAGAAAAAACTTCTGCCCAAGGATTTCGAGCAACTGCTTTCGGGTGGCGATCTGGCGGCATTGAAGGCTGTGTTCGATGACAGCCAGCTCGATGCGCGTGGGGGCTATTCGAAGCAGACGGCCCTGGCGTTCAACGAATGCCCCGATGATCTTGTGCGGTGGCTGGTCGCACAAGGAGCGAACATCGATGCACCTGATAACTATGGAGAAACGCCGCTCCATGCGCGGTCATCGCACTGGAAAGGCAACATCGCGATCCTGCTTCAACTTGGAGCAGACATCGAACGCACCAATGGCCAGCTTGAAACGGCATTGCACAAGGCCGCCAAGGTCGGCAACACAAGCAATGTCAAACTCCTGCTCGACCACGGCGCGCGCGCAGATGCCCGGAACAGCCTTGGTTTGACGCCCCTGGGCGCTGCACTTCAGTCATGCCCAAACGCCAAAATTGCGGAAATCGCCGATGTTGCGGAGGTCTTGCTTTCTGCACGCCCGCAACCGGTTGGCGAAAAGCCAACCCTGCTGTCTCGGCTGTTTGGCGCCAAACACGCCGCCGATGATAGCGAGACAACCAGTAACCAGGAGGCAGTAAAACGGATCGGCACGAATTTCGAGTTTCATCGCCAGGCATTCAACCCGGATTCGGTTGAGGGGGTTAGTGTAGGCTTGGACAAACTCTATCGGCTGTTTGACGTAATACCTGTTCCCCGCCGATTGATGCACGATGGTAAATCCGCGATCTCCGCTAAATCGGAAAATTGGGAAGAGGCGCACCAGGAGCTTTGGGAGCTGCTGGTACCGTCCAGCGGCGCAGCCACCACCGTCCAAGGCGAAGTGATCAGGATCTCAGGTCGAATCCACGAAGAACTTTACCACAACGGTGGTGCGAACTGGGATTCGGACTACCGCAGAATGGCTGATTCGCTCGTTGTCCATCTGGGCTCAGCCGAAGCCATTCCGCCGGAAAGCCTTGCTGAGGCATCCCAAATTAAAGCTGCGCTTACTGGGCAGGTCGGTGACACGCATCTGCTTTGTAAACTGGCGGTCGAATGGGTGGAGCGCAATCCGATCCCCCTGCCCCTTTCTAAGCCGGGCTATCGCCGCTAAGGCCGCCAATTATGACCGACAAACTCGCCGAAATCTGTGACACCAAACGGCTCGATGTGGCGGCGCGAAAGGCCCTTGCCTCGATGGCCGATCTGGATGCGCGTGCCACCAGCCAAACCGCCCCGCGCGGCTTTGAAGCGGCTTTGCGGGCCAAGACCGCCACCGGCTATGCCCTCATTGCCGAGATCAAAAAGGCCAGCCCATCCAAGGGTCTGATCCGCGCGGATTTCGATCCCGCTGCCCATGCCCGCGCCTATCAGGCGGGCGGCGCGGCCTGTCTTTCGGTGCTGACCGATGCGCCCTATTTTCAGGGGCATGAGGACTATCTGATTGCCGCCCACGCGGCTTGCGATCTGCCGGTGCTGCGCAAGGACTTCATGGTCGACCCCTGGCAAGTGGCCGAGGCCCGCGCGATTGGCGCCGATGCCGTGCTGATCATCGTTGCCGCCTTGGATGACAGCATGATGGCCGATATCGAAGATGCTGCGCTGGAACGCGGCATGGACGTTCTGGTTGAAGTTCACAATGAAACTGAGATGGAGCGGGCAAGCCGCTTGAAATCAAGGCTGATCGGTGTGAACAACCGCGATCTGAAACGCTTTGTGACTGATATCGCCACCAGCGAACGCCTTGTCGGTCTGGCGCCAGAAGGCACTCTGCTGGTCAGCGAAAGCGGCATCAACAGTCACGCCGATCTGGTTCGGCTTGAGGCCAGTGGCATCCGCACCTTCCTCGTTGGCGAGAGTCTGATGCGGCAGGATGATGTGGCCGCCGCCACCAAAGGATTGCTGCATGGCTGAACTGACCCACCTCGATGCGCAGGGCAAGGCACGGATGGTTGACGTCGGCAGCAAGGCAGAGACGCAGCGGGTGGCAGTCGCCGAAGGGCTAATCGCGATGTCCGCTGCTGCACTCGCGGCGATCCGCGACGGTGCCGTGCCCAAGGGCGATGTTCTGGCCGCCGCGCGGATCGCCGGGATCATGGCCGCAAAGAAGACTGCCGAGCTGATCCCGCTGTGCCATCCGCTGGCGCTCGACGCGGTGACGGTTGATTTTGCAGTTGAGGCTGGCGCGGTGAAGGTGACCGCCAGCGCCTCGCTGACCGGGCGGACCGGTGTGGAAATGGAAGCCCTGACAGCGGCTTCCGTGGCGCTCCTGACAATTTACGACATGGCCAAGGCGCTCGACAAAGGGATGATCATTTCCGGCCTGAGGCTGCTCGAAAAGCGCGGCGGAAAATCGGGTGACTGGAAAGCACCGGACTGATGGCATTGCTCTCACTCGCCGAGGCGCAGGAACGGTTGCTGGCCAAGGTGGTCCCGTTACCAATTGAACGCATCCCGGTGGCAGAGGCGCTGGGGCGCTATCTGGCTGAGCCGCTGGTGGCACGGCGGAACCAGCCACCGGCGGACCTGTCAGCGATGGATGGTTATGCCCTGCGCGCCGCAGACTTGCCCGGCCCATGGCAGGTGGTGGGGGAAAGCGCCTGCGGCTACCCGTTTGGCGGCACGGTTGGTCCAGGTGAAGCCGTGCGGATCGCCACAGGGGCGCTGATGCCGGCCGATGCGGATATGGTGCTGATGCAGGAGGACGCCGCGCGGAACGGTAGTCGGCTGGAACTAACCGGCACCCCGCCCAGCCCGGCTGACAAGCATTTGCGCCGCAAAGGCATGGATTTCGGCAAAGGTACGAATTTGCTGCCCGCAGGAACCCGGCCCGGCCCGGCCCAACTGGCGCTGGCATTGAGCGCAGGGCACCGGCTGATCGCAGTACGCCGACTGCCGCGAATCGCCATCATCGACAGTGGCGATGAACTGGCCAGCGATCCCGAAAACTGCGCGCTGCACCAGATCCCGGCCAGCAACGGAGCGATGCTGGCCGCGCTGGTCCAGTCAGCCCTGCCGTGCGCAATTACCCGGATCGGGCCGGTGCCGGATCGGTTGGATGCCTTGGTTGCCGCGCTGAATGCAGCCAGCGACGCTGATGTTGTGGTCACCAGCGGCGGAGCGTCAGTAGGCGATCACGATCTGATCCGTCCGGCGCTGACGCAATGGGGCGCTGAGATCGACTTCTGGAAAGTTGCGATCAAGCCGGGCAAACCGATCATGCTGGCACAACGCGGCGCGCAGCTTGTGCTGGGTCTGCCGGGAAATCCGGTGTCGAGCCATGTTACCGCCTATCTTTTCCTGCTGCCCTTGCTGCGGGCCTTGCTGGGCGCCGCGGAACCCTTACCGCGCCCGGTCACCGCCATAGCCGCCGAAGACCTGCCCGCCGGGGGGCCGCGTCAAGAGTTCATCCGCGCGCATTGGGATGGCCGCAGCGTAACCGCCAGGGCCAATCAGGATAGCGGCGCGCTGGCCGCCATGGCCGCCAGCAATGCATTGATTGAACGCGCTGCTGACGCGCCCGCACTGCAGGCCGGAACATCGGTTTCGATCTATCTGCTCGGAAATGGCGGTATTGCTTGACTCGCAAATTTCTGTTGCTTACTTGTTCCGTATTCGTTCACTGAACGGTGCAGGAACATTGGTGTTTCAGCCCGCTCGCATTATGCAGATTCACTGGGAGTGACAGGCCGATGCTCACCCGCAAGCAACATGAGTTGATCCGCTTTATCCAGGTCCGCCTTGAGGAGACTGGGGTTTCACCTTCATTCGAAGAAATGAAGGAAGCGCTCGACCTCAAGTCAAAGTCGGGAGTGCACCGCCTGATCTCCGCTCTGGAAGAGCGCGGCTTCATCCGCCGCCTGCCCAACCGGGCCCGCGCGCTGGAAGTGCTCAAGCAGCCTGAGGATGTGTCGAGCAAGGCCCCGGCAAAAAGCGCGGACAATGTTGTTGCGCTCAAGCGGCCCGAACCGGTCCGCCCGTCCCCTGCCAACGATGTGATCGAAATTCCGCTCCACGGCCGGATTGCCGCAGGTGTTCCGATTGAGGCGATGGAAACCGCCCAGATGCTGCCAGTGCCCGCCGCGCTGCTTGGTGCGGGCGAGCATTATGCGCTTGAGGTATCGGGTGATTCGATGATCGAAGCGGGGATTTTTGATGGCGACTACGCTCTGATCCGCCGCACCGATGTGGCCCGCGATGGCGAAATCATCGTTGCCTTGGTTCGCGGTGAAGAAGCTACGCTGAAGTATCTGCACCGTGAGAACGGTCGGGTCCGGCTTGACCCTGCCAATGCCGCCTACGAACCGCAGATCTATGATCCGCGCGAAGTGGTGGTTCAGGGTAAGCTCGCCGGCTTGCTGCGGCGGTACCACTAAGGCGCCGAAGGGACGCTGCCGGGCACGGCAGCGTCCGGTTTGGGCGGACTTGGCCGGCTGGCAGGCGGTTTCCACCAACCGTGCTGGCCCTGATCGCCGGCGACACTGCGAAGCTCGCCTTTGGTCAGATCAATAGTCAGGCCCCCGCTTTGATCGAGCATCCGCCGGTCCGCCTTGATCCAGCGCGGCTTGCATGACCAGGGCAGGTAGCGCGGGGCGATGACAATATCGGCGCGCTCACAGGCCGCTGCCAGTGCGCGCTCGGACACGTAGTCAGTTCCGCGTCCAAACAGTAGCTGCCATTTCCGCCCGCCCCGCTCCAATTCCACCGCGCAAAAATCGCGATTGCAGCGAGCTTCGGACCAAGTGTCCAGCAACCGGGTTGCTCCGTTCATCCCGGCGCTTTCGGTCAGGTTATCGCGGGTATAGTCGCTGCGGCTCTCGCGCAGCACCAGCAGCTCATTTGGCACAGCCCCAGTAATCCCGATGTGACGGCCATCACCTGAGATCAGCAGGTCGGGCGCGCGCACCTGGCTAAGCAACAGTGCTCCGATCATGGCCGGAACCAGCCCCCAAAACCGCGCCTTCGACTGCCACAGCGCGAGCCATAGCCCGCCAAGCAGGAACAACCCAAAGGCCCCCTTACCCATCGACGGCATCATCGTGACCGCGCCGGGGACTGCCGCCGTCCAGTGCGCCAAGGCAAGCAACAGCTCAAGCGATTTGCCCGCCAGCCACCAGAATGGCGCACCTGCCCCAACCCCGTCTGCAAGCAAAGCCAGCGCGATCAGCGGCATCGAAGCCAAAGTTGTCAGCGGGATCGCCGCAACATTGGCCAGTGCACCATAAACGCCGGCGCGATGAAAGTGGAACAACCCGATCGGCATCAACGCCAGTTCGATCACCACCCCGGTCAGCAGCAACCCGGTGATTTGCCGCAGTCCCTTGGTCCACCAGGCCTGCTCGCGAGGTGCATTGAACGCGCGCATTGGTGCCGATCCGTGCAGTGCGACAATCGCAATCACTGCGGCAAAGCTCATCTGGAATGATGGCCCCATCAACGCCTCTGGCCAAAGCAGAAGGACGACAAATGCCGCGACCGCAATCATCCGCATCGACAATGGCTCACGTCCGATTGCCAGTGCCGCCAACACAAGCAGCGCGCCGATGCACGAGCGGATCGTCGGCACTGCCGCTCCGGTCAGCAGGGTATAGGCAATTCCGGCCACGGCCCCCGTGCCCGCAGCAACTAACGGGAGCCTCACTCGCAGCGCCAGCCACGGAATCAGCGCCAGCAGCCGCAGCGCCAGCACATAGCCGGCCGCCACCACCGCGCTGACGTGCAGCCCACTGACCGACAACAGGTGCGTTAGGCCAGCATCGCGCATTGCCTCGTCATCTACTTCGGCAATTGCGCCGCGATCTCCGCTGGCGAAAGCTGCAGCAATTGCGCCCGGAGATCCGGTCAGATTAGACCTTACGTGCTGCGATAGATCCCGCTGAACCGCCCGGATCGTTCCGCCGCCGCCTGGCGTCAACACCGCGACCGGTCCTAGCACCGACCCGGTTGCGGAAATACCGGTAAACCAGGCGCTGCGGGCGAAATCATAGCCACCCGGCAGCATCGGGGCGGCAGGAGGTACAAGCCGTGCTTTCAATCTCACCCGGGCACCCTCATCGATTCCCGGCTGATCGCGTTCAAGGTCGAGGTTGACCCGCACCTTGATGGCGCGTCCGCTGCCGGGTTCACGCGTAGCCAACAGCAACCGCACACGTTGTTCGGCCGGCTGCTCTTCGCGGCTCAACACCTTGGCTTCGATAGTGGCGACAGTGGGCCGAAGCAGCGGCTCTGCGCCGACCAGCGCGGCCTTGCCCCAGACCAGCGCACAACCCGCCGCCAGCGCAATTGCGGCCACCGCCACGGCGCGGCGCAGATAGGGATAACGACCGTCCGCCCGCAGAACTGTCAGCGCCGCCAATGCCAAACCGAAACCGCCGACAATCACCCCAAGCCACTGCCAGGCATTTCCGCAAACAAACCACGCCGCGATCCCGGCGGCGAATGCCACCACAACCCACGGGCCCTGCTCCACCCCAGCCCGGACAAGGAATCGTTCGAGCCGCTCAAGCCCGCTGGACAAGTCCAAATGGATGCGCCAAGGGCCATGTTGCAGTGCAGCGCCGACCGGCGCGTCATTGCCCAAAGGTATCAGCGGCAAGGCTTTTCTGGCCATGTTCGCCAAATGACAGGATGGAGCGGACAATGGCAAGCGATAGCGTCATGGCGGCATCGGGTGAAGCCCGCGGCGTCGTAACGCGCTTTGCCCCATCACCGACCGGATATCTGCATATCGGCGGTGCCCGAACCGCGCTGTTCAACTGGCTGTTTGCGCGCCACCACGGCGGCAAATACCTGCTGCGGATCGAAGATACTGACCGCGCCCGCTCTACCGACAGTGCAATCGAAGCGATCTTTGACGGCCTCTCCTGGCTTGGTCTCGAAGGCGATGAACCGGCGACGATGCAGTTCGCTCGGTCAGACCGCCACGCCGAAGTCGCGCACGAATTGCTGGCCAAGGGCCACGCCTATCGCTGTTACCTGACCCAGGAAGAACTTCAGGCCCGTCGCGAAGCCGCGCAGGCTGAACGCCGCACTTTTCGGATCGACAGCGAATGGCGCGATGCCGCCCCCGGTTCGTGGCCCAATGACCGGCCCTATGTCGTCCGGATCAAGGCCCCGCGTGAGGGCGAAGCGGTGATTGAGGATCTGGTCCAGGGCAGCGTGACGGTACAGAATGCCGAGCTGGACGACTTCGTCCTGCTGCGCGGCGATGGTACGCCGACCTATATGTTGGCGGTGGTGGTCGACGATCACGATATGGGCGTCACCCATGTGATCCGCGGCGACGATCACCTCAACAACGCCTTCCGCCAACTGACGATAATTCGCGGAATGGGCTGGGAAGAACCGCAGTACGGCCATGTTCCGCTGATCCATGGCCACGATGGTGCCAAGCTGTCCAAGCGCCACGGCGCGCTGGGCGTCGATGCCTATCGCGACGAAATGGGCGTGCTGCCTGAGGCGCTGTTCAACTATCTGCTGCGGCTCGGCTGGGGTCATGGTGACGATGAGATCATCAGCCGCGATCAGGCGGTGCAGTGGTTTGAAATCGCCCATGTCGGCAAAAGCCCGTCGCGATTCGATCTGGCCAAGCTGCTTAATCTCAACGCTCACTACCTGCGCGAAGCAGATGATGCCCGGCTGGCCGAACTGGTCGCGCCGCGGATGACGGGGACGATTGATCTGAAGCTGCTGGCCCAAGCGATGCCGGTGCTGAAAGTGCGCGCCAAGGACCTCAACGAACTGGCTGCCAATGCCGCTTTCCTGTTCGCCAAACGTCCATTGTCGATCGAGGACAAGGCCGCCGCGCTGCTGACCGAAGATGCGCGGGCTTTGCTCGGTTCGATTGAAACACGGATACGACCAATCGCTGACTGGACAATCGACGCGCTCGAAGCCAGTCTGAAGGCAATGGCGGAAGAATTAGGGCTCGGCCTCGGAAAGCTTGCACAACCCCTTAGGGCCGCGCTAACCGGGCAGACGACTTCCCCGGGTATATTTGATGTTCTGGTTCTGCTTGGTCGCGAGGAAAGCCTGGCGCGGATCACCGCTCAGGCAGCGCCACAGGCAGGTTAGTTTTTGACGGAGGTAGGTAAGGTGGGCAACCAGTTAAAACTCGGCACCGGTGCGGGCGATTTTGAATATCCAGTCCTTTCGGGCAGCGTAGGCCCTGACGTGGTCGATATTCGCAAGCTCTATGGCCAGACGGGCATGTTCACTTATGACCCGGGCTTTACCAGCACGGCGAGTTGCGAATCCGCGCTGACCTATATCGATGGCGATGAAGGCGTGCTGCTGCACCGCGGTTATCCAATCGGGCAGTTGGCCGAACATTCCAGCTTCATGGAAGTCTGCTATCTGCTGCTCAATGGCGAACTGCCGAGCCAGGCCGAACTGGCCAAGTTCAGCACCACCATCACCCGCCACACCATGCTGCATGAGCAGCTTGCCACCTTCTACCGTGGTTTCCGCCGCGATGCGCACCCGATGGCGATCATGTGCGGTGTGGTTGGCGCGCTTTCGGCGTTCTACCACGATTCAACCGACATCGCCGATCCCGAGCACCGGAAGATCAGCAGCCACCGGCTGATCGCCAAGATGCCGACGATTGCGGCGATGGCTTACAAGTATTCGGTCGGACAGCCGTTCGTCTATCCGGACAATTCGCTGAGCTACACCGGCAACTTCCTGCGGATGACATTTGGCGTCCCGGCTGAAAAGTATGAAGTCAATCCAGTGGTCGAAAAGGCGCTGGACCGCATTTTCATCCTGCATGCCGATCACGAGCAGAACGCTTCGACCAGCACGGTCCGTCTGGCCGGCTCATCGGGTGCGAACCCGTTTGCCTGCATCGCCGCCGGGATCGCCTGCCTGTGGGGCCCTGCCCATGGCGGTGCCAACGAAGCTGCGCTCAACATGCTGCATGAAATCGGTACGCCTGACCGGATTCCGCACTATATCGAGCGCGCCAAGGACAAGAACGATCCATTCCGCTTGATGGGCTTTGGTCACCGGGTCTACAAGAACTACGATCCCCGCGCGACCGTAATGCAAAAAACGGTTCGGGAGGTGTTTGACGCGCTGAAGGTCAATGACCCGGTGTTCGAAGTGGCGCTGCAGCTTGAAGAAATGGCGCTCAACGACCCTTACTTCATCGAAAAGAAGCTGTTCCCCAACGTCGATTTCTATTCGGGCGTGATCCTTTCGGCGATCGGTTTCCCAACCACGATGTTCACCGTGCTGTTTGCCTTGGCCCGCACTGTCGGCTGGGTGGCGCAGTGGAATGAAATGATTTCCGATCCCGGCCAGAAAATCGGCCGCCCGCGTCAGCTCTATACCGGGCCGACCGAGCGTGATTACATTTCGCTCACGCAGCGTTGAACTAGGCTTCGTCCCCGGCTTCAGGCTCCACAGCAGGCGCCGTGGTCGGGGACATTGCCAACAGGTCAGCTGGCACATCCAGAATGAACCGCGCGCCTTGACCTGGCGCGCTTTCGATCAGCAAATCCCCGCCCATCGCGCGGGCCAGTCGCCGTGAGATATAGAGGCCAAGGCCCGATCCGCCGTCTTCACCGCTGCGCCCTAGCCGCTCGAATTTCTCAAACACCTTGGCTTGCTGTTCCTCGCTGAGCCCTGGCCCCTGATCCGCGACAATCAACCGCGCCCGCGAGCCCGAATCTTCCAGCCTGATCCAGATCTGCGAATTGTCAGGCGAATAGCGGATCGCATTGCCGACCAGATTGAGCAGGATCTGCAGAACCCGGCGAAACTCGGCAATCGCAGGCAGATGCTCTCCCAATTTAGGGGCATCGATCGAAATGCCGTTTTCCTGTGCCCTTACAGCCAGAATTCCCGCCGCTCTGCGGGCGACATCGGCCAGATCGATCCGGTCAGGCGCAGTGTTGAACTCTTCGGATTCAACCACTTCCAGATCGGCCAGATCTTCGACCAGTGCCAGCAAGTGCTGACCCGCAGCGGCGATATCAGCGGCATACTGGCTGTATTCCTCCGCCAACGGCCCAGCCATCCGGGTTCGGATCGTTTCGGCATTGGCGATGATCCGGGCAATCGGCTGACGCAGCACCGGCGCAATATCTCGGCCGACCAGTCCCGGCCCGTTGCTGGGCAGTACAACGGTCCCCGCTTGCAGCCGCGGAGGCGTTGGCGGCAGCGGTGTGTCAGCGGTCAAGAACAGGTCAAACCCGCTAGGGTCGCCACCCGGCACGAGCCGCGGCAGCAAGCTCGCCCGCCAACAGCGCTCTGACCCTGCAAGTTGCAACTTGGCGCCATCCAGCAATCGCCAATGCATTGGCTGATGATGGCTGGCACCGTCAATTGTCACGAAATCAGTCCATGGCCTGCCAATTCCGCTGCGCATTGCAGCAAGCGTATCAGCCAGATCGGATCCTTCGCCATCGACAGCCAGCAGGCACTGCTGCGCATCCAGCTGCGCGCTGAGTTCGGCCAGCGAACGGTCGATTGCGGCACGATGCTCGCCGATCAGTGCAGGATCGTCCGCCGGCAAAGGGCTGACCTGCCAAGCGCTGACCCTGAACGTGCATCCTCCGTCGCCGACCGGCTCAATTTCGATCCAGGCTGTGATCGCGTCTCGGCCGTTGCTGGCGCGAACGGATCGGGCCAACTTGAGGCCAAAGTTCCGTGCTTTTTCCTCGAGTTCACGCAGCGCTGGTATAGCGATTGGCCCTGGCACTTCGCCGCCGCAATCCAGTTGCAGCGACAGCAACGGCTCGCTAGCCGCGACCAGCAGGCCCTCGGCATCGGTTTGCGCTTGGGCTAATCCAGATTGAGCGGCGTTCACTGGGCGTTAGCTGCCAGGATAGACGGCTGAGCGCGCGAGCAGAGCGGCGGCATGGTCGCTGCCCAGATTCTCGAATCTCTCGGGCAGGGTCACATCGGGATGAAGCGATTCAAATTGCTCTTCAATCGCGGTCGAGCGCAAGCCCGAAGCCCGCAAGGCCAGTGCCAGACGGGCGACTTGTCCTTCATTGGTGGAAAGGACTGCCATGTCGCGATCCTGGCCTGATGCCAAGGCCAACGCGCTTAAGAACATCGGCACTCCAGCGTGAGTAACTGAAAGTGCTGCGGTCGCACCCGCGCCCATGCCGCTGACAATACGCGAAATCAGACCTAGCCGGGTCCGGCTTTCGTCATAACGGTCACGGATCGCCTGTTCGGCCTGACCGACCACCGTCTGCGTATCCGGCTCCTTATTGCCCACTCCCCGCAGCGCAATCAGGCCAGCGTGGAGCAAATCACCAGGCAGCTCGGTTAGCGGCAGCTCCATCCGCCGCTGGCTCTGCGCAAAGCGGGCTTGCGCCGCCAGCAAAGCCATGGAACTGGCTGCAACCTGCTGATCCGGCGAAGCCACCAGAGCTTGAAGCAAAGGCGAAATCACTGGATCGAGTGCAAGCCGCGCTTCCATCCGTTGCGCCAATTTCCATTCCAGCGCCAAGGCGTGAACGTGGCTGAGGAAACCCGGATGCGCCACAAACGCAGCGACAAGTTCTGCGATCTGATGCGGGTCATGATCCCGCACATCAGGCGTTCCGGCAGCTATGCTAAGCTCGTCAAGTAGCTGACGAGCCACATGATTCATCATCCCGCGGAGCGCAGCAAGGATCTCGTCGCTGAATACCGAATGCTCGTCGTTAGCCAACAAATGACGCAGGATCGGCGCGATCGTGCCGATCATGGCATCACCATGGGCCAGTTCTTCGCGCATTGCGGTTTCGACCGAAGCGACAGGCAGCGATTGGGCAGCAATATCATTCATGCCCGCAGCCATAGTCCTTGCTTGGTTAAAGTCGCGTTAGCCGCGTTGGGGCGAAGGAAGTAAGGATACCGGCCAAGCCCGCCAGCACGGCGGCGATATGGATTGCTTCCGATCCGGCACCGAACGAAATGGCTATGCCTACGCCCATCGCCAACAAGGCCCGATCCCCAAACCATGCCGCCCAACGTGGTGCAAACAGCTGCGGAAGAATGCGTAGCAACGCGACCAGCATAAACGGAGGAAACAAGCGGTCGATCACATGCTGACCTGAATGCAAATGCGATCCCCAAGCTGATAGCAGGATAATCAACCCATCGCACAACCAACCATACAGTTCCTTGCCGTCCAATCCTTTGCGTGATCGCACGGTCTCACTCTCTATGCGGGCAAGCAGCACCGCGCTTTCCCGCAGCAGCCAGCCTAACGTGATCAGCCCAAACCCCAAGGGCAGCAAGCCGAACCATCCCGCCCCCAGCGCCAGAACAGCAAGAACCGCAGCCGCTATCACCAGCACCATCGCCCCGCTTCCTGCGTGAAGCATGGCCGGACCAAAACTCCGCACAGCCAGCAGTGCCAGCCAGCGCGACGGGCTTAACGCGCCCTCATCGCTGGTCCGGTGACGAACCCACTGAGGTTCAAGCGCATGGGCTTCATCCTCACTGCGCACCAGCGTCCAGAACAACCCGCCTTGGCCCGGAACCGGGATCGGCTTTTGCCGGATTCCGGCCTGCAGCGCGATCCGCTGCAATGACGACGCAGCATCGCAATCGGATGGCAGTTCCGCCAATCGTTCGATCAACCGCCCCGGTAGCCGCATCGCAGCTGCCCCGGCATGGTTGAGATCAATCCGCTCAAAACCCGCTGCCAATCCCTGATCAATCGGCTGAACCAGTACTGCCTGCCCCTCTTCGAGCAGGCTGGCGGCCTCTGGAATGGTTGCGAACAATCCATCCCCCAGGACGAACACTTCATCTACCGTGGTCACCAATCCTACCAACGCTCGAGAATTGGCGACGACATGGAACTGGGCTTTCGCGGCTTCGGCAATGTGCTGCAACTCGACCATTTCGGCCGTTAAGCGCGGCGCAATGCAGATGATCCGTTCGCAGCCCAACTCCAAGGTCAGCGCTAGCTGCTGGCGCGCCACGGTAAGCCCCCCGATCCGCAAGAATGCGCGCGGCACAGCCCCGCCATCTTCGGCGGCTTCCAGCATTGTCAGGACGGCAACCCGCAGTGACTTTCTCCGCACATTTGCGTTCGGAGGCAGCTTGTAGGGAACTCTCGACGGGGTGCCAAGCGCTAGCGCGGCAAGGCCGCCTAAGCTGCTGCGAAGTCGCTTAGAAAAATGCTGATCCGGCGCAAAACATTGGGATCACCTGGCGCTCCATCCAAGGCCTCATCTGCCAAGGCAATCAGCGCTTCGGCGTGAAATGTTGCAGCAACACCTTTCAGGCGCAGCGCACTCATCTGCCAGTTGGCATCACAGCGTGAGCGCCGCAGAAGATCGACCTGCCGTTCTACGCTTTCGATAAACGCATGGCGTAGCTCGGAAAAAAGCACAGCATCCTCGCCCGCAGCCGCGGCCAGGGTCGCATCAAGGGCTCCTGCTTCATATGCCATCATGCGAGCTTAAGCGCAGGGGGTTAAACTGGGGTTTATCCGCCGCCACAACATGGTAAACGCTACACCATGACCCGTGGAACCCGCATTGTTGCTGTCGAATCCAGTGAGCCTGAAGGCGAACTGGTGCGCGAAACCATAGAGACTGAGGCGCAGAATGCGCCAGTTACCGATGACTGGTGGGAAGAGGCCCCGTCCCGCCCTGCCCGTCCATGGCTGGCAATCATCGCGGGAACGCTGACTGTGCTGGCTGTTTCGGGCTGGAGCCTGCTGTTCTTCCTCGCCAATCAGGCAGCGATGCTGGCCGGCGGCTCGGTCGGGCAATGGACCGGTTGGCTGCGGGATTGGTCAGTACCGGTGCTGTTGCTGGCGGTGGTTTGGCTGATTGGAATGCGCAACAGCCGCCGCGAGGCGATGCGGTTTGGAGAAACCGCACGATTGCTGAGCGAGGAGTCGGCGCGGCTCGAAACCCGGATGACGACGGTCAATCGTGAGCTAAGCCTTGCCCGCGAATTTATCGCCGCACAGTCGCGCGATATTGATTCGCTTGGCCGGGTCGCGACCGAACGGCTCTCACTCCACTCGGACAAGCTTGCCTCGCTGATCCACGATAACGGTACAAAAATTGACGCAATCCAGTCGGTCAGCGCTTCCGCACTCGACAATATGGAGACCTTGCGCAGCCATCTTCCCGTGATCGCCAGCTCGGCCAAGGACGTGACCAACAATATCGGCACCGCCGGGCGCACAGCACATGCCCAGGTCGAGGCGCTGATTGCTGGTTTCAACAAGCTCAACCAGTTTGGACAGGCGAGCGAACGCCAAGTCAATTCGCTGCGTGAAGTGGTCGATCAGACTCTCAGCGAGTTCACCAAGCAGACCGAGCAACTGGATGCAATCGCAGAGAGCCGCTTTGCCGCGCTGGCCGAGCGCGGAGCCGAGTTCCGCACGCAGCTTGATGGTCAGGAAGTTGAAGCTTTGGCCGCAATCCGCAGCCGAGCAACTGCGCTGACGGAAGAACTGGACGAGGCGCGCAAGGTGCTCGACACGCAGGAAGGTGAGACACTGACGTCGCTGCGCGCCCGGCTCGGTGCGGTGCGTGAGGAAAGCGTCGCCATTGGCCGATCACTGCGCGAAGGTGAAGGCAAGGCGCTCGAAGCCTGGCGCAATGCCACGGCTCAGTTGGAGCAAGACCTGACGGCAGCAATCGCCAAGGTTGGCGAGATTGACGAACGGGCGATGGAATCGGCGCGCAATCGGCTGGGTGAGCTGGCTCGCGAGGCAGAAGAGCTCGACAGCCGGATGGGCGAACGCGATCAACTGTTCGCTGAAGAAATTGAGCGGCGGCGATCCGAGTTTGAAGCCCGGCATGGCGAGTTCATCGCCCTGCTTGGCACACAAATGGCTGATTTCGACAGCGAGATCGAACAGCGCCACCTCGCCCAGCAGGAACATGGCCGCAAGCTGGTTACAAACAGCGAAACCATTGCCACCCAGCTTGATCACTTCACCCGCAAGATGGACGAAGTCGCAACTCTGGGCGGAGAGGCAGAGGGACGGCTGGCTGCCAGCCTTTCCGCGCTGGCTGATAAGCTGACCGCAAGTCGTGAAGCCTTATCAGGTACCGACAAGGCTGTAGCCCAGCTGACCGATGGTAGTGTCCGCCTGCTTGAACTGATCCAGGCCAGCGTCCAGCATTCCAGCCACGACCTGCCCCAGGCCATGACCGCCAGTGAAAGCCGGCTTTCAGAGATTGAAACGCGGGTTGGTGCGCTGACGGAGCTGCTTGAAAATGCCGACACCAAGGGACAGGCCGTAGCCGGCCACATCACACAAAGCACAGGATCATTAGCGCAAGCGATCACCCAGATAGAAAGTCTGAGTGAAAAGGTTTCTCGCGAAGGTAGCCATCAGGCCGAAACGCTGGAAGCCCTGCGCAGCTCACTTGAGCAGGTCCGCAGTGAAAGTCTGGCACTGGCCGAACAATCGCAATCGGAACTGCAGCGCTCGATTGACGAATTGAACACCTCGGCCAAGGCAGCCGTGGCCGGGATTGGCGCGATGAGCGCCGGATCGATTTCAGCCCTTGCTGCGCGGATTGGTGAAGAAAGCGGTGAAGCCATTGATAGGGCGATGCGGGCCCGCGCCGCCGAAGTGGCCGGACAGCTCGAACAGGCAACCGCTCATGCCGCCGCAGTCAGCCGGGAGGCCGCCATGCAACTGCGCGATCAGTTGGCCAAAGTCAGCGAACTGACCGGCCACCTTGAACAGCGCGTCGCCCATGCCCGGGCCAAGGCTGAAGATCAGGTCGACAACGATTTTGCCAGACGGGTCGCCCTGATCACCGAGAGTCTGAACTCGCACGCGATCGACATTGCCCGCGCGGTCGATAGCGATGTCAGCGATACCGCCTGGGCTTCATACCTGAAGGGTGATCGCGGCGTATTCACCCGCCGCGCGGTTCGCCTGCTCGAAACAGGCGAAGCAAAGGCGATTGCTCAACTCTATGAGCAGGACACGGTGTTCAGCGATCACGTCAGCCGCTACATCCATGATTTCGAAGCGATGCTACGCCAGTTGCTTTCAACCCGCGATGGTCACGCGCTGGGGGTTACGCTGCTGTCGTCCGACATGGGCAAACTCTATGTCGCCTTGGCTCAGGCGATCGAGCGGCTTCGCAACTAGAGGTAGTTGGTTATGTCGATATCGTCACGGGTGATCCAGCCCTGGGCGTAGTTCAGGTAATATAACCCGAACAGCACCACCGACAGCAAGGTAGCGCGTCGTGCCACCTTGCGGGGCTCAAAGCGGACTGGTGCGCTGGTCGCCTGGCCAGGGATCATCTCGACCCCTTCCTCCTGATGGGTTCGCACGCCGAACGGCAGCACTAGCATGGCGCTCATCACCCAGAACAGGAAGTAGATCGCGATGATCGAGGTCAGCTTCATCGGCTCATTGCTCCGCCAGAATGACCCGCACTTGCGGTTTCTTGCCTGACCAGCGGCTGGCAGCGCGGCGCGCGGCCAAACGGGCTGCCTCGGTAACCGCCTCGCGGTCATGCCGTTGCCCGCCTTTCAGCTTGGCCAGTGCCGCAGTTACGTCCTCGCGGGTCTCGGCCAGGTACTGATCCATATCCTCTTCGAGCGGCAGGCCGATGCATTCAGCATGGACCCGGCCCTTGCCGTCAAGCACCACAATCACCAGGCCGTTCGCAGCGAGCCGCCGCCGCATGACCATCGCCTCGCCATCGGCCGGCGCAATGATATCGCCATCGAGGATCAGTCGTCCGGCCCGGACTTCGCTGATCTTGCCCGGTTTGCCGGGGGCAAGCCGAACCAGATCGCCATTCTCCTGCGCAACCGCCTTAGGGATACCGCAGGCCCGACCGAACCGTGCCTGTTCACGCATGTGACGAACCTCGCCATGAACTGGCAGCAGAATTTCGGGCCGAATCCAGCCATACAGCGCCTCCAGCTCGGGCTTACCCGGGTGGCCAGAGACGTGGATCGGGCTTTGCCGGTCGGTAACCATGGTGATGTCACGCCCGGCCAGCCGGTTCTGAATTTTGCCGATTGCGATCTCGTTTCCGGGGATCTGGCGGCTCGAAAATAGCACAACATCGCCTGCCTCAAGGGCAAGCTGGTGGTTGCCCTCTGAGATACGTCCCAGCGCCGCGCGGGGCTCGCCCTGCCCGCCAGTCGCGACGATCAAGACTTCACCGCGCGGGAGGCCCATCGCGGTATCGAAATCGACCCGGTCCGGAAGGTTCTTAAGGTAGCCACTGGCCTGCGCGGTGCGAATGATCCGGTCGAGCGAACGCCCGGCCACACACAAGCGGCGGTTGGTCGCTTCGGCCACTTCGCCCAGCGTCTGGAGCCGCGCCACGTTCGAGGCAAAAGTGGTGACCACAACCCGCTTGCCGCGGTGCTTGGCGACTTCTTCCTTCAGGGCCGTACGGACCGCACCTTCAGACCCCGAAGCCTTGGGATTGAACACGTTGGTCGAATCGCAGACCAGCGCCAGCACGCCTTCGTCGCCGATCTTGGTCAACTCTTCGATCGTAGCCGGCACGCCAACAATCGGTTCATCATCCAGCTTCCAGTCGCCGGTGTGGAATATCCGCCCGTACGGCGTTTCGATCACCAGCGCATTGCCCTCGGCAATCGAGTGCGCCAGCGGGACATAACGGATGCCGAACGGGCCCAGATCGAACTGATCGAGGTGGTCGATCACATTAAGCTCTACTTCGTGCCGAATCCCGGCCTCTTCCAGCTTTTCAACCACCAACCGGGCGGTGAACGGGGTAGCGTAAAGCGGCACGCCCAGTTCCTGCGCGAAATAGGGCACCGCCCCGATGTGGTCTTCATGGGCGTGGGTCAGGACAACGCCAATCAGGTCTTTCTTGCGTTCCTCGATGAATTCCAGATCGGCAAAGACCAGCTCGGTGCCAGGGTATTCGTTGGCCCCAAAAGTCATCCCCAGGTCAACCATCAGCCACTTGCCGTCGCAGCCGTACAGGTTGACGTTCATCCCGATTTCGCCCGATCCGCCGAGCGCGCAGAACAGCAGTTCCTTGCCGGGCTTCACGATTCCATCGTCCGATTGGCGTAAAGCAAGGCAATTCCTCTCAAGGTAAGGTCGGGTTCGACCCGGTCAAACAAGTATCCGTGTTGCTGGAACAGCGGGGCCAGACCGCCGGTAGCGATGACTTTCACCGGGCGGCCAATCTCGGCCTTCATCCGGGCGATCATCCCTTCGATCATTCCGACATAGCCCCAGTAAATCCCAATCTGCATCTGGCTGACCGTATCGCGGCCAATCACGCTGGTGCTGGGCGGCGGTTCGATCGCGATCCTCGGAAGCATCGCAGCGGCGTTATAAAGCGCATCAAGAGAGAGGCTGACCCCGGTGGCGATTGATCCGCCCAGATAGGCGCCGTCTGTGCCGATGTGGTCAAATGTAGTGGCCGTGCCGAACGAAATCACGATCTTGTCGCCAGCCTCAAGCGCCTGCGCGGCAATTGCGTTGACCGCCCGGTCGGCACCCAGCGCGCGCGGCTCGTCTACTTTGAGCGCAATGCCCCATTCCACGGGTGCACGCCCGCCGATCAGGGCCTCTACACTAAAGTATTTGGCCGCAAGCTCCTGCAGATTGTGAACCGCCCGCGGCACCACCGAAGCGATCACCACGGCATCAACATCGGCGCGGGTGTAGCCTTCCATTTCCAGCAATTGGTTGAGCCAGACCGCGTATTCATCGGCCGTTCGTTTGATATCGGTCGCCAGCCGCCAGCGTTGAACGATGGCCCCCGCCTGGTTCACCAGCGCAAACTTCACATTGGTGTTGCCGTTATCAATCGCGAGCAGCATGGCCCTGTCCTCAGTTGCTGCTGGCGAGGCGAACTTCGCCAGCATGGATTGTGCGCCTCGTGCCGTCCGCGAGGTTCAGTTGCAAGGCTCCATCGGCAGTCAGGCCGCCGAATTGTCCGACGAGCGGCTGTTCACCCGGCTCCCCAACGGCCAGCGGTGTGCCAAGCGGGTGTGCTGCAGCCAGCCAGCGCCGGCTCATCGGGTCGAGCCCGAAGCCGCGCCAACGCTCAAGTTCAAGGTCAAACTGGCGGGCCAGCGTTGACGCGAAGTGATCGCGGTTCGGCGATGGGCCAAAGGCGGACAGGGACATCGTCTCACGCCCGTCAACTTGCGGCGCCTGCGCCAGATTCACACCGATCCCGACGATCACCGCATCCCCAACCCGCTCAAGCAGGATCCCGGCGAGCTTGGCAGCGCCGATCATCAGATCGTTGGGCCATTTGAGCAGCGCTGTGCTGGGCGGCGGGATCAGCGGAGCTACCACCTCGTGCAAGGCCAGTCCGCTGAGCAATGCGAGGCTGGCTGCAGGCGGGTCTCCGGCTGACGGGCGAACCACGGTCGAACCCATAAAATTGCCGTGCCCGTCAAACCAGCTCCGCCCCTGTCGGCCCTTTCCAGCAGTTTGCCGGTCAGCCACCAACCATTCGCCCTCAACCACAAACTCACCCGCAGCAAGCCGCGCGGCGAGATCGGCGTTGGTCGACCCGGTTTCGGGTACGGTCTGGATCAAGCGCCCGCGTAGAGCACACCGGCTGCAATCGCAGCCAGCGCGCCAAGGCCCTTGGTGAACAACCAACCCAGCGGCGAAATGAACAGAGCCGAGATGGCCAACAACCATTCGTGGATCATATCGCTGCGCCCAGTCGCTTTGCCCGCCGGTTCGTCGAAGTACATCAACTTGACGATCTTGAGATAATAGAATGCCCCGATCACGCTGCCGAGCGCCGCGATCAGCGCCAGAATGATCCAGCCCGAAGCGACCGCTGCCTTGAACACCACGAACTTGCCCCAGAACCCGAAGAAGAACGGGATTCCGGCCATCGAGAACATCACCGAGCCGAGACCCAGAGCCAACAAGGGGCGGGTGCGGGAGAGCCCAGCGATATCCGAAATCGCTTCGATCTGACGGCCATCGGCATCGCGCAGCATCAGCACCGCCACGAATCCGCCGATGGTCATCGGGACATAGATCGCGAGGTACACCAGCACCGCCGCAATGCCTTCGGGGCTGGCGGCAGTAAGTCCGACCAGCATGAAGCCGACATTGTTGATCGAGGAATAGGCCAGCAGCCGCTTGATATTGGTCTGCCCAATGGCGCCGAGCGCACCGACAAGAACTGAGGCCAGCGCCGCAAAACCGACGATCTGCTGCCAAGCCATAGCCTGAGTGCCCAACGCTTCAACCGTCACCCGCATGGTTAGGGCCAGCGCGGCAACTTTGGGCGCTGAGGCGAACAGGGTGGTTACCGGAGTTGGCGCGCCTTCATAGACGTCAGGCGTCCACATGTGGAACGGTACGGCGCTGATCTTGAAGGCCAGCCCGGCGAGTACGAACACCAGTCCGAACAGTGCGCCCTTGCCCAATCCGCCGCCCAGCGCGGTCGCGATCCCGTCAAAGGTGATCGACCCGGTGAAGCCATAGAGCAAGCTCATCCCGAACAGCAGTATACCGCTGGCCAGCGCGCCGAGCACGAAATATTTGAGGCCCGCTTCGGCTGAGCGATCATCAGCTTTCAGGAAGGCTGCCAGCACATAGGCAGCAAGGGAATTGAGTTCGAGCCCAACATAGAGCGTCAGCAGGTTTGTGGCCGAAACCATCATGCTCATGCCGATCACTGCGAACAGCACCAGCACCGGGAACTCCGAACGATAGCCGCCGTGGCGTTCAAAAAAGGCTGGCGCAATCAGCAGCGCCGCGCCGGCGGATGCAAAGATCAGCAATTTGGCGAAGGCCGCAAAAGCATCCGCCGAAAACAGGCCATCAAAGGCCAGTGCAGCTTCGCCAGATACGCCCGCACACAGGGTCGGCGCCACCATCAGCCCGGCAATGGCCAGCGCCAGGACCGACAGCCAATTGATAGCACGAGCATCCTTGCGCCCCTGCCCCCAGGCCGAAGCCAGCAGCAACACCAGCGCCGTAACGCTGAGTAGTTCTTCAGGCGCCACCAGGCGGAACGACTGGGTCCAGTCCATCAGTGCGCCCCCCCTTGATGGGCTTGTTCTTCATGAGCAGGCTTGGGCACCCCAGCCGTCAATTGTGCATCGCCAGCCGGCTTGGCCCGCGCCACCCGGGCGTCGAGCGCCGCGATATCAGCGCGCATTGGGGCCATGAAGGTTTCGGGGTAGACCCCCATCCACAGAACCGCCGCCGCAATCGGTGCCAGCATCGCCCATTCGCGTAAGCTAAGGTCAGGCATAGCTGCTGCATCGGCGTTCTTCTGATCACCATATACCACCCGGCGATAGAGGTAGAGCATATAGCCCGCCCCCAAAATCACGCCGCTGCCTGCGACCAAGGCAACCCAGCTCGACACCTGATAGATGCCCATCAGGCTGAGCAATTCGCCAACGAACCCGCTGGTGCCGGGCAAGCCGATTGAGGCCATCGTGAACAGCAGGAAAAACAGCGCATACTTCGGCATGTTGATCGCGAGGCCCCCGTAACGGTCAATCTCACGGGTGTGCAGTCGGTCATAGATCACGCCGACACACAGGAACAAAGCGCCTGCGACCAAACCGTGGCTGAGCATCACGATTACTGAGCCTTCCAACCCTTGCACGTTGAATGCGAACAGCCCGATTGTCACGATCCCCATGTGCGCAACCGAGGAATAGGCGATCAGCTTCTTCATGTCGTGCTGGACCAGCGCGATCAGCGAGGTGATCACCACCGCTGCCATCGATAGCGCGAAGACCAGCCAGGCGTAGTGCGCCGACGCTTCGGGGAACATCGGCAGCGAGAAGCGGATGAAACCGTAACCGCCCATCTTCAGCAGCACACCCGCCAGAATGACCGAACCCGCGGTCGGCGCTTGAACGTGCGCATCGGGCAACCAGGTGTGGACCGGCCACATCGGCATCTTCACTGCGAAGCTGGCGAAGAAGGCCAGCCACAGCAGTTTCTGCGCCTCAAACGGGAAGTCATAGTCCATCAGCGTCGGGATGTCGGTGGTGCCAGCTTCCTGCGCCATCCAGATCATCGCGATCAGCATCACGATCGAGCCGAGCAGTGTATAGAGGAAGAACTTGTAGCTCGCGTAGATCCGCTCAGCCCCGCCCCATACGCCGATGATCAGGTACATCGGGATCAGCCCGGCTTCAAAGAAGATGTAGAACAGGAACAGATCCTGCGCCGCGAAGACGCCGATCATCAGCGTTTCCATCAGCAGGAACGCCGCCATGTATTCACCAACGCGCTTTTCGATCGAGTGACTGGCCAAAATGCAGATCGGCATCAGGAACACCGACAGCATGATCAGCATCAGCGCGATCCCGTCGATCCCCAGCTTCCAGGCAAAGCCATCGAACAACGCGACGCTCTCCTGAAACTGCCAGCGCGCGCCGCCGACGTCAAAGTTGGCCCACAGCAGTGCACCCAGCACCAAATCAATTAGCGTGACCCCCAGCGCAACAGTCCGCGCTGTTGGTGCCGAAACCAGCAGACAGATGACGCCGCCCAGCAGCGGGACCAGCAGCATCAGCGAGAGGATGTGTTCCATCATATCAGTGCACCAGAACCCAGCTGATCGCCGCAGTGAGGCCAAGCAGCATCACCAGCGCGTAGGAATAGAGATAACCGGTCTGCAACCGCGCCGCGATCCGGCTGCCTTGCAGCACCGCCCAGGCCGAACCATTGGGGCCGAACTTGTCAATGATCCCGATGTCGCCGATCTTCCAGAACTTGTCGCCGAGCCAGAAAGCTGGGCGGACGAAGATCAGGTTGTAGAGCTCGTCAAAGTACCACTTGTTATAGACGAAGGTGTGCAGCGGCTTGATCGCGGCGACCACCTTGGCCGGAATCTCCGGATTGCGGATATAGGCCAGCCAGGCCCCCGCCAAGCCGGTGATCATCACGCCAAACGGCGCCCATTTCACCCAGGTCGGCACGCCGTGCATATGGTGGATCAGCTCTTCACTGAAGGCCACGCTGCCCTGCCAAAAGTGCCCAGTTCCCGCGCTGACGAATTCGTGGTGGAACAGGAACCCAGCAATAATCGCGCCCAGCGACAGCGTACCAAGCGGGATCAGCATCGAAAGCGGGCTTTCGTGCGGGTGATAGCCTGCGGTGCCATCGTCGTGCTTGGTATGGTGGCCATGGCCATGGTGTTCATCGTGCACCGCGTGCTGAATATGCTCGGACTGGTCCCAGCGGGGCTTGCCGAAGAAGGTCAGGAACACCAGACGCCACGAATAGAAGCTGGTCAGCAGCGCCGCGCCTAGCCCCATCCAGAACCCAATCGTACCGATCCCGGTGTGGGCGCCGAACGCCGCTTCAAGGATTGCGTCTTTCGAGTAGAACCCGGCAAACCCGAACACGCCGACCACGCCCACTCCGGTGATCGCCAGCGTGCCAATGGTCATCGCCCAGAAGGTCAACGGGATGTGCTTACGCAGGCCGCCGTAATAGCGCATGTCCTGTTCGTGATGCATCGCGTGGATCACAGATCCAGCGCCAAGGAACAGCAGTGCCTTGAAGAACGCGTGGGTGAACAGATGGAACATCGCCGCACCCGGCGCACCAACGCCAGCGGCCACGAACATATAGCCGAGCTGCGAGCAGGTCGAATAGGCGATCACCCGCTTGATGTCCCACTGCGTCGTGCCAATCGTCGCGGCGAAGAACAGCGTAGCGGCGCCAACGGCGGTGACAACGCCCATAGCGACCGGGCTGACCTCGAACATCGGTGAAAGGCGGCAGACCATGAACACGCCGGCCGTGACCATTGTCGCAGCGTGGATCAGCGCGGAAACCGGCGTCGGGCCTTCCATCGCGTCAGGCAACCAAGTGTGGAGGCCAAGCTGCGCCGATTTGCCCATCGCGCCGATGAACAGCAGGATGCACAGTATCGTCATCGTATCCCACTGCATTCCGAGGAAGCCGATGGTCGATCCGGCCATGCTCGGCGCGCGGACGAGGATTTCAGGAATCGAGACCGTGTTGAACACCAGATAGGTCCCGAAGATCCCCAGCATAAAGCCCAGATCGCCGACGCGGTTGACCACGAAAGCCTTGATCGCGGCGGCATTGGCGCTCGGCTTTTTGAACCAGAATCCGATCAGCAGGTACGAGGCGAGGCCCACGCCTTCCCAACCGAAGAACATCTGGACGAGGTTATCGGCTGTCACCAGCATCAGCATGGCGAAGGTGAACAACGAGAGGTAAGCGAAGAACCGGGGCTGATCCGGGTCCTCGGCCATATAGCCCCACGAATAGAGGTGGACCAGCGCCGAGACCGAAGTCACGACGACGAGCATGATTGCGGTGAGCGTGTCGACCCGAAGCGCCCAATCGAACGTCAGACTACCTGACTGGACCCATTGCAGCACCGGCACCACGTGCGGCACGGCATGGCCACCGACAAAGCTCAGAAAGATCGGCCAACTGAGCGCGCAAGCGGCAAACAACGCGCCGGTGGTCAGCAGCTTGACCGGCACATTGCCGAGCGCGCGATTGCCCAGACCGCCGATGATCGCGGCCAGCAGCGGCAGGAATACGATGAGGAGGATCGGTTCCACGGAGTTTGCCCTAACCCTTCATCTGGTTGACGTCTTCAACCGCAATGGTCCCGCGATCGCGGAAGTAAATCACCAGAATCGCGAGGCCAACCGCCGCTTCACCAGCGGCCACCGTCAGCACGAACATCGCGAAGATCTGCCCAGTCAGATCGCCGAGGAAGCTGGAAAACGCGACCAGATTGATATTCACCGCCAGCAGGATCAGCTCGATCGCCATCAGGATGATGATCACGTTCTTGCGGTTGAGAAAAATGCCCAGCACGCCCAGCACGAACAGGATCGAGCTGACCGTGACGTAATGTTCGATTCCGATGGTCACAGCTTCACCCCCTGCCCTACTTCGGGCTTCACATTGACCGTCGCATCGCCCGGCCGCCGCGCATTCTGGCGCGGGACGCTTTGCGAACGCACACCCGGACGCTTGCGGTGGGTCAGCACGATCGCGCCGACCAGCGCAACCAACAGCAGGATACCCGCCGCTTCGAACAGGAACAGGTACTTGCCGTAAAGCAGCAGCCCGATTGCCTTGGTATTGCTGACATCGGCCGGAATGGCCGCGCTGCCATCCGCGGTGCCGAGCTCAATGCCGCCCGCGCTCCAGGCGCCGAGGCCCAGCAGTAGCTCACCCAGCAGCACCGCCGCCAGCAGCAGGCCGAGCGGGAAGTTCTTGACGAACCCGGCCCGCATTTCGGCAAAATCGACGTTGAGCATCATCACCACGAACAGGAACAACACCGCGACCGCGCCGACATAGACGATCACCAGCAGCATCGCGATGAACTCGGCTCCGACCAGCACCATCAGCCCGGCGGCGTTGAAAAAGGCCATGATCAGCCACAACACCGAATGGACTGGGTTGCGCGCAGTAACCGTCATCACACCAGCAACAAGGGTCAGAAAGGCGAACAGGTAGAAGGCAAGTGCCGTGATCATCGCGCGCCCCTAACGATACGGCGCATCGGCTTCAAGGTTCGCGGCCAGTGCCCGCTCCCACTTGTCCCCGTTCGCCAGCAGCTTGGCCTTGTCGTAAAACAATTCCTGCCGCGTCTCGGTTGCATATTCGAAGTTCGGCCCCTCGACGATCGCATCGACCGGGCAGGCTTCCTGGCAAAAGCCGCAGAAGATGCATTTGGTCATGTCGATGTCATAGCGTGTGGTCCGCCGCGAACCATCGTCGCGCGGCTCGGCCTCGATCGTGATCGCCTGCGCCGGGCAAACCGCTTCGCACAGCTTGCAGGCAATGCAGCGCTCCTCGCCATTGGCATACCGTCGAAGCGCATGTTCGCCGCGGAACCGGGGCGACAGCGGGTTCTTCTCGAACGGATAGTTGATCGTTGCCTTGGGCTTGAAGAAGTACTGCAAGGTCAGCCAGTGCGCCTTGACGAACTCCCACAGGGTGAACGATTTGATGAGCTGCGCGGCGGTCATTTTGACGGGGTCTCCATGCAAGTTCCGGCGCCTTGAGCGGTCTGCGGTCCTGCGAAACGAAGGGTCATATCCGCCTGCCATTGCAGGTCGAATTTTCCAGGCTTGTCGGCAAGCGGCTTGAGTGCTGCGGTCGCCCCGCCATTTCCGGCATCAAGTGTCAGCGTAATAACACCGCCCACTATCGCCGCTTTCCACTTGCCGGGCCGCTGGTTGGGAACGCTGCTCGTTCTCGCAACGCCGCCCGAAAGGCTGAAAGAGGCAACAATGTTGCCGGGGGTAAAAACACGATCGGTTTCGACGACTTTCAAATCCTTGATCTTGCCGTTGTTATCCTTGAAGCTAACGTTGAAAACGCGCGGCTCTTTCCACTCAGCCTGGGTGGCTTCACAGCGAATCGAAAGCAGCTGTGCAGGTTTGCCAGCAGCTGCGGAGACTGCCAGCACGAGGAACGCCGCACCAATGGCAAGAGTTGCCTGTAACTTCATACCCCAACCCTCATAACCATCAGCCAGCCGCTCACCAGCACTACAAAGCCCAGCGAAACCGGCAGGAACACCTTCCAGCCGAGCCGCATCAGCTGGTCATAGCGGTAGCGCGGGACGGTCGCCTTGACCCAGCTGAAGATGAAGAAAAACACGAAGATCTTGATGAACAGCCACAGCCAGCCAGGAATCCAGTACAGCGGTGCCCATTCGACCGGGGGCAGCCAGCCGCCCCAGAACAGCGTCGCATTGAGCGCGCACATCAGCAGCACGTTGGCATATTCGCCGAGCCAGTAAAGCGCGAAGCTCATGCTGGAATATTCGGTCTGATATCCGGCGACGAGCTCGCTTTCCGCTTCGGTCAGGTCGAACGGCGCGCGCTGGGTTTCGGCCATCCCCGAAATCAGGAACATCACCGCCATCGGGAACAGCAGCGGGTTAAAGCCGTAGCCGTTGAGGAACCCGAACATATGTTCGCGCTGGCCCAGCACGATGCCGTTCATGTTGAAGGTCCCGGCGTACATCACCACGCAGATCAGAATGAACCCGATCGAGACCTCGTAGGAGATCATCTGCGCCGAGGCGCGCATGGCGGAGAAGAACGGATACTTCGAATTCGACGACCAGCCCGCGATGATCGTGCCGTAAACCCCGAGCGACGATATCGCGAGGACATAGAGCAGCCCGACATTGATATCGGCCAAGATCGCCCCGCCGTTGAACGGGATCACCGCCCAGGCCATCAAAGCGACTGTGAAGGTGATGATCGGCGCGAGCAGGAACAGCCCCTTGCTGGCGCCCGACGGAATGATCGTTTCCTGCAGGAACACTTTCAGCCCGTCAGCGAAAGATTGCAGCAGGCCGAGCGGCCCAACCACGTTCGGCCCGCGCCGCAGCGCCATCGCCGCCCAGATCTTGCGATCGACATAGATGATCATCGCCACGGCCAGCATCAGCGGCAGCGCGATCAGCAGGATGCCCGCGATGGTCGCAATGAACCACGACCATTCGTAGGGCAGGCCGAAGGATTGGAAGAACTCGGTCATGATTTGGCCATCCGGTCATAGATTGCGATCAAAACCTGCACGATTGCGCCATTGGCGACCATGTAGAGCGATTCCTGTATGGCGTATTGAAGGGTACGGGATTTGGCCAATCCCGTCATGGCTCCAACTTGCTCGTCGAAGCCGGAGCCGCCAGCCAGCATGCTCATTTCCGCGTAGGCATTGCCCAACTGCCACACAAACATCACCGCAGCAGCGACGTAAAACACCTTTGGCAAACGCCGGATCAGATCAGGAATGCCGCTCATTCCGCAGCCTCCGCGAACTCTGCCCCGTGGAGCAATTCCGCCGAGCAGCGCTGCATCGTTTCGCTGGCGCGGGCGATCGGGTTGGTGAGGTAGAAGTCTTTGATCGGATAGGCTTCGATGCTGCCTTTCGCCCCGGCCTTGCCCTTTGGCAGAGCGCCATAGTCAGCGAGACCTTCGCCGCCCAGCGCAGGCACAGCCTTCGCCATCGCGCCGCGCAGCGCGTCGAAACTGTCAAACCCGACGGAAACGCCCAGGCTGTCCGCCATCGCCCGCAGGATTGTCCAATCCTCACGCGCATCGCCCGGCGCGAACACGGCCTTGTCGGCCAGCTGCACCCGGCCTTCGGTGTTGACGTAGGTGCCCGGCTTCTCGCTGAACGCCGCAGCCGGCAAGATCACGTCGGCGGCGTGCGCGCCCTTGTCACCGTGGTGACCGATATAGACGATCATGGAACCGGCGAACTTGGTGTAGTCCACTTCGTCCGCACCCAGCGAGATCAGCATCTTGGGCTTAGCCGCGACCAGATCGGCGATCCCGCCCTTTTGCGCGTAGCCCAGCATCAGCCCGCCCATCCGGGCAGCCGCCATGTGGAGCACGTTGAAGCCATTCCAGCCATCCCGCACCAGCTTGAACTTGTCAGCCAGCGCCAACCCAGCGGCCAAAGCGCCCTTGCCGAGCGCAGCCCCGCCCATGATGATCGCGGGCCGCTCCGCACCTTTCAGCGCGGCTTCGGCAGCGGCGGGCAGCTTGTCCAGCACCGCCAGATCGTTGCCCAGATTGGTGACCGGATAGGTCGCATCCCATTCGGGCCCGACCACGAACACCTTGGCCCCGCGCTTCACCGCTTTGCGGATGCGCGGGTTGAGCACGGCGGCTTCCCAGCGGACATGGCTGCCGACGATCAGCAGCGCGTCAGCTTCTTCAATCCCGGCCAAGCCCGAATTGAAATTCACGGCGGCGAGGTTCGAACAGTCATAGTCCAGCCCGGTTTGGCGACCTTCCAGCAAGTCCGAACCCAGCGCGCCAGCCAAAGCCTTGGCCGCAAACATCGTTTCACAATCGACGAGATCGCCCGCGACAACCGCGACCGACTTGCCCGGATTGATCTCGGCAATCGCAGCGAACGCCTCGTTCCAGCTGACAGCTTCCAGCTTGCCATCGCGGCGCAGGAAGGGCTTGTCGAGGCGGCGGCTGGTCAGCCCATCGACCATGTAGCGGCCTTTGTCGGACAGCCATTCCTCGTTCACGTCATCGTTGATCCGCGGCAGGATCCGCATCACATCGCGACCCCGGCTATCGAGCCGGATGTTCGATCCGACCGCGTCAGACACGTCGATGCTGAGCGTCTTTTTCAGCTCCCACGGACGCGCTTCGAATGCATAGGGTTTGCTGGTCAGCGCGCCGACCGGGCACAGATCGATCACATTGGCCGAAAGCTCATGCGCCGCAGCCTTTTCCAGATAGGTGGTGATCTGCATGTCTTCGCCGCGATAGAGCGCGCCGATTTCGTCGACCCCGGCGATCTCCTCGCTGAACCGGACACAGCGGGTGCACTGGATGCAGCGGGTCATCACCGTGTTGATCAGCGGGCCCATGTACTTCTCAGTCACCGCGCGCTTGGGCTCGTGATAACGGCTTTTGCCCCGGCCATAGGCGACCGACTGGTCCTGCAGATCGCACTCACCGCCCTGATCACAGATCGGGCAATCGAGCGGGTGGTTGATGAGGAGGAACTCCATCACCCCTTCGCGGGCCTTCTTGACCATCTCGCTGTCGGTGCGGATTTCCTGGCCCTCGCTGGCGGGCAGCGCGCACGACGCCTGCGGCTTGGGCGGCCCGGGCTTCACTTCGACCAGGCACATCCGGCAGTTGCCGGCGATGGACAGGCGTTCGTGATAGCAGAACCGAGGGATTTCCTTGCCCGCGAGTTCGCAGGCCTGCAGGACGGTCGCGCCCTGCGGAACTTCGAGTTCAATGCCGTCTACAGTGACTTTAGGCATTATTGGGATTTCCCTGTCGACGCACGGCTAGAAAGACTTGAGTTTGCATAATAGGCCGCTTCGCCCAGAAGAGCCCTGAGCCTTACTCGGGTGAATGAAATGCGCGTGCCGTCCTTGGCCGGTAAACAGCCGCCGAATGTACTTGCGAGAGAACCGAACACGATGTCCTCCGCCTTGCTGAAGGGCCGTGTGATCAGCAGCGCACGAACATCGTCCGGCTTGTTGAGAAACACGCAGTAGGAAAAGGCTTTCAGGCCAAGCTGCAATTGGGTTGCGGCGTCATTCCCTGCCGCCAGATCGGCCGCTGTAACCGGAGATTGAACTGTCTTGAAGTCAGCAAGCGGGCCGCCCTTGGTGTCTCTTACGAACATCGCTCCTGCCAGAGTTCCTCTAAAAAGCTCAGAGTTGAACCGCAAGGTTTCAAAGAAACCACAAGGTTCCTTTCTGTCGGTATTGGGGTCTACGCTTCTCTGCGCCAGAGCACGGGCGTGGTTTTGTTCCCCCTCCTCCCAGTTCGGCTTTGCCAGCAGCTTGCGGATATCATCCGGATACCGTTCAACGACACAGGTCGCGAAGTTCCAGAATACGACGCTGGCTTCCCGTTCCAGCCGGTCAGACGAGCTTTGCGCCGCCGCTGTTTGAGGCAGGAACAGGAGCAAAGAAAGAAGAAAGGCTACCGCTTTCATTCCGCCGCCTCCCGCACACGCTCGCCGATCCGGCGCTCGATCTCGGGCCGGAAGTGCTTGATCAGGCCCTGAATTGGCCAGGCCGCCGCATCGCCCAGCGCGCAGATGGTGTGGCCTTCGACCTGCTTGGTCACCTGCTGCAGCATATCGATTTCCTCGATAGCGGCATCGCCGGTGCGCAGGCGCTCCATCACGCGCCACATCCACCCGGTGCCTTCGCGGCAGGGGGTGCATTGGCCGCAGCTTTCGTGCTTGTAGAAATAGCTGAGCCGGGCAATCGCGCGGACGATATCGGTGGACTTGTCCATCACGATTACCGCCGCCGTGCCAAGGCCCGAGCCGACTTCTTTCAGCCCGTCAAAGTCCATCGGCGCGTCCCAGATCTGGGCCGCCGGAACCAAGGGGACCGAGGAGCCGCCGGGGATCACCGCGAGCAGATTGTCCTTGCCGCCGCGGATCCCGCCGCAGTGCTTTTCAATCAGTTCGCTGAACGGGATCGACATCGCTTCTTCGACCACACAGGGCTTGTTCACGTGCCCAGAAATCTGGAACAGCTTGGTGCCCTTGTTGTTGTCGCGCCCAAAGCTGGAGAACCATGCCGCCCCGCGCCGAAGGATCGTCGGGGCTACCGCGATCGATTCCACATTGTTGACTGTGGTCGGGCAGCCGTAAAGGCCTGCGCCTGCCGGGAACGGCGGTTTCAGGCGCGGTTGGCCCTTTTTGCCTTCCAGGCTTTCGATCATCGCGGTTTCTTCACCGCAGATATAGGCGCCCGCGCCGCGGTGGACGAAGACGTCGAAATCATAGCCGGACTTGCAAGCGTTCTTGCCGATCAGGCCGGCATCATAGGCCTCTTGCACAGCGGCAAACAGCACTTCGGCCTCGCGGATATATTCACCGCGAATGTAGATATAGGCGGCGCGTGCACCCATTGCGAAGCCCGCAACCAGCGCGCCTTCGATCAGCTTGTGCGGATCGTGGCGGATGATTTCGCGGTCCTTGCAGCTGCCCGGTTCGGATTCGTCAGCATTGATGACGAGGAAGCTTGGGCGGCCGTCCTTCGATTCCTTGGGCATGAACGACCATTTGAGGCCCGTCGGGAAGCCGGCCCCGCCGCGCCCGCGCAGGCCGCTGGCCTTCATCTCCTCGATGATGCCGTCCTTGCCCTTGGCCAGCAGCGCCTTGGTATCGTCCCAATCGCCCCGCTTGCGCGCGGCAGCCAGCGTCCACGGCTGATAGCCATAGAGGTTGGTGAAGATGCGGTCCTTGTCCTGAAGGCTCACAGTACACCCCCACACACAAAAAGCTCGTCACCCTGAACTTGTTTCAGGGTCCATTTCGCCGCACGTCCCGGCAACGCGGGAAATGAGCCGACGACGCGGTTTGCTATGTCTTGAAACCATCGGGCTTGAACCACGATGGACCCTGAAACAAGTTCAGGGTGACGGATGGGGTATTGTGATGTGCTATTCATCACCATTCCCCCCGGTAATCGGTGTTGGCCTTGACCATTGCCTTCAGCGTGGTCGGCCCGCCCGAAGGCTCAACTGTGTGCCGCCCCGGTTCCTGCGTTCCGGCCTTGGGCACCTTGCCCGCGGCCAGCGCATCGAGCACGGCATCGAGCCGATCGGCGGTCAGGTCTTCGTAGTTATCGTCGTTGATCTGGACCATCGGCGCGCTGGAGCAGTTGCCCATGCATTCCACTTCAGTCAGCGTCCACAGGCCGTCATCGGTGGTGTGGCCCTTGGCCATGCCGCGCTTCTTGCAGGCGGCCATGATATCGTCCGACCCGCGCAGCATGCACGGCGTGGTCCCGCAGACCTGGACGTGGAATTTGCCGACCGGGACCAGATTGTACATGAAATAGAACGTCGCAACCTCGACCACCCGGATCACCGGCATATCGAGGTAGCTGGCGACATATTCCATCACCGGGATCGGCAGCCAGCCCTGCGTATTGGTTTCCGCCCCAACCTGCCGCTGCGCCAGATCGAGCAGCGGCATCACGGCAGAGCGCTGACGCCCGGCCGGATAGCGCGCCACGATAACCTTGGCCTGCGCCGCGTTGTCCTTGGTCCAGGCAAAGCTGCCCCACCGCGCGCGCAGTTCGGGGCTATCGGGTTCGAGATGACGACCAGCCATTAGCGAACAAACTCCACGCGAGAGCACTTGTCGCCCTCGAAACTGTAAATCGACATAACCTCAAACGGCTCTGAAGCCGCCGAGCGCCAGACCTTTTCATGCAGCACGGCGAACTCGCCAAGCTGGTAGCCGGTGACGATCTCTGCCCGGTTTTCAGGAAACTCGGCAAACACCGCCTTCAGCCCGGAACGCACGCCTTCCTTGCCATCACGCAGCACTGCCCCGCGATAGCCCGCCTCGGCGGCATCGTCAGTCATCAGCGCGACATAAGCGTCGGCATCCTGCGCGTTGTAATGCGCGATCATCTGTTCGGCGATGGCGAGGCGGCTCACCGGTCACACTCCCCGAACACCACGTCGATCGCGCCCAGGATAGCGGTCGCATCGGGTAGCATGTGGCCCTTGCACATGAAGTCCATCGCCTGCAGGTGGCTGAACGCGGTTGGGCGGATCTTGCAGCGGTAGGGTTTGTTGGACCCGTCCGACACGAGATAGACCCCGAATTCGCCTTTGGGGCTTTCGGTCGCGACGTAGACTTCGCCGGCCGGAACGTGGAAGCCTTCGGTGTAGAGTTTGAAGTGATGGATCAACGATTCCATCGATTGCTTCATCTCGGCGCGCTTGGGCGGGACCACCTTGCGGTCATCCGAAGCGACCGGGCCGCTGGGCATTTCGGCCAGGCACTGCTTCATGATGCGCGCCGACTGCCGCACTTCCTCAACCCGGACCATGAACCGATCATAGCAGTCCGAGCGAGTGCCGACCGGGATTTCAAAATCCATCCGGTCATAGACGTCATAAGGCTGGCTCTTGCGCAGATCCCACGGAATGCCGGCGGCGCGGATCATCGGGCCGGAAAAGCCCCAGGCCAGCGCGTCTTCTTTGCTTACCACGGCGATATCGACATTGCGCTGTTTGAAGATGCGGTTGTCGATCACCAGGCTCATCGCGTCGTCAAACAGGCGCGGCAGGCGGGTGTCGAGCCATTCGCCGATATCGACCAGCAGCTTTTCCGGCACGTCCTGATGGACCCCGCCGGGGCGGAACCAGGCGCTGTGCATCCGGGCGCCCGAGGCGCGTTCGAAGAAGTTGAGGCAATCCTCACGGATTTCAAACAGCCACAGGTTCGGCGTCATCGCGCCGACGTCCATCACGTGCGACCCCATGTTGAGCATGTGGTTGCAGATCCGGGTCAGCTCAGCGAACAGCACCCGCAGGTACTGGCCGCGCAACGGCACTTCGAGATTGAGCAGCTTTTCGATCGCAAGGACGTAGCTGTGCTCCATGGCCAGCGGCGAGCAGTAATCGAGCCGGTCAAAGTATGGCAGCGCCTGAAGGTAGGTCTTGTGCTCGATCAGCTTTTCGGTGCCGCGATGCAGCAGGCCAACGTGGCAATCGATCCGCTCGATAATTTCGCCATCCAACTCCATCACCATCCGCAGCACGCCGTGCGCCGCAGGGTGCTGCGGGCCGAAGTTGATGGTGTAGTTGGAGATGACTTCGTCGCCAGTGGTGGGCGATTGTTCCAGTGCGAAGCTCATGGCTTTGGCGCCTCCGCTTTTTCATCACCCGGCAGCACGTATTCCGCACCTTCCCAAGGGCTCATGAAATCGAACTGGCGCAGGTCCTGGTTGAGCTTGACCGGTTCGTAAACAACCCGCTCCTGCTCGATCGAATAGCGCAGCTCGACATAGCCGGTCAGCGGGAAATCCTTGCGGAACGGGTGGCCTTCAAAGCCGTAGTCGGTCAGAATCCGGCGCAGGTCCTGGTTGCCTTCAAAAATCACGCCGTACATGTCGAACACTTCGCGTTCGAGCCAACCGGCGTTGGGCCACAGCGTTGTCACGGTCGGCACCGGGGTATCCTCAGCGGCCCGCACCTTGACCAACAAGCGGTGGTTCTTGGTCACGCTGAGCAGCATGTAAACGACTTCGAACCGCTCGGCCCGGTCGGGGTAATCGGCTCCGGCGATTTCCATCAGCTGCTGGTATTCGTGATCGTCCCGCAGGGTCCGCAGAACGTTCTCGATCTCACCGCGCGTGACGGTCAGGATTACTTCACCGTGCGCTTCGTGCGCGGAAACAAGGCGTTGCCCCAGCGCTGCGCTCAGCCGGGCAACAACGCCTTCATCAGACGAAATACGCGGCGCGGAATGAAGAACCTTGCTCATTTCCCACTCACCTTGAGCGACTGGTAGAAATAGCGCGCATTGGTCTGGTATTCGGCCTGCCTGGCTGGATCGCCTGTGCCCGGACCGCCTTCTGCCATTGCGCCGGTCAAGAGTGGCCGGCCTGGCCGATGGTCAAGCACCACGATGCAGGCGACACCGCCATTGCCCGTACACACGATCTTGAAGGCTGGGTAACCCAACACTTGCTCTTCAACGAATTCCGGCGGCTTGAGCCCTTGGCGAGTTGCGGTCAGCTGCATCTCATAGGTGACAATCTCACCAGTATCGATCGACGGAATTCCGCTGGTCGCAACGTACATCATCCCGTCTTTAAGGCACATGATGCGGAAGCCATCGGCCTGCTGCACGTTACGCAGTTCGGATTCCGCACAGGGCGTCATCACCGAAACACTGCCATCGGGCGAACTGGTCCGATGCCAATCCTTGGGTGCGTCCTTGGCCATCGCCGGGGTGGCAAAAACGAGTGCCAACAGAATGATTGCCGCTCTCATCGCTCGATCGTCCCCACGCGGCGGATTTTCCGCTGCAATTGCATCACACCATAAAGCAGCGCTTCGGCAGTCGGCGGGCAGCCCGGCACATAGATATCGACCGGAACGATCCGGTCACACCCGCGCACAACGCTGTAGCTGTAGTGGTAATAGCCGCCGCCATTGGCACAGCTGCCCATCGAGATGACGTACTTGGGTTCGCTCATCTGGTCATAGACCTTGCGCAGCGCCGGGGCCATCTTGTTGCACAGCGTGCCCGCGACGATCATCACGTCCGACTGGCGCGGAGAAGCGCGCGGGGCAACGCCGAAACGCTCCATATCATAGCGCGGCATGTTGACGTGGATCATCTCAACCGCGCAACAAGCCAAACCAAAGGTCATCCACCACAGCGAACCCGTACGGGCCCACTGGAACAGGTCCTCGGTGTTGGTCAGCAAGAATCCCTTGTCGCCCAACTCTCCGTTGAGGTGGCTAAAAAATGCCGCGTCTGGCGGGGTAATGTCGGGCCGGTTCCACAGCGGACGGCCGATCGCGTCGAGTTGGTCGGTCATTCCCAGTCCAAAGCCCCCATTTTCCAGGCATAGACCAGCCCGAACACCAGTTCAGCGATGAACACCATCATCGTAATCCACGCGGCCCAGCCCAGTTCGAGGAAACTGACCGACCATGGAAACAGGAAAGCCGCTTCAAGATCGAACACGATGAACAGGATCGCAACCAGATAGAACCGCACGTCAAACTGACTGCGCGGTTCTTCAAACGCAGGAAAGCCGCATTCGTACTCGCTTTCCTTTTCCGCGTTTGGTTGGTGCGTCCCGGTCAGACGCGCCACGCCCATCGGCGCGAACACGAACAACGCCGAAAGCGCGAATGCGATCCCCAGAAAGATCAGGATCGGAAGGTACTGCGAGAGATCTACCAAGGGGCTGACTCGCCTTGCTGAACGGATAGCCGCGCCCTAGTCCCGGCGCCGCCTCGGTGCAAGGGGGCCAGCCCCTAGTTTCCTCCTCAAATGGCGAAAAATGACCCTATTTCTTGAGTTCGCGTGCCAAGGTGCTGGCGGTTGCCTTGCCGTAAGGGGGTTTGAAGCCTGACAGTTTGCCAACATCCAGCCCCGACTGGCGATAGACCGCGCGAGCATGACTGAAGGTCTTGAAGCCGTCCGCGCCGTGATAGTTGCCCATCCCTGATGGCCCGACTCCGCCAAACGGCAGGTCTTCCATGGCATTGTGGAACAGCACGTCGTTGACTGTAACCCCGCCTGAAATGGTGCGGGACAGCACCTTTTCCTCTTCGGCCTTGTCATCACCGAAGTAATAGAGCCCCAGTGGCCGGTCATGGGCATTGACGTAGTCGATCGCGCTATCGATCGAATCGTAGGTCATCACCGGCAGGATCGGGCCGAAGATTTCCTCCTGCATCACCTTCATGTCATCGTTGACCCCGCGCACGATCGTCAGCGGCATCTTGTTTCCGTTGGAGGCAGCGAAATCCTCGCCCGCCGGGTTCACTTCGATCAGTTCGGCACCCTTGGCCTTGGCATCGTCCAAGTAGCTTTGCAGCCGCTCATAGTTCCGACCATTGACCACCGAGGTGTAATCATCATTGGCAAGCAGGCTGGGGTACATCGACGCCACACCGTTTTTCACGCTTTCGATAACGTCGGCTTCCTGATCCTTGGCGACCATCAGGTAATCGGGGGCGAGGCAGATCTGCCCGGCGTTCATCATCTTGCCCATCGCAATCCGCTCACCGGCCTTTTTCTTGTCGGCACTGCGGCCGATGAAGGTCGGGCTTTTGCCGCCGAGCTCCAGGGTGACCGGAACCAGATTGTCAGCAGCAGCGCGCATGATGTGCTTGCCCACGCTGGTCGCGCCGGTGAAAATCAGATGGTCGAAGGCCAGCTTGCTAAAGGCCGTTCCAACATCAACCCCGCCCGTGAACACCGCCATTTCGTCTTCTGCGAAATATTGCGGCACAACCTCGGCAAAGACTTCGGCAACCCGCTCGGTAAACTCGCTCGGCTTGATCATCGCGCGGTTCCCGGCAGCCAGGATTCCGGCCAACGGCACCATCACCATGCCGACCGGGAAGTTCCAGGGTGCGATCACCCCAACCACCCCCTTGGGCTGGTAGACTACCTTGGCCTTGGCCCCGATCAGGCCGAGCGGAAACATCGCTGCGCGCTTTTCATCACGCGACCATGCCTCAAAATGCTTCTTGGCATGCTTGAGCGCGCCGACCGAAGGCATGATGTCCGTCATCAATGTCTGCTCGGTCGAACGGTGGCCAAAATCAGCACTGACCGCCTTGGCAAAGGCATCCTTGTGATCGATCAGCAGCGCGATCGCCCGGTCAATCCGGTCTCGCCGAACTGAATGCGGCTCGGGCATAGCGGCGGTAAATGCGCAACGCTGTGTGGCCAATACGGCATTCATACGGTCGATTTCTGCGGTGCTCATGGACCATCCTTCCCGGTTGCAATTTGCCACGCTTCTTCAACAATCCAACGGTCTTGGCAAGATTTGCGCACCGGTAGATCAAATCGCTTGTTTCCAATGCGATCGGCTGTGGTACGGCAGCAGCTGATTGCGTGACTTGGAGGCACATCAATGAAACAGCTGATTCGTTCCATTTTGATCATCTTTGCTGCAGTTGCGGCAATGCTTGCGGCCCCAGCCATGGCCAAGAACGTCACGGCGGACCTCGATCAGATCAACGAGGTCATGAAAGGGGCTGGATACAAGTCCGAGGTCAAGGAAAAGGACGGCGAACGGTACATTACCGTTGAGGCCAGCGGATACCGGTTCCTGCTGTTTGCCTTTGGTTGCGACGATGCCAAAAAGAAATGCAAGTCGGTACAGTTCTTTGCGGTCTTCAATCCGTCAACCAAACCGACGCTTGAAGCCATGAACACCTATGCCCGCCAGAATCGCTGGGGCCGGGTTTATCTCGACAAGGACGGCGATCCGGCAATCGAATTTGATCTCGATCTGGAGCAAGGCGGAATGTCGGGAGAGTTGTTCCTCGACAATGTCGCCTACTGGGAAGCGATCATGGTGGCCTTTGCGGACTTCGCATTTGGCAAGGGCGACGCTGCCAAGAAATAGGCCTTAGCACGATTGCCATGGGTGCACTGCAGCATTAAGCGGGAGGATAACTTATTCCTCCCGCGAAAGGCATCCGCACCATGGCCCAGATTTCCGCTTCGGACCCGATCGTCATTCTCTCTTACGCCCGCACGCCGATGGGCGGGATGCAAGGTGCGTTGGCCGATGTCAGCGCAACGGACCTTGGAGCAACCGCGATCCGCGCGGCGGTCGAGCGTGCAGGGGTAAACGGCGCAGAGATCGAACGCGTCTATATGGGCTGCGTCCTGCCAGCAGGGCTCGGCCAAGCTCCCGCTCGCCAGGCCACAATCAAGGCAGGCCTGCCCAAATCGGTTCAGGCCACTACCGTCAACAAGGTTTGCGGTTCGGGAATGCAGACGCTGATCATGGGGGCCGAGGCCCTCGCCGCCGGATCGATCGATCTGGTTGTGGCTGGCGGCATGGAAAGCATGACCAACGCGCCTTACCTGCTCAAAAAGCACCGCTCTGGCGCGCGGATTGGGCATGACACCGCCTATGACCATATGTTCCTTGATGGGCTGGAAGACGCCTATGAGGCGGGCCGGGCGATGGGCACATTTGCCCAGGATACCGCAGATGCCTACCAACTGACGCGTGAAGCGCAGGATGGCTATGCCATTGAATCTCTGCGCCGCGCGCAGGTTGCCATCGCTGATGGCGCCTTTGTGAACGAAATCGCCCCAGTGACTGTCGTCAGCCGCGCTGGTGAGACGGTGGTCGATACCGATGAGCAGCCCGGAAAAGGCCGCCCGGACAAGATTCCGACCCTGAAACCGGCCTTCGCCAAGGACGGCACGATTACCGCCGCAACCTCCAGTTCGATCTCGGATGGCGCCGCCGCGCTGGTGCTGACCCGCGCTAGCGTTGCCGACATCAAGGGGCTTAAGCCCGTTGCCACGGTGGTTGCAGTCGCCGCCCATGCTCAGGAACCCAAGGATTTCACCGTCGCTCCAGTCGGCGCGATCACCAAGGTGCTCGACAAGGCTGGCTGGACGCTCGCTGATGTCGAGCTGTTTGAAGTGAACGAGGCTTTTGCCTGCGTCGCAATGTTCGCGATGCACGATCTGGGCATCGATCACGCCAAGATCAACGTCCACGGCGGAGCGACGGCGCTGGGCCACCCGATCGGCGCATCGGGCGCGCGGATCATCACCACCCTGATCGCGGCGCTCCAGCGTCATGGCAAGACCAAGGGCGTGGCCAGTCTGTGCATTGGCGGCGGCGAAGCAACCGCCGTCGCGATCGAACTGGCCTGAGCTCAGACGACAATTTGCGACAAACTGGCGGGAAAATCTTACATCTGGTTTTCCCGCCGTTCAGGCTTTTCCGCCCAATTTTCGGCTCGTGGCAAGGAACAAACCGCCTTGCCACATTCCGTTCCAATCGGGAGAATAGCCATGAATACCAAGCTGATTGCACTTGCCCTGATCGCTGGCCTAAGCCTGCCCGCCGCAGCCCAAGCCCGCGTCACCCGCGCCGAACTGCGTCACGATGTCCACCGCGTCAACGAAGAGCGCCGCGATGTCCGCGAGGAACGCCGCGAGCATGACCGCGCCGGGGTTCGCGAAGAACGCCGCGAACTGAAGCGCGCGAAAGGTGAACTGCACCGCGACGCGCGGCGATATCACCGTCAGCATCACCGGCGCTAACGCCCATACCGTGCGGGGGAGCCTCGGCGCTCCCCTTCACGCTTGCGCATCTGGACGGTCAGAGTAAATTCAACGACTTCTTGACCTTGCAGGAGAGTCCCGATGCGTTCCATTGGCCGAATAGCACTTACCGCGTCCATCGCCCTTGCCCTGTCGGCATGCGGCAAAAAGGATGAAGCCCCTGTTGCAGACATCACTGAAGCGGCTGTCGCCACCGACGCAGCAGTTGCGGCTTTGCCACCCGCGGGAACCTACGAAGTGCTTGATGCGACTGGCAAGGTGCAAGGCACCACCACCATCAATGCTGACGGAACCTATGCAGAGCAAATGGCTGGCGCAGGCCGCGTCGCCGGGATCGTCAAGCTGGTCGACGGAAAAACCTGCTTTGATCCATCAGGCAAAGCGCCTGAAGAATGCTTCACTGATAGCGCGCCCGCAGCTGATGGCAGCTTCACCGCGACCGATGCCAAGGGCGTGGTCGTAACGGTTCGCCCGAAAGCAAAGTGAACGGGTTACCAGGGGAGCCTTAGGGCTCCCCTGCCCCCCAGATTCGCTCTTGCGGCACAAAGCCCTTGCGTGGACCAACGGCAAAGCCGCACCAGCCGTTTTTGCAATCGCCCAGTTCGCCGATCACGCCGGGGGCCAATCGCCACAGCAATTTAGACCCAGCGCCCGCGCCTTCACGCATTTCGGCCGGTTCCTTACCCTGAATATAGCCGCCACGCTTACGGGCCAGCAAGCTGCCCAGCACCCAGCCCCTGGCACCGCCCGGATCCTGGACATAGCGCCAGCCCTCCTTCATGCGCAGCACTTTGAGTGGCAGCAAGGGCCGTTTGTAGACCCAGACGATCCGGTAATCTTCGCCAGGGCCAACCCGCATGTTGACTTCTTCAGAACGGACTGAGGCCCAGTAAGGAGTTTTGGCAGCATCCTGCGCCAAAGCAGGAACGGTGAGCGAAAGAAAAGCAAGGACGGGAAACAGGCGGCGGGTCATGATCATGAGTCGCTGATAGCGCGCTTGGCCAATCCGCTTCAAGCCGCTTGACCACTTGCCCCGCCCCGGCCTAGCGATTTGCCCATGACCGTTGTAACCGACACCAAGCTGACCCGCCGGATCAAAGGCAAGCCACGCGTTCATGTGACCCGGCATTTGCTGCCCTCGGTCGAAGCCCGAATGGCAGAGCTGTTCGATGTGGTCCTGAATGTTGAGGACCGCCCACTGACCCGCGACGAAATGATCGCGGCGATGGCCAATTCCGACGTTCTTGTTCCCACGGTAACCGACCGGATTGATGCAGGAATGCTTGAAGCAGCGGGCGGAAGACTTGGCCTGATTGCCAACTTCGGCGCGGGGATCGAACACATCGATCTGGCCGCCGCGCGCAGCCGCAAGGTTATCGTGACCAATACCCCCGGGGTTTTCACCGACGATACCGCTGACCTCACCATGATGCTGATCCTGTCGGTCCCCCGCCGTCTGGGCGAAGGCAGCCGCCTGGTCCGCGACGGCAAATGGACCGGCTGGGCCCCAACGGCGATGCTTGGCCATTGCGTCGGCGGCAAGCGGCTGGGGATCGTGGGCATGGGCCGAATTGGTCAGGCGGTGGCCCACCGAGCCCGCGCGTTCGGGATGGATGTGGTCTATCACAACCGTCACCAGCTACCGCCCAGCATGGAAACGATGTTTGGTGTGCGTTACGAGCCAGACCTTGACCGCCTGTTTGCCGAAGCTGACGTGCTGACCCTGCACTGCCCCGCCGGGGCGGAAACGCACCATATGGTGGATGCCGCGCGGCTCGCAGCCATGAAGCCAGCATCCTACCTGATCAACACCGCACGCGGAGATCTGGTTGACGAGGAAGCTTTGATTGCAGCGCTGCAGAACGGTCAGATCGCCGGAGCAGGTCTGGATGTGTTCGCGCGTGAACCGCAGGTCGATCCGCGGCTGATTGCCTTGCCCAATGTTATCACCTTGCCCCATCTGGGCAGCGCGACGATCGAAGGCCGTGCCCATGCTGGTGAAAAGGTTATCGCCAACATCCGCTTCTGGGTCGATGGGCACCGCCCTCCCGATCAGGTGCTGGAAGGCTGGGCATAAGGCCTAACTCGCGCAATATTGGCAAAGCGCGCTGCTTGCCAGCTATACAAACCTTGCATTAAGCCCCCGCTCGTAAAGAATCGTGAGCGCCGCAGATCAGGTGCCACGAGGGGGAGCATCCGATGCGCACGTTTAACGCCATTTGCCTAGCCGCCGCAGCCGCCTTGACGCCGGTCGCCGCCTGGGCTCAGCCCGCCACCGATGCCTCGCCAGAATTGGCCGCAGGCATGCTCAACAGCGGCGATACGGCCTGGGTTTTGGTCTCCGCAGCCTTGGTGATGTTGATGGCGATGCCGGGGCTGACGCTGTTCTACGGCGGGCTGGTTCGGGCCAAGAACTTCCTCTCGGTCATGGTTCAGGTCGGCGCGATTGTGGCGGTGGCATCGGTACTGTGGATCATGGTCGGCTACAGTCTGGCTTTTGGCGAGGGCTCCACTGGCTGGATCGGCAATCTGGATCTCGCCATGCTCAATAATTCGGTCAACGTTCTGCACGGAGAAACGGACATATCAGTGCGAACCAACGCCCTGTTTCAGATGACGTTTGCCGCGATCACTCCTGCGTTGATGGTTGGCGCCTGGGTCGATCGGGCCCGGTTCGGCTGGGTAGTCGGGTTCTGCGCGCTTTGGGTTCTGGTCGTCTACGTCCCGGTGACGCATTGGGTCTGGGGCGGCGGTTGGCTCTCTGCCATGGGGACCAAGGATTTCGCTGGCGGGATCGTGGTTCACACCACTGCGGGCGTTTCCGCGCTGGTCGCTGCCGCGCTGCTGGGCAAGCGTCAGGGTTTTCCCAAGACGCTGATGCTGCCACATAGCCCCTCACTGACCATGGCTGGGGCAGCGCTGCTGTGGGTCGGCTGGTTTGGTTTCAATGGTGGATCGGCTTTGGCCGCAAACGACGATGCCGCCAGCGCGATCATCAACACGCACCTTGGGGCCAGTATGGCCGCGCTGGTGTGGATACTGATCGAGCGGATCAAGGTCGGCAAGGCAACCAGTGTTGGTTTTGCCACTGGTGCAGTGGCCGGTCTCGCGACGATCACACCGGCTGCAGGGTTTGTTTCACCCGGCGCAGCGATCCTGATCGGGGCGCTTGGCGCGCTGGCCTGTTTCCCGATGATCCAACTGGTCAAGAAGAAGCTGGAAATCGACGATTCGCTTGACGTTTTTGCGGTCCACGGGATCGGTGGAATGACCGGGGCGCTGCTATTGGCCGTATTCCTCGACGCTGATGTGCTCGGCGGCATCGGTTATGACGAAGGCTCTTCCATGCTAAGCCAGTTTGCCGCGCAGGCCGTCGGTATCTTCTCGGTCGCGCTATGGTCAGCGCTGGCTACCGTGCTGATCGCACTCTTGGTCAGCCTGATCGTGCCGATGCGGGTGAGCGAGGATGACGAACGCGAAGGACTCGATCTTGCCAGCCACGGCGAACGGGCCTGGGAGCTGGATTGAGGCCTGAAGCTTTGACCGCCAAAGACGACCCTGGCTACATTCAGAGCGCGCTCAAGGCGGTCAAACAAACGCTCACATTTTACGGTCGCTCCGGCCATAGGGAGCTATTTGGGTACTATTTCTTCAGCCTGCTCGCTGGTTTGATAGGTGTGTTCACGGCATCGTTTTTCGTGACTCCCGAGCTCAACACTCAGATTATCTATGCTCTCAATTGCTTGATCTTCCTGCCGTTTCCGGCCTTGTTGGTCCGAAGGCTGCACGATCAAGGTCGAACCGGAAAGCTGGCGCTGCTGCTGGTTCCACCAACGCTCTATCTGGCCGTCAGCAGTCTTGCCTCATTGCTTGGCGGTACCGAAGGACGGATCGCCTTCGACCAGAATACCTATCTTGCATTCTGGCCCGTGCAGGCTTGCACGATTGCCGTACTGGTCTTCTACCTGTTGCCCGGCACTATCGGCCCCAATCGTTTTGGCGAGGATCCGCGCAGACGAGCGGTCACGCCGCCGAACTAAGCTCTTCGGCCAACAATTGACCGATCAGTTCGATCCCTTTGCGCTGGCGGGCCAGTGACAGGTGGCGGATCGGCACTTCTATTTGTCGGTCACTCTCCCAAGCCTCACCGCGCGCCGCAGCCGGGGCCACAATCCCATCTACCGATGACCACACAGCAAGCGTCCGGACCGGCGGCTTGGCTGCAATGTCGATCTCCAACGGGGGCCGATCAACCTTGTGATCGTTGAGCCATTCATAGACCCGCCAGGCGTTGTTGGCGCGAAGATCGCCAGAGAACGGACTGCCCAGCGTCATCACAAGGTTGATATGCTCTGGATGCCGCTTCGCGACCTCGCGGGCATATATCCCGCCCAGGCTCCAACCGATCAGCGCCACTTTCGCTCCGCTGGATCGCGCCACTGCCAGCAAGCCATCGCCGAGTTGATCAAGCAGATCGGCGCGTGCGCCACGATTTCGTCCAAGCTGCCAGCCGTTCGCACGGTAACCTGCTGCACTTAGTGACCGCCGCAACCGCAGTGACGATGTGTCAGTGGTCAAGTACCCTGGATAAACCAACACGGGCTGCCCCCGCCCCGGCGGGATTGCCACCGCTCGCTGAAACGGGCTGACTAGCAGTTTGGGAACTTCCAGTCCTTCACCCGCCCACAACCGCAGCGATGGCGGGCGACTTTCCGCGCCGGTTGCCATCAATCTCCAGTCAAAATCCGGTCGACCAACTGCTTCACCGTGGGGGTGAAGTTGTTTGAGTAAAACGGGTCGGTCTTGAAATTGAAGGCGGCGTGGCCAGCAAACATCAGGTTCTGGTCGATGTCCTCGCCATGCACGATCGCTTTCAGTGTCTTCTGAATGCAGAAACTGCGCGGATCGGCCAAGTAGCCGGTGGTGTAATCGTCGTGGTCCTTCCAGGCTGAGAACCCGCAGTGCGAGAGGCAGCCCATGCAGTCCTTTTGATCTTTCTGGATCACGCCGCGTTCCGGCTGATCGACGAACACGATGGTATCGTCAGGCGTGCGCAAACCTTCGGTATAGCCCTCAGCAACCCAGCCGCGGGCACGCACCAGATCTTCGGGCGCAACCCAGAAGTTCTTGTTGCCGACACCAACGTCGAGCCGGGCGGTATGCTCACCGGCCTCAACCTTGGAATAGGGAATCTGTCGCGCGCTGCGCGCTTCGAGGTTGCGGATGAACGGGTTGCGCACTGCTGAGCTGTAAAAGCCGGTCGGCGAGAACCGGTGAAGCAGGATATCGCCTTCATTCAGCGTGCGAAGATGGTCCTTCCACGCTTGCGGAATGGGGCTTTCCTGCGTCAGCAGCGGCCGGGTGCCGTATTGGAACACGATCTGGCCAAGCTCCGGATTGTCGAGCCAATCTTCCCAATCGCGCAAATACCAAACCCCACCAGCCATCACGATCGGCACGGAATCGGCGATTCCTTCAGCGCGCATTGTATCGCGCAGCGCCTTGACGCGGGGGTAGGGATCCTGCGGCACCTTGGGGTCTTCGGCGTTAGACAGTCCGTTGTGGCCACCCGCCAACCACGGATCTTCATAAACCACCGCGCCCATCAGATCGGCATATTTGGAATAGGCCCGTTTCCACAGCGCACGAAATGCCCGTGCGGAGCTGATGATTGGCAGGTAATTGACGTTGTGACGCGCAGCGATTTCCGAGAGCTTGTAGGGCATCCCTGCCCCGCAGGTAACACCGGTAACCAGGCCTTGGGTCCGTTCGAGTACGCCTTCCAGGACTTCCTGCGCGCCGCCCATTTCCCACAGCAAGTTGATGTTGATCGCACCCTTGCCGCCAGCGATATCATGCGCGCGGCGAACCTGCTCAACCGCACCGGTGATGCCGTACTGGATCAACTCGTTGTGCCGCTCCAGCCGAGTCGCGCCGTTGTAGACCTGATGGACCCGCTCGCCATTGCCGTCATAAAAATCGGCGTTAACCGCGCTGACCGTGCCGATGCCCCCGGCTGCGGCCCATGCACCTGAACTGGCGTGGTTGGAAACGGCAACCCCTTTGCCACCTTCAACCAGCGGCCAAACCTCGCGGCCGCCATACACAATAGGCTTGAGCCCCTTGAACCCCATTACGTCCCCGTCTTTCCATTCGCCGTGTTGCACGGCTTGATGTCTTTTGCTTCCGGGCGCGACCCCTGCGCCTCGAACGACGCATAATAGCCGTTCAATTCCGGCTTACGGACAAATTCGACCAGACGAAAGCCCAGAGCGGCGAACTCGCAGAAAAGCAGGTCTGGCGGGATGCCATGCTGATCGGTGGCTCGATCAATATCGACAACCACCACTTGCCCGCCCGGCTTGAGTGCGGGGCGCAGATGCCACAAAAAGGCATAGGGCTCGGTCACTTCGTGGTACATGTGGACCATGAATATCCGGTCAAAGCTGTTGTCTGGCAGCCGCGGATTGGCCTCTGCGCCCAATTTGATTGACACATTGTCGAGCCGTTCACGCTCTACCCGCTGGCCCAACCGCTGGACTGCCTTGGCATCGATATCCTGCGCCAGAACCCGGCCCTTGGATCCAACCCGTTCGGCCAGCCGAATGGTGTAATAGCCCTCACCCGCGCCGATATCGGCCACCGTGGTGCCCTCACCAATCTGCGCCAAATCCATCACGACTTTTGCTTCGCCCAGATTGTCGCGTTGATCTTCGTTGGAGAATTCGTTGCTGGTGATGGCCGAAACTGGCCGATAGGGCTTAGGGAAATTCTCTGCCCCCTCAGCCCGCCCGGGATCCTTGTCCGCCACCTGACAGCCGACCAGTGCCCCGATAAGGGCCAGAAAGGCGAGCCTGCGGACGATCAATCGACGTCCTCCACATCCACCTTCTCTCCGGTGACCTGCTGCGCCAGCGCGGCTGCCATGAACGGATCGAGTGCACCATCCAACACATCCGAAGGCGTCGGGCTGGTCACACCCGTGCGCAGATCCTTCACCATCTGATAGGGCTGAAGCACGTAGGATCGGATCTGGTGGCCCCAGCCGATTTCAGTCTTGGCCTGATATTCACCCGAGGCCGCTTCTTCGCGTTTGCGCATTTCGGCTTCGTAAAGCCGGGCCTTCAGCATGCCCATCGCGGTGGCGCGGTTCTTGTGCTGACTTCGATCGTTCTGGCTCGCGACAACAATGCCTGACGGCATGTGGGTGATCCGCACCGCCGAATCCGTGGTATTGACGTGCTGACCGCCCGCGCCAGATGCCCGGTAGGTATCGATCTTCAAATCGCCTTCGTTGATGTCTACTTCGAAACTGTCGTCGATCACCGGATAGACCCAGACCGACGAAAAGCTGGTGTGTCGCCGCGCAGAACTGTCATAGGGCGAAATCCGGACCAGTCGGTGGACCCCGCTTTCGGTCCGGGCATAGCCGTAGGCGTTTTCGCCCTTGCACAGAATCGTGGCCGATTTGATCCCGGCCTGATCACCCGCCTGATATTCAATCGTTTCCACCTTGAACCCGCGCTTTTCAGCCCAGCGGGAATACATCCGGAACAGCATTTCAGCCCAGTCCTGGCTTTCGGTGCCGCCCGCCCCGGCGTGAATTTCGATATAGGTGTCATTGCTATCGGCCTCACCGCTCAGCAAGGCTTGCACCTTGTCAGCATCAGCACGGTCAGCCAGCGCAGCCAATGCGGTCAGGCCTTCGGCGATGGTGGCCTCGTCGCCCTCCATTTCGCCCAACTCGACAAATTCGATTGCATCGGCCTTTTGCGTGGTAATGTCCTTGACCGTACCCACCGCGGCATCAAGCCGACCGCGTTCTTTCATGACCGCTTCAGCGTCCTTTGGGTTGTCCCAAAGCTTTGGATCTTCAACGCGCGCGTTCAACTCATCGAGGCGCCGCAGCGCACGATCCCAGTCAAGTGACTTGCGGACAAGCGCCAAAGCGGCGTCAATCCGATCAATATGAGCCTGCCCTTCGGCACGCATAGTGGGTAACTCCGGCAACTTGAAACGGTGCGCGCAGGCGCTTCGGCCCGCTTAGCGAAAGGTCCCCGATTGTAAAGCGCAAGCCGTCAGCGGCGCAGCGCTTTTACGGCTTGCAGTGTCAGGCGAACATGGTCGCGGTAGTCGCTGTTCGAGTGCACGAATTTCACTCGGCGGTCCCTGCCGATCACATAGGACGTGCGGCTTGTCAGGCCCGTGTTTGAGCCATCGGGCTTTTTCAGCATGACGTCATAGGCCGCAATCGTGCGCGGGCTGGCGATCGCCACCGCAAATTTATCGCGGCACGCTTCGGTCGAAAATCGCTGGAGCGAGGGAAGATCATCGGCCGACATGCCAATCACGGTGGCACCGGCGGCTCTGAACTCAGCGCTGGCCTCGGCAAAGGCGTGGGCCTCAAGCGTGCACCCTTGGGTAAATGCCTTGGGGTAAAAATACAGCACCACCGGGCCTCGCTTCAGCGCCTTTTCAAGATTGAACGCAAACGGTTTCCCAGCCAACGCACCTTGCGCGATGATCTGCGGTGCGCGGGCGCCTTGCGGCAAATTGGCCGGTGCGGCAGCGGGGACCAACACGGTGAGCAGCGCGGTCAGCGCGGAAAGTACGATCCGTTTCATGCTTGCATGATGGCCCCACCGGGCAATGCTGTCCAGTGCCCGCTATTGCGCGCCAACTGCGGCATCGGGTGCGATTGTCGGAGCTGGCTTTGGCTCAACTGCGGCATCCGGCGCTCCATCTTGTGCCGCTGGAGTATTCTTGCGCGAAGAGCCCTTGCGGATGGCGTTGACCAGTGCATCGCGCTGCGCTGAGAGCGCTTCCGAACTTGGCCCAGCGCGCGCTTCGGATTCCGCCTTGAACGCCTCCCAGATAATCGATGATTTGGGATCGCTGCCAGGCATTCCATCGAGCACGCGCTTGCCACTGATCCGATCGACCCGAACCCAGTGCACGCCCTTGGGGGCAATGAATGGCCGGGTACTCCAACGCGGTTTGGTCGACTGGACCATCTGCTTGAAGATTGGTGCGGCGATCGTGCCGCCCTGAGCGTAACCGCCCAGCGAGCTTGGCTGGTCATAGCCCAGATAGACCCCGCCCACGACATCCTGATTCCCGCCAACGAACCAGACATTGGTTGGTCCGGTGGTCGTCCCCGTCTTGCCAAACAGCGGCAACCCAAGGTCATTAAGGGTGATCGCAGTCCCGCGGGTGACAACGCCTTCGAGCATGTGGACCACCTGGAACGCGGTGCGTGGGTCCATCACTTCCTTGCCGCGCAGCGCCAGCCGAGGCATCGGCTTGCCATCCCACTCCGCCATGTTGCACTTGTCACAACGGCGATTGTCAGCTCGCCAGATTACTTTGCCGCTACGATCCTGGACAAAGTCGATCACCGTCGCTTCGTATTGCACCCCGTTATGGGCCAGCGCCGAATAGGCATTGACCATTTTCTGAACGGTCGTGTCACCCGCCCCCAACGCAAATGCCAGATAGGGCGGATACTTCCCGATTCCGACCCGCTCGATCATTTTCGATACGTTTTCCATCCCGGAATCGTTGGCGATCCGGACGGTCATCAAGTTGCGGGATTGTTCCAGCCCCCAGCGCATGGTGTGGGCGCCGCTACCCCCGCCCCCGCCAAAGTTCTGGAAACATTTCTGGCCAAATTTGGAGCCTTGATAGACGCAGAACTTGCCATCAACCACTTCGCTTGACGGGCTCATCCCGAAATCAAGACCGGTGCCATAGACGAACGGTTTGATCGTCGATCCAGGTTGGCGCTGGGCCTGGGTGGCCCGGTTGAAACTGTTCAGCCCAGGATCGAACCCGCCCTGCATCGCCAGAACCCGGCCCGAATAAGGCTGTTGCAGCAGCATCCCACCCGAAATCACCGGCACCACCCGCAAAGCCCAGCCATTGCCGGCAGGTGCCACCGCGATCACATCACCTTTGCGAACGGCGTCCGGTGCGCCGAGCAACGGCCCGGTCTTGCCATCGCCAAATCCGACCACGGCACGCGGGCCAGTGCGCTCAATCACCAGCGCAACGCGCCAGTCCTGATAGTTGATCGTTTTGCCAAGCGACAGCAGCTGGGTTTGCCATTTATCTTCATCAACATCGACATGTTCGATCGGCTTCTTGAAACCGGTTCCGCCGGCATAGCGAAGCAAGCCAGCGCGCAAGGCATCTTGCGTGGCCTTCTGGAATTCCGGATCGAGTGAAGTGCGCACCCACAGTCCGCCATCATAGACACTGTTCGGGCCTGCTTCGGCATCCTCGCCGTACTTCTCGATCAGTTGCCGACGTACCTCCTCCACGAAATAGCCGGATGAGGGATCATAGCCTGCGGCGCGGCGCGGAATGATGCCCAACGGCTGCGCTTTGGCGGCAGCGGCTTCTGCAGCGGTGATCGTCTGATTTTCGAGCATCTTGCCGATCACCCAGTTGCGCCGTTCAAGCGCCCGATCTGCGTTCTTTTCACGCCCGTAGATTTCCGGCCCCTGCACCAATCCGGCTAGAAACGCACATTCCGCAATTCCCAGCTCGCCAACGCTTTTTCCGAAATAGGCCTGAGCCGCAGCTTCCACCCCGAAACTCTGCCGACCCAAGGGAATCTCATTCAGATACAACTCAAGGATCTGCTCTTTTTCAAGTACGCCTTCGATCCGGCGCGCCAAGACCATTTCTTTCAGTTTGCGAGTGATCGAATATTCGTTTCCGATCAGAATGTTCTTGGCGACCTGCTGGGTAATGGTCGAACCACCGCGGGCCCGTTCGCCAGATCCGATTTTGGATGCATAGTCCACGACCGCCCCGGCCAGACCACCAAAATCAACCCCGCCATGGCTCCAGAAGGTCTTATCCTCGGCAGAGAGATAGGCATTGATCAACGGTTTCGGAAAATCAACGAACCGCAGTTGGACGCGCCGTTCGCGAGCGTAAGAATAAACAATCTCACCATTCACCCCGCGCACCATGCTGGGCAGACGCGGTTGATAGGTCAGCAATCGGTCTGCCGACGGCAGGTTCCAGGTCACCGCCAGATACAGGATAGCCAATGCCAGCAACCCCGCACCGCCGATGTAGTTGACGATCCGGAAACGCTTGCTCGCCTCCCATTTGTCCTGATGCCATTGCCCGAAGCGACTGTCCGCCAACCGACCGCGCAAACCTCCTGTCCAGCCCCACGCGGACGAGAATGCGGCGCGAATGCCTGAAAACAAGCCGCGCGCCTCACGACGGATGCGCAGATGAACGGATTCTGGAGCTTCGTTGTCAGCCATGGCTGCTGCGCTCTAGCATGGAGAAAGGCCGCATTGCCAGACGCTTCCTAAGCGCCATTGGCCGGGCTCGTGGTTCGCGCAAAAAATACCCGGATTGCCCGATCCAGCACCTGTGCAAAAGTCAGGCGTCCAGCGGGGGAAGTCAGTCGGGACACGTCGTCGGGATTGTTGATATACCCACTTTCAAACAGCACCGAAGGCACCTCAGGCGCTTTCAGCACCGCAAATGCGGCGGATTGGGGTTCAGCTTCCTTAAACGGCATTTGCCCCCGCCCTTCGCGTAAAATCAGCCCCGCAAAGGTCTCAGAGCCCGCCTGGGCACGGCGCTGGGACAGGTCAACCAGAACTGCGCTGACATTGTCGCCATAATCCTTGATCGTCACGCCATTGATCGAATCTGCAGCATTTTCGCGCGCGGCCATCCGTTCGGCCACTTCATTGCTGCCCTTGGCTGAGAGCGTATAGACCGTAGCCCCAACCGCGCCGGTGCTTACCTCAGTACTATCGGCATGGATCGAAATGAATAGATCAGCACCAAGCCGCCGCGCAATCACCGACCGCTCTCCCAGTAAAATATAGCGGTCATCGCTGCGGGTCAGTGCGACTCGCACTCCGCCCCCGCGCAGCAACTCGTCCCTCAGGGCGAGCGCCAGTGCCAGCGTCAAATCCTTTTCGTGTGTTCCCGCGGTGCCCGCTCCGGGATCCTTGCCGCCATGGCCGGGATCAATCACCACCAGCGGCCGGGTGGCGTCGATCGGTCCTTCAACTTTCGGCAGGCTTGCCTGATCTCCCGGCTCCGGCAGATCGACGCTGACCACATAGTCAAATCCGCGCCCGACCAGTCCGAACGAACGATCCGCCAGCACCAATGCGCCGAAAACAGCCACCGGCACCAGAAAAACACCCAACAGGATCAAGACGCGACGCATTGTGACATACCCCTTAGTCAGACCCGCAGGGCCGCGCAATCGCCTTGCCGCCTGTCCCAAGCGGTGCTAGTCAGCCCCAATCTGGATACCTTGGCCAATATGGCTGCTAGCTATCCAGGGGGAGAATCCGGGAACAATGCCCCGGATCAATCAGGTTGATGCCGTAATGAGTAGCCTTTCACCGTCCTGCCTGCCGCACGCCACTGGCGCAGCGGTGGTGTTGGCGGATGGCCGTGTGCGCACCACTTTGACGCACCATCTCGTTGCAGCAGACACGCTCGTCGCCGCCGGAGCCTTGTTCGGTTCCGGCCTAACCGTCACATCCGCGCGAAGGAACCGGCATGGTCCGGAAGCGCGCGGACGTTCCGCACACAGCCGCGCCAATCCACGGATCGCCCCATCGGGGCCGGACCCGCTTTGGCGCGCACGGAGAATCTATAATGACTACGCGCATGCTAATCGATGCGCGCCACCCGGAAGAAACCCGGGTGGCGGTGCTCAAGGGCAATCGGATTGAAGAATTTGACTTTGAATCTGCCGATCACAAGCAAATCAAAGGCAACATTTACCTCGCCAAGGTAACCCGGGTAGAACCATCGCTGCAGGCGGCTTTCGTCGACTTCGGCGGAAACCGTCACGGGTTTCTGGCCTTCAGCGAAATCCATCCGGACTATTACCAGATCCCCAAGGAAGACCGCGAAGCCCTGCTTGCCGAAGAAGCCGCCCATGCCGAGGAAGAGGCTGCCTTGCGCGCCATTGCCGAGGGTGAGGAAGACTTTGTCGGTGATGATGAACTGGGCGAAAGTCTGGCCGACGATATGGCCGGCACCAGCCACGAGCACCACCACGATGACGATGATCATCATCACGACGATGATGATTTTGGCGGCCTGACGGAAGTTGACACTGACGAGAAGGATCACGTCGCCACTATCGAAGACGGCCACGTCGAAGGAGCTTTTGAAGACGACGCAGACGAACAGGCCGAAGGCGAAGGTGATGATGGCGGGCGCCGTGGCGGCCGCGGCCGGGGTCGTCGTCGTCAAGGCGGTGGCGGCAATCGCGGTCACGCCAAGGAAGCCGATGAGCTGCGCGCTAAGCGGATGGCACTTCGCCGCCGCTACAAGATCCAGGACGTTATCCAGCGCCGCCAGGTGCTGCTGGTCCAGGTCGTCAAAGAAGAACGCGGCAACAAGGGCGCGGCGCTCACCACCTACCTCAGCCTGGCTGGCCGCTACTGCGTGCTTATGCCTAATTCGAGCCACGGCGGCGGCATCAGCCGCAAGATCAACTCAAGCTCTGACCGCAAGCGCCTGAAAACGATCATTGCCGAAATGGACCTGCCCAAGTCGATGGGCTGCATTGTCCGGACCGCCGGGCTCAGCCGGACCAAGGTCGAAATCAAACGCGATTTCGACTACCTCGCCCGGCTGTGGGACGAAATTCGTGAGACCACATTGGGCAGTACTGCCCCGGCTCTGATCCATTCGGACAGCGACCTGATCAAACGCGCGATCCGCGATATCTATAACAAGGAAATCGAGGACGTCGTGGTTGAAGGCGAAGGCGGCTATCGTGCCGCCCGCGACTTCATGAAGTTGCTGATGCCGAGCCACGCCAAGCGGGTAAAGCACTATGCCGATCCGGTCCCATTGTTCCAGCGCTATGGCGCCGAAGATCAGCTGACTGCGATGTACGACCCCGAAGTCCAACTGAAGTCGGGCGGTTACATCGTTATCAACCCGACCGAAGCGCTGGTTTCGATCGACATCAACTCGGGCCGTTCGACCAAGGAACACGGGATCGAAGCGACCGCACTCAACACCAATCTCGAAGCAGCCCGCGAAATCGCCCGCCAGCTTCGGCTGCGCGATATGGCCGGACTGGTGGTTATCGACTTTATCGACATGGAGTATGGCTCCAACGTCCGTAAGGTCGAAAAAGCGATGAAGGACGCGCTGAAGAACGATCGCGCCCGGATTCAGGTTGGCCGGATCTCCAGTTTTGGGCTGATGGAAATGAGCCGCCAGCGCCTGCGCACCGGCGTGCTTGAAGCGACTACGCGCGGCTGCCCGCACTGCGACGGCACCGGCCTGGTCCGCACCGCTTCCAGCGCCGGCCTGTCGGCACTGCGTCAGATTGAGGACGAAGCGGCCAAGGGCAAAGGTTCGATCATCTCGCTCTATGCCAGCACCGAGGCAGCAGTTTACCTGCTCAACGCCAAGCGCAGCGATCTGGCCGAGATCGAACACCGCTATGGTGTTCGCGTCGAAGTCCTGCCTGAAGGTGAAAACGAAGGCGCCAAGATGCGGGTCGGCTCGTCCGGTCCGCGGCCAGAGTTCACGCCAGTATTCGAACCAATCGTGATCGAAGAAGAAGATGACGATCTGATCGAGGACGAGGATGAGGCCGAAGCGGATGATCGGGGCGATGATGGCGAAGGGCGCGGCAAACGCCGCCGCAGCCGTCGGCGCCGGGGTGGTCGCGGCCGTGATGACGAGCGCGGCCCACGGGCCGAAGGCGAAGGCACCGATGAAGCCGACGAAGGCGAAGGCGATGCCGAGTCCGAAGGCGATGATCGCGAAGAACGCGCTGAAGGTGAAGATGGCGATGCTCCACGCAAGAAGCGTCGGCGTGGTCGGCGGCGGCGTGGTGGCCGTGGTCGCGGCGAAGGTAGCGAAGCCGGCGAAGCTGGCGAAGAAGCGGCCGATGGCAGCAGCGACGAACCTGCCGAAGCCGTGACGGCTGAAGAACCGGCTGCCGAAACGCCTCCCGCCAAGCCCAAGCGGGTCCGCCGCAAGAAGGCCGACACTGAGGAAGCCGCCGCTTCCGCAGCGGTAGAAGCCGAGGTTGCTGCCGAACCTGCTGCAGAAGAAGCACCGGCCAAACCGAAGCGCGCGCCGCGCCGGAAAAAGGTTGAGGCTGCTGAAGCCCCGCCTGCTGATGTCGCTGCTGAAGCGCCTACCGAAGCTCCGGTTGAATCGGCTGCCGTGGAAGCATCGGCCAAGCCCAAGCGGACCCGCAAAAAGGCTGCGGAACCGGTTGCCGAAGCGGTTGCTGAACCAGTTGCCGCTGCCGACGCGCCTAGCGATGAAGGCTCCGACGCTGATTCAACGCCGCGCCGCGGCTGGTGGCAGCGGACTTTTGGTGAATAGGCTGCAGCCGCTTTACTAGGTACAAGAAAAACCCGCCCCGTCAGAACGATGGGGCGGGTTTTTCATTGGCCAGCAGACCCTTTGGTCAGCCCTGCTTCACCGCTCGGCCCCATTCCATCCAGCCGGC
>JAGNTK010000148.1 GCA_017987575.1 Novosphingobium sp. | reverse complement strand
CCAACATGCTCGTTGCGCTGGCGCCAGCCGCGTTCCAGCCCGACCAGCAGGCCAATGCCTATCGCCAGCAGGAGGCCAAGAACCGGGTCAAGCCCGGCCGAACTCAAGGGAAGATTGAGCAACCCTGTCTGGGCCGACGCCTGCGAAAGTGGCGGGATCACGATTTCGCTCTCGATTCGCCCAAGCGCAAAATCACATAGCCACACAGCGCCGCAATAACCGAGCCCATGAGTACGCCCATCTTCACACCGTCACTCATGCCGTGATCCTCAAAAGCCAGGCCGCCGATGAACAGGCTCATCGTAAAGCCGATCCCGCACAGAAGCGATACGCCATAGATCTGCTGCCAGCTTGCATGGGCGGGCTTGTCTGCAAGTCTGAGTTTCACGGCGAGCCAAACACTGGAGAAGATTCCAAGCTGCTTGCCCACAAACAGGCCAGCCGCAATGCCAAGCGGAAGCGGCGCCAACAGGGCATCGGGGCCCACGCCCGAAAGCGAAACGCCCGCATTGGCAAAGCCGAACAGCGGGACAATGCCGAAAGCAACCGGCTTGTGCAGTGCGTGTTCGAGGCGGTGGAGTGTCGAATCCTCATCCTCGGGAGCAACGGGCGTCCGGCGCAGCGGAATGGTGATGGCCGCAAGCACCCCGGCAATCGTCGCATGCACGCCCGAGATGTAGACCGCGACCCACAGCAGGGCCGCCAGAGGGAGGTACCATCGCAACTGCGTGACGCCGGATCGGTTCAAAGTGTACATCAACGCAACGATTGCAGTCGCAACAAGCAATGCCGCGCCGTGTATCGCACTGGTATAGGCCAGGGCGATGATCGCAACTGCTCCCATGTCGTCCACAATGGCAACCGTGGTCAGAAACAGCTTCAGTGATGCCGGTGCCCTGCTGCCAAGCAAGGCGAGCACACCAATGGCAAAGGCAATATCCGTTGCGGCCGGAATGGCCCAACCCCTTGCCAGCGCAGGATCGCCGCGCGTGACAGCAAGGTAGACCAGCGCCGGTACGATCATTCCGGCCGCCGCTGCGATCATCGGCAAGCGCCGGTCAGCCCAAGTCGACAGATGCCCGTCAACAAACTCGCGCTTGATCTCGAGGCCGACCAGCAGGAAAAACAGCGCCATCAGACCGTCATTGATCCAAGCGTGCAGCGAAAGCGGCCCGACCATGAGGTGGAAGACGTCAAAATAGACCGTAGCCAGCGCGCTGTTCGCCACAAGCATCGCGAGCGCCGCTGCCGCCATCAGGAGGATGCCGCCCGCAGCTTCGCTCTCAAGAAACTCTCGCAGCGCTGAGCGCGGTGTGGGTCGACTCTCATTCACGGCAATTGCAATAACCCATTTGGTATTTATGTCAAGATAATAGGATCATAAAGGGAACTTTTCGTCAGCGCACTGTGAAGCGAGATTGATCGACAATATGTCCGGATGGGTCGACCAGGGCAAGTCTATGCACACCCGGCCCAGCCAAAATAAGTGGCGCATTTCTGGCATCTCCGAGATCCCTCCGATCGAGAACCAGCCGGTGGCCCGTCACTTCACCGGTGACCGCAAAACCGAGCCGCTGACGGTCGATGGGAATATCGGGATCAAGCGCGTAGACACTTCCTGAAACCGGATTGGTTATTCTCGGACGTCGCGCGGCTGCCGGTGCCGCCACCTGAACTGCCTGCCCGGTTCCTTTCAGAAAATATTCCTGCCTTGGTGATTCAAGACCGCCTGCAAAGCGGATCGGTCGCGTTTCGATGCCTGCCGGCATGGGGGGCGCCCGGCCCGGGGCATGGGCATGAAGCGCCATCATCACATCCCGCCATACAGGCGCCGCGCCGCTCGTCCCGGACACGGCTTTCATGCTATCGCCCTCAAGGTTCCCGATCCACACCGCAACGGTATAGCGATCCGACCAGCCGACGCACCAATTGTCGCGCATCGCCTTGGAGGTTCCCGTCTTGACGGCTGCCCAGAAAGGCAGCTTCAGCGCACTGTCCAGTCCGAACGTGCCCGAACGCGCCAGCGGATCGGAGAGGATCGAACCGACCAGCCAGCTTGCCTGTTCCGACAATACCCGCCGCGGCGCTATGCGCGGATCGCTCCCCCGCAGCCGCAGCGGAGACCAGCGTCCGCCCAGTGCAAAGCTGCGATAAGCCGCAGCCTGTTCCAGCAGCGTCACTTCCGCCGAGCCGAGCGCCAGCGAAAATCCATAATATTGGCCATCCTCGGTCAGCCCGCGATAGCCCGTATCCCAAAGCCGGTCGCGAAAGGCTTCCGTCCCGCCGATCACCAGCGTCCGCACGGCCGGCACGTTCAGAGATCCAGCCAGGGCCGAGCGGACCGAGACCGGCCCCTTGAAGACATGATCGTAATTCTGCGGGACATACAGTCCCGATGCCGTGTCGAGCTGCACCGGAGAATCATCGAGAATGGAGGCCGGCGTCAGATAACCGCGCTCCATCACCATGCCGTAAAGGAACGGCTTCAGAGTGGAACCGGCCTGGCGATAGGCGTCCGCTCCGTCGACTGCAGCAGCCGTCGATCCACCCCCGACGCCGCCCACATAGGCCAGCACATCACCGCTTTCATTGTCGACGACGACAACGGCCCCGTCGCGCGCCCTCACACTGCCAAGCCCGAGAAGCTGGCGCCGCAGCGCGGCTGTGGCCATGGCCTGAATGCCACGATCAAGCGTGGTCGCCACGCGCATCCCGGGTTCGGTGAGAAGCTTGACCGAAAGGTGCGGCGCCAGGCCGGGATCGAGCGCGAGTTGCCGTTGATTGTCGAGCATTGCATTCGACATGTCGCGCAGCCGAGCGCAATCGGCAGGGCGCGCATGGCATGCCCGTGCCGCAACCGTTGCAGGGAGTGCCGTCGGATCTGGCAACAACGCAGCGACCAGCCGCGCTTCGTCTGCCGTCAATGTGGCGGGAGTCTTTCCGAACAGGCCGAGGGCAGCGGCGCCGATGCCCTGCGCTTCCCCCCTGAATCCAGCAAGATTGAGATACGCCTCAAGAATCTGGTCCTTTGACCAGCGGGCCTCGAGCGCCCTGGCGGCCCGCATCTGCCGGGCCTTGTCAAACCAGCTTCGCGTGCCGGGAGCAGCGAGGCCGTGAGCCAGGAAGGCAGCGACCTGCATGGAGATCGTGCTCGCCCCGCGCGATCGTTCTCCTGAGAACCGTGCTTTCACAGCGCTCCCAATGGCCAGCCAGTCGACACCCCCATGATCGCGAAAACGCTTGTCTTCGGATGCCACGACAGTTTCGACCAGCGCCGGTGCCATGTTCCGGAGCGGCACCCAGGCCAGTCTCCGCGCATGGAAATTGACGCGCTGGCTGTCGAGCAATTGGCCGTTTCGATCGTAGAGCCAGGACTCGCTGGGCTGCCAGGCGGTGACCACCCGCCCGTAGCTCGGGAGTGCGGGCGGAATGGTCGCCAACCAAAGCAACAGCATCGTCATCCCCGCGAAGGCGGGGACCCACAAACGCGCGTGACGGAGTAGAGCGATCCCCGCCTTCGCGGGGATGACGGCCGAAAACTTCACCGCATGGCCACCGTGATCGGCTTGTTCGGCACCTGCGCGCGGATATCGGGTGAGTACATCGCTTCGACGCGCGTCGGCGGCAGGCTGAAATTGCCGGTGCCGTTCAGCCGGATGGCGTATTCGGTCACGAACCGGCCACGTGGCACCCACTCGAAATAGCCGCGCCAGGCATCCTTGCCGCGCTCGACATAAGAAGGCTGAACACCTTCACCGCCCGAGGCTGCTGCCCCGAGGATGGCCGATTGACCGCCCAGATTCCCGATGATCGTCGCGCCGGGTGGCACGGGGTCATTCACTACCACCCAGTTGCGCTCGGCGGTTGCGTCGACTGTGATCGTGATCTTGAGGACGTCACCGCGAGTCAGCTGTCCCGGCGCCTTCTGGCTGAGGACGGCAACGGACTTCGTCATCCGGTACCCGGCAAAAAGGGGCTTCTGCAGGGGAACAGCAGCATGGATGCTGATCATCGCCCAAGGTCCTGCTCCGCCCGTCTGCGAAAGCGTGAGTGGCGCAGGTGCTGTCGGCAGCGGCAGACGCAGCAAACCACCGTCGCTTGGCATGGGCCAGCCTTGTGTCAGGCTCTGCCCCGCAAGAGTGATCGTAGTCACGCCCTTGACAGCCGTAGCCGGGAACAAGGTTGCGAACCGCTGGGTGGCAATCGTCCCCCAGGCATTGGCTGGAGTCGTATCCCAATGGCCGCGCCGCTGCCTCAGCGCCGTGCCGATCATCATCTTCGGCCCTTCATCCCCCCAGCCGGGACGGCCCAGGACAGCAAGCAACGCCTTGATCGACATTTCGTCGCCCGACGTCATCATCCACCAGGGCGCATTCGCCGCATCGGCAAGGTCCAGTCGCGACCCTTCATAAACGATCCGCTGGCGCAGGGTGCGCTCTGCCGTCAGGCGCAGATTGGTGTTCGCACCTTTGGTACGGTCGATAGCGGCCAGCCAGTCGGTCAAGGCCGATGTCGGCATTTCAGCCGGGGCAAGGCTGATTGCGGCCAGCATGGCCGGGGTCGATGCTCCATTGCGTGCGAGCGCCGCCAATGCAGCAATCCGGATCAGCCGGGCATCGCCGCTCCACCGCGCCTCCCGCTCAAGCCGCCCGTCAACGACCGCCTTCATCGCGTCGATCATCCGGGCCTTCGGCGCATCCGGAATCTGGAATCCGGCTTCGGCCGTCATCGAGAGG
>JAGNTK010000147.1 GCA_017987575.1 Novosphingobium sp. | reverse complement strand
GGGCGCAGAGGTGCTGGTCCGCTGGGCCATGCGCTATGGCAGTCCCGCGATTGCAGACGAGATCGCGGGGATGAAAGCGGCCGGGTGTGAGCGGATCCTGTTTGCCCCGCTCTATCCGCAATATTCCTGCGCAACCACCGCGACCGCGATGGATGCCTTGGCCGCCCAGCTTGAGAAAATGCGCTGGCAACCAGCACTGCGCACTCTGCCGCCCTATTACGACGATCCCGCCCATATCGAGGCGCTGCGGGCCGACACCGCACGGCAATTGCACGCCCTCGATTTCGTGCCCGAAGTGCTGCTGCTGTCGTTCCACGGCATGCCCGAACGCACGCTCCATCTGGGCGATCCCTATCACTGCCACTGCCGCAAGACCGCGCGGCTGCTGAGCGAAGCGCTGGCGGGTGAGTTCCCGGAGCTGCGGATCGAGACCACCTTTCAGTCGCGCTTCGGCCGGGCCAAGTGGCTCGAACCTGCCACCGACACCGTGCTGGCGGCTGAAGGCGCAAAAGGCACAAAGCGGCTCGTCATCGCCGCGCCGGGCTTTTCGGCAGACTGCCTCGAAACGCTGGAGGAGCTGGCGATCCGGGGCAGGGAACAGTTTGAGGAAGCGGGCGGCCAGCAGTTTGCGGCGCTGACCTGCCTCAATACCTCGGACGCCGGGATGGCGATGCTCGAGTGCTTGGTGCGGCGCGAACTTGCAGGCTGGTCTTAACGTACGACCCAAGTTACAGGGTTGTCAGTAACGAGGATCACCATGGCCACGCTCGCTCCCCAATCGCCGCAATATACCCACTGGTCTCAGCCGCAGCCCAAGGGCGCGCTCGATCATATTCCCGGCGAAGATGGCTGGCCGGTGCTGGGCAGCACGCTGACGCTGCTGGCTGACCCGATCGGCTTTGGGGATCGGATGCGCGCCAAGTATGGCGATGTGTTCCGCAATCACGCCTTCGGTCGCCGCTCGGTGATGCTGTTCGGCGCGGACGCCAATGAACTGGTGCTGTTCGATCGCGACAAGAATTTTTCCTCGGCGCAGGGCTGGGGCTCGGTGCTTGATCTGCTGTTCCCGCGCGGGCTGATGTTGCTTGATTTCGATCACCACCGGGCCGATCGCCGGGCGCTGTCGATTGCCTTCAAGCCGGGCCCGATGCGGCACTATGCCGATGCGCTGAACCGCGGAATTTCAGACCGGGTGGCGCAATGGTCGGGCCGCGAGATGCAGTTCTATCCGGCGATCAAGCAGCTGACGCTCGATCTCGCCGCTGACAGCTTCCTTGGCGTGCCGCTGGGTGCAGAGGCCGACGCAATCAACAAGGCCTTTGTCGATATGGTCGCGGCCTCGGTCGGTGTGGTGCGGAAACCGATGCCGTTCACCGCGATGGGCCGGGGCGTGGCGGGGCGTAAGTTCCTGCTCGACTACTTCACCAAGGAAACGCTGAAGCGCCGCGAAACCGGCGGCGGGCAAGACATGTTCAGCCAGTTCGCCACCGCTACCCACGAAGACGGCAGCCTGATGCCGGTCGACGAAGTGGTCGATCACATGATCTTCCTGATGATGGCGGCGCACGATACGATCACCAGCAGCGCCACCTCGCTGGTCTGGTTGCTGGCCAAGAACCCGGAATGGCAGGAAAAGCTGCGGGCCGAAGCCTTGGCAGTGACCGGCGGTGTGGGCCGCCCCTTGGCCTACGACGATCTGGGCAAGCTCGACCTGACCGAAATGGCTTTCAAGGAAGCGCTACGGCTGATCCCGCCGGTGCCCAGCCTGCCGCGCCGGGCGATGCGCGATTTCGAATTCGGCGGTTACCGGATTCCAGCCGGAACCGGCGTTGGGATCAGCCCCTCGGCGGTCCATATGGACCCGAACCACTGGCCCGATCCGCAGCGTTTCGATCCGCTGCGCTTTACGCCCGAGAGGACCGCCAAGCGCCACAAATACGCCTGGGTCCCGTTCGGCGGCGGCGCGCACATGTGCCTGGGGCTGCACTTCGCCTATATGCAGGTGAAAGTGCTGATGGCCCAGATTCTGACCCGTTATCAGATCGAGATCGAGCCAGGCTATGCGCCGAAATGGCAGCCTTGGCCGATCCCCAAGCCCAAGGATGGGCTGACGGTACGGTTTCGGGCGCTGTAACGTTTAGGTAGCTAGCGGCCCTTTGCTCGGCGAAGCCCCCAGACTGTGATGGCAAGGAGCGCCGCGCCCGTTGCGCCGATACTGACTGACATCCAGAGTTTGTCGCTGAATTCCATCGTCCGACCGAGGTTGCCGTAAAACGGTCTGCCGACCAATGCCGCCCAGGCTATGGCCGCGCCGAACGGCAGTAGCACCAAGCCAAGACAGCCCGTCACCACAAAAGGAAAATCATCCTTTCGGGGCTTGTCGAGAGGGTCAGGCTTGAGGGCCAAGATTCAAAAATCCACCGCGATGCCCTTTTTCACCCAGTCGCCGTAGCGGGTAGGGGAAAGGCCGTCGGGGTCTTCACCGTCTTTGATCGGCACCGGCGTAGGGGCGGGGTCGTTGGTCCAGTGGGCGGGCTTTTGGAAAGCCTCCGGACGCTTGGTTGCGCGCTTGGTCATGGCGGCATTTAGCGCGCGCTGGCTCTGCAAGGCAATTGCCTCTAGGGGCAGCCGATGGACATTCCCGGTTTTCCCGCGCGCAAGGGCGCGCTCAAATTGCTCGATGCGGTGCTGAACCGGGGCGAGACGCTCGATCTGGCCGCCAACGGCGCCTTGCAAGGCATCCGCAGCGGGCCGGACAAGGCGCTTGCCCGTGCGCTGGCGGGCGAAGCTCTGCGCTGGTTGACCGATCTCGACGCGCTGATCGACAGCGCTACGCGGATGCCGCTTGCTTCCGATGCCAAGGCACGGTCGGCGTTGCGGCTGATGCTGGCGGGCTGGTTGCGTCTGGAAACGCCGCCCCATGCGGTGATCGCGACCGGGCTGGAACTGCTGACGGGCGGGCCGCGGAGGCTGGCGCATGGGGTGTTTTCGGCACTGGTCAAGCAGGGCGCGAAGCTGCCCGAGGTGCCGACATTACCCGATCTGGTGCAAGAACGCTGGGGCGGGGCCGCTGAGCATATCGCCGCCGGTCTGGCCGTGCCGCCGCCGCTTGACCTGACGCTGAAAGATCCCACCGCGACCGCCGAATGGGCCGAGCGGCTGGGCGGCACATCGCTCGCCCCTGGCCACGTCCGCCTGCCGCGCGGCACAGCGGTGGAGAACCTCGAAGGGTTTGATGATGGCGTTTGGTGGGTGCAGGATCTCGCCGCCAGCTTGCCCGCACGGCTGCTGGGGTCAGGTGAGGGACGCCGCGCTCTCGATCTGTGCGCGGCGCCGGGTGGGAAAACCATGCAGCTTGCGGCTGCCGGGTGGCAGGTCACCGCGCTCGATAGCAGCGCCAAGCGGCTTGAGCGGATGCAGACCAATCTGGACCGCACCGGCTCGGCGGCGGAATTGGTTCAGGCCGATGTGCTGGATTGGCAACCGGCCGAACCATTCGATGCCGTTCTGCTTGATGCACCCTGCACCGCGACCGGCACCTGCCGCCGCCATCCCGATGTCCTCCACCGGATCGGACCCCGCCAAATTGCCGAGATGGCCGAGCTGCAGGCGCAATTGCTGGAGCGTGCAGCGGGCTGGGTGAAGCCGGGCGGACAACTGGTCTATGCGGTCTGTTCGATGGAGCCGGAAGAGGGCGAGGAGCAGGCTGCGCAGCTTACCCTGACCCTTGACCCAATTCTGGCGAGTGAACTGCCGACCGGGCTGGCGCCTGCCGCCGAAGGCTGGCTGCGCACCGATCCATCAATGCTGGCCGAAGCCGGCGGGCTGGACGGGTTTTTCGTGGCGCGGTGGACGGCCTAACCCTTCAGCTTCTCTGCAAAACCCTTTTGCAGTTTCGCCAGTTTGGGCGGGATTACCGCGAGGCAATAGGGATTGCGCTGGCCTTCGCCGTCCCAGTATTCCTGATGATAATCCTCGGCCGGATACCATACGGCGGGGCCTTCGATGGTGGTCACGGCCTGCTGGCCTGCGTGCCCCTCATTCCAGCGCACAATCCCGGCCTCGCAAGCGTTGCGTTGTGCATCGTCCAGCGGGAATAGGGCCGAGCGGTATTGCGTGCCAACATCATTGCCTTGCCGGTTGAGCTGGCTAGGATCGTGGGTGGCCATGTGGATATCGAGCAGATCGTCGAACGACAGGACACTTTCGTCGAATTCAATCTGGATCGCTTCGGCATGGCCCGTGCTGCCCGAGCAGACTGCCTTGTAGGTAGGATTGGCGACTGAGCCGCCGATATAGCCGCTTTCCACCGCGCTAACCCCGGCGATCGAGCGGAACACCGCCTCGGTGCACCAGAAACACCCGCCTGCGAAAATTGCCTGTGCCATATCATTCCTTCCTGTTTGGACATGAGATAGGCATTCGGCTGCACCTTGTCATCGGTTACGCAGTGGCTAGGTTGCGCGGATCATAGTTCCCCGGAGAGAACCCCATGCGCCGCACCCTGTTGCCGATCCTTGCCCTTGCCATCGCCGCTCCGGCGCTGGTCGCTGTTCCTGCCGTGTCCAAACCGGCCTCATCCAAGATCAATGCTGAACTGGCCGCCGCAGTCGCGAACCCCCTGCGTGACAAGGACCGCGCGCGCTATATCTACCGCAAGCCCGCCGAAACGCTGACCTTTTTCCAGATCACACCCGATATGAAGGTGGGTGAATATGCCCCTGGCGGCGAATGGTATTCGCGCCTGCTCGGGCTTTAC
>JAGNTK010000146.1 GCA_017987575.1 Novosphingobium sp. | reverse complement strand
GTGCTCTATCCAACTGAGCTACGGGCGCGTGCGGGTGCCCTCATAGGCAGGCTTTGCGCGGGGCGCAAACCGCGCTAGCCTGCTTTTCCATGACCAAGCCATTATCCCAGATCGACGGCACAGCAGGTGCCCGCCGGCACTTTCGCTATTTTGACTATGTGATGGCGGCCTTCGTTGCGATCCTGCTGCTGTCCAATCTGATTGGGGCGAGCAAGCTGGCGACGGTGGGCGGTTTCACCTTTGGCGCGGGGATCCTGTTCTTCCCGCTATCCTATGTGATCGGCGACGTTCTGACCGAGGTCTATGGCTATGCCAATGCGCGCAGGTGCGTCTGGATGGGCTTTGCCGCGCTACTGTTCATGGCTTTCATGAGCTACGTCGTGGTCGCCATGCCGGCCGCCGATGGCTGGGACGGACAGGCCGCCTATGAAAGCGTGTTCGGTTCAACCTGGCGGATTGTCGCGGCCTCGATCCTGGCATTCTGGGCCGGGGAGTTCGTCAACAGCTTCGTGCTCGCGAAGATGAAGATCTGGACCGCGGGAAAGCACCTGTGGATGCGGACGATTGGATCGACAGTTTTTGGTCAAGGCGTCGACAGTCTGATCTTCTATCCCGTCGCGTTTCTCGGGATCTGGTCAACCGAACTGGTGATCACTGTCATGTTCACCAACTGGGGCCTGAAGGTTCTGTGGGAGGCGTTGCTCACGCCGGTGACCTATGCCGTGGTCGGCTGGTTCAAGGCGCGGGAGGGCGTGGATGTCTATGATACCGGAACCGATTTCTCACCCTTCGCCAAAACTGCATCGGTATAGGCCCCGGTCGCTGCCGGGGCCTCACCGTGATTGTCTCAATCGGCGATGAGGCCGATTGCCAGGTATACCAGGATCAGCGAACCGAACCCGAAGATCGTGCCGAGGGCAAAACCGATCCGGACAAGGTTGGCGTCCCAGCCGAAGTAGTTGGCGATGCCGCTGCAGACGCCCATGAATTTGCCGTTCACCTTGTCGAGGTGGAAGCTGCGCGAGGTGGTCATGTTGTTGTCCATTCGATCAATCCCGTTCATGCGATTTCGCCAACATAGATGGTCTGGGCCTGAGCAGTTGAAGGCATCGAAACGGTGCCGCTGATCAGTACCAGCGAGAGGATGAAAGCAGAGGTCGCCGCAGCGAGCTTGCTGGTGAAAGTGGATTGGTTGGTCATGGTCTTTCCTTCGTTTTGATCTGTTCCGCAGCCTCTGCCGCAGATGCAGGAATGTTTGCAGGACCCGTGCCAATTTGAAAAAACCACGCAATTCCAAGCTTTCTCCGTGATGAATGAAAACTTTCGCGCAGGTGAATATTCAACAGTTGGTGAAAATTCCCAACTTTCAGGATCACACTTTGGCGTGACAGCAGGCCCCTGCCCGCTCTATCGCCCCCGCATGGGGCTCGACCGCGTCACACTCACGCATTTCCGCAACCATCGCGCCACCCGGCTCGATGGCGCAGCGCGGTTCAATTTGCTGGTGGGTGAGAACGGCGCGGGCAAGACCAACGTGCTGGAGGCACTGTCGCTGCTGGCTCCCGGCCGCGGTCTGCGCCGCGCTGCCCTGCCCGATATTCCGGACAAGCATGGTGATGGCAGCTTTACTGTCAGCGCCGAACTGGATGGTGCAGTCACGCTCGGCACGGGTATCCGGCCCGAACGCGCCACGCGCCGGATCGTGCAGGTCAACGGCGCCGAGGCTCCGGCGGTGCGGCTGGGCGAATGGCTTTCGGTCGGCTGGCTGACCCCGGCAATGGACCGCCTGTTTGCCGAAGGGGCTGGCGCACGGCGGCGCTATCTCGACCGGCTGGTGCTCGCGCTGGAGCCGGGCCACGCCCGCAATGCCGCCAAGCTGGAAGGCGCGCTGCGTGAGCGTAACCGCTTGCTGGCCGAACCCACCGAGCCGGACCCGCAATGGCTTGATGCCATCGAGGGCCAGTTGGCCGAGGCCGGAGCAGCAGTTGCGCAGGCCCGGGTCCGGTTGATCGAGCGGCTGTCCGTGGCACTGGCCGACCTGCCCGAGGCGCCGTTTGCCCGGCCTGCTTTGGCCTATCAGCCTGGCGGCCCGATCACAGCGATCGAACTCACCGCAGCCCTCGCCGCCGGCCGCCGCCGTGATCGGGCAGCGCAGCGGACATTGGTGGGCCCGCACCGTGACGAATTGCTGGTGACCATGGCGGGCAAGGATCAACCCGCCGCGGAATGCTCAACCGGCGAACAGAAAGCGATGCTGATCGCGATCACACTGGCCCATGCCGGACTGCTGAGCCCGGATCGCCCCGGCGTGCTGCTGCTCGATGAAGTCGCCGCCCACCTCGATCCGGTCCGGCGCGAGGCTTTGTTTGAGCGGCTGCGGGCCGGGACCGCACAAGTCTGGCTGACCGGCACCGAACTCGCGCCGTTTGAAGCGATCACCGGCGAGGCGGCAGTCTGGCGGGTTAGCGAGGGGCTGGCGGAGCGGCTTTAGTTCGCCGTCTTCGGCACTGCTCCGGCAACAACCTCGACCGTTGCCCCAACCATCTCGTCAATCCCGCCAGCGGTCGGGTGAATTCGGTCGCCCTGGATCAGCTGCGGCTTGCCAATCACCGCGTCGAGGAAGAACGGCACCAGTGTTGCGCCATGCTTCTTGGCAAGATCGGGGTAGATCGCGTTGAACGCCTTCGCATGGTCTGCGCCCCAGTTGGGCGCGGCCAGCATGCCCATGATCACAACTTTGACCTTACGCTCACCGAGCCGGGTCAGCAGTTGGTCGAGATTGCGGCGGGTCTGTTCCGGCGGCAAGCCGCGCAGCATATCGTTGCCGCCCAGGCTGATGATCACCAGACCCGGAGGTGTCTTCTGGCCGTTCAGGACAAAGTCGAGCCGTTGCAGAGCGCCCGCGGTAGTGTCCCCGGAAACCCCGGCATTGACCATCTGCACGTTGATTCCGCGTGCCCGCAGGGCGGATTCCAGCCGCGAGGGATAGCTTTGATTGGGCTCCACCCCATAGCCGGCGAACAGGCTGTCCCCCAGCGCCAGAATGGTCACCGGTGCGCCCACAACCGGCAGATCGGGCATGGCTGGCCCGGCGCTCTCGGTTGGCACTGGCGTAGGTTCGCTGCCGCATGCCCCAAGGGTCAGGGTTGCAAGCGCGACCGCGAATTTCCATTTCATGCTGCAACTCTCCTTGCCTTTCCCTCTAGCTATGGCATCCCCGCGCCGTGACAAGCCCCCTCCCGGCGATAAACGCCAAGAACCTGACCCTCACCCTAGGCCAAGGCGACAGCGCGGTAGACGTGCTGCGCGGGATCGACCTGACCGTGCCGCAAGGCCAGACGCTGGCACTGCTCGGCCCTTCGGGTTCGGGCAAGAGCAGCCTGATGGCGGTGCTAACCGGGCTGGAACGCGCCAGCGGCGGCAGTCTGACTGTGGCCGGTGCCGATTTTGCGGCGATGGACGAGGATGCGCTCGCTGCTGCCCGACGCGGCCGGATCGGGGTGGTGCTGCAAGCGTTCCACCTGCTGCCGACCATGACCGCGCTCGAAAACGTGATGACCCCGCTGGAACTCGCCGGGATCGGCGATGCCCGCGCCGTGGCAGCAGCGGAACTGACCGCAGTCGGCCTTGGGCACCGGCTGAACCACTACCCAGCACAGCTCTCGGGCGGAGAACAGCAACGCGTCGCCATTGCCCGTGCGCTGGCTGCACGTCCGCCGCTGGTGTTCGGGGATGAGCCGACCGGAAACCTCGACGCCGCAACCGGCGCCGGAATCGTCGATTTGCTGTTCGCGCGCCGGGCCGAGACAGGATCGACCCTGATCATCATCACCCACGATGCCGAACTCGCCGCACGCTGCGAGCGCGTAGTGACGCTGGCCGATGGCCGCATCGCGAGCGATAGCGCCGCCGCATGATCCCTTGGGCCACCGCCTGGACCATCGCCCGGCGCGATCTGTCGGCCCGCTTCAAGGGGCTGCGGCTGCTGCTGGTCTGCCTGTTTCTGGGCGTCGGAGCCTTGGCGGCGATCGGCACGCTGACCGGGGCGATCAGCAACGAACTATCGAGCAGAGGCCGAACCATTCTGGGCGGCGATCTGGAAGTGGCGGTATGGCAACGCAGCCCGACCGAACCGGAAATGGCGGCTTTCGCAAAACTCGGCCCGGTTTCGGCCGGATACCGGATGCAGGCGATGGGCCGGGCTGGCGATCTGGCCGCACCGATCGAATTGAAGGCCGTTGATCCGCGCTGGCCGCTGGTCGGGCGCCTGACGCTCGCCGACGGCCGCAGCGTGGGCGCACCGCCCGCAGGGCAGGTCTGGATCGGCCAAGGCGCGGCGGACCGGCTGGGCATCACCACGGGCCAATCAATCGCCATCGGCACGCTGAACCTGACCGTCGGCGGGATCATCGCCAATGAGCCCGACCGACTGGGCGAAGGCTTCGCGCTTGGTCCGGCGGTGATTTCCGCGCTCGACGTGCCAGAGCGCGCAGGTCTCACCGCGCCGGGCGCAATGTACCGCGCCAAAGTGCGGATCGCCCTGCCCCCGGCGCGCAATCCTGATGCGGTGGCTGAGGCGCTGAAGGCAGAGTTTCCCTCCGCCGGGTTCGAAGTCCGCACGCGCGACCGTGCCGCGCCGGGGGCTGAGCGCTTCGTTACCCGGATGGGCGATTTCCTGATCCTCGTCGGCCTTGCTGCGCTGGTGATCGCCGGGATCGGGATCGGCGGCGGTGTCAGCTCTTACCTTGAGGCGCGACGCGGTTCGGTCGCAACGCTGAAAGTTCTGGGTGCGACCAGCGGCGATATCGC
>JAGNTK010000145.1 GCA_017987575.1 Novosphingobium sp. | reverse complement strand
GATCGTCCCGAGCGCCTTGGCCGGCGCGCTGCTGTTGCTGGTGGCGGACTGCCTGTGCCGGGTGCTTCCGCTGGCGAGCGAATTGCGGCTGGGCATTGCACTCTCGCTGCTGGGCGCGCCGTTCTTCCTCGGCTTGCTGCTGCAGATGCGCCGGGGGTTGGCATGACGGATAACCCCACAACTTCCGTTCGCATCGAGCGAAGTCGAGATGCCGCGCGCAGTGTCTCGACTTCGCTCGACACGAACGGAGGTTTGTCGATTGTAAATGGCTGCGTGGCTGGCCGAATTTCGGGCATCTCGCTGACCCTCAATCCGGGCGAAGTCACCGCAATCTGCGGCCCCAATGGCGCGGGTAAATCAAGCCTGCTCAGTTGCCTCGCCGGGCTGCTGGTGCCGCAGCGCGGCGCGCTGGCGCTGGATGGCGCGCCGCTCGGCACGCTGAGCCCGCGCGACCGGGCCCGCGCGCTGGGCTATCTGCCGCAGCAGGGCGAAGTAGCTTGGGATATGTCAGTTGAGACGCTGGCCGGACTTGGCCGCCTGCCATGGAACGCCGGGGCTGCGGCAGACCGAGCGGCAGTCGATGCCGCACTGGCGGCGCTTGATCTGCATCACCTGCGGGCCCGGCCGATGTCGCAGCTATCGGGCGGCGAACAGGCCCGCGTGCTCTTGGCGCGGGTGCTGGCGGGGGAGCCGCACTGGCTGCTGGCGGATGAGCCGCTGGCCAATCTTGACCTCGCGCATCAACTGTCGCTGCTGCGGCAATTCCGGGCGCTTGCCGGTCATGGTACGGGTGTGGTGCTGGTGCTCCACGATCTGGCCCAGGCGATGAACCACGCCGACCGGGTGGTGGTGCTGGACGGCGGCGCGCTGGCCGCTGATGGTCCACCCGAGCAGGCGCTAAGCGAGGCGGTTATTGGGCAGGTCTGGAAGGTGCAGGCGAAGTGGTTGGGCGAACCGGGTAACAGGGCGCTAGCAACGTAAGTTCCTCCCCGGAACGGGGAGGGGAACCAGCGAAGCTGGTGGAGGGGTACGCGCGGTGATCGCAACCTGTCCGGCCACGTTCCAATCACCGCCCGTACCCCTCCACCATGCTCCGCATGGTCCCCCTCCCCCAAGGGGGAGGAATACTACTTCAACCCGCGCGCTTTCAGCATCGGTTCGACTTGCGGATCACGCCCGGCGAAGTTGCGATACATCACGCCGTAATCCTGGCTGTGGCCCTTTGACAGGATCGTATCGCGCATGTGCTGGCCGTTCTTGCGGGTCATCCCGCCGTTTTCGGTGAACCAGGCATAGGCATCGTGATCGAGCATTTCGGTCCAGCTGTAGGCATAGTACCCGGCCGCATAGCCGCCGCCCCAGATGTGGCGGAAATAGCTGGTGCGATAGCGCGGCGGTACCTGATCAATCTGCAGGCCCTTGGCGCCGAGCCCGGTCAGGATCGTCGTTTCATAGGCGTTCACATCGCTGACCGCCGTGCCCGGCTTCAAGGTGTGCCACTTCATGTCGAGCAAGGCAGCGGTCACCACTTCGCCCAGTTCATAGCCCTGGTTGAACTTCGAAGCCTTGTCGATCTTGGCGATCAGGCTGGCCGGCATCGGCGCGCCGGTTTTGTAGTGCTTGGCATAGTTCGCCAGCACCTTGGGCTCGGTCATGAAGTTTTCGAAGAACTGGCTGGGGAATTCCACGAAATCGCGCGCCGTATTGGTGCCCGAGATTGAGGGGTAACGCTGGTTGGAAAGCATCCCGTGCAGCGCATGGCCAAATTCGTGGAACATCGTGTTGGCGTCGCTCCAGGTGACCAGCGCGGGCTGGCCAGGAGCGGGCTTGGTGTAATTCGATACGTTGAAGATCACCGGCTTGGTCCCGGTCAGACCGTTCTGGTCGACGAAGTTGGACATCCACGCCCCGCCGGACTTGTTGTCCCGCTTCCACGGATCGAAATAGAACAGCGCCAGCTCTGATCCGTCCTGATCGTAAACGGTGTAGACCGTCACATCGGGGTGATAGACCGGGATGTCGGTGCGCTTCTTGAAGGTCAGGCCCCACAACTCACCAGCGGCATAGAACACGCCGTTTTCAAGGACATTGGTGATTTCAAGGTAGGGCTTCACTTCGTTCTGATCGAGGTTGTATTTCTGCTTGCGCAGCTTTTGCGCATAGTGATCCCAATCGGCTGGGCCGACCTGGAACTTGCCGCCTTCCTTCTTGATCAGGCCATTCAGCTCGGCCGCATCGCGCTTTTGCGCCGCGCCGAGCGCGGGGACAAAGCTTTCGAGGAAGTTGATCGCTGCCGCCGGGGTCTTCGCCATCTGATCAGACAACTGATAGGCGGCGTAGGTTTCAAAGCCGAGCAGCTTGGCCTTCTGCGCGCGCAGGGCGGCGATCTTCAGGATCAGCGGGCGGGTATCGCTGGCATCGCCGCGTTCGCTGCGGTTCCAGCTCTTTTCAAACAGTGCGAGCCGCGCGCTGCGGTTGGTCAGCGCGGGGGCCAGCGGCTGCTGGGTGGTGTTCTGCAGGCTCAGCACGTAGCTGCCTTTGGGCAGGCCGCGATCGGCGGCGTTCTTTTCCGCCGAGGCGACATCGGCGGGGGAGAGCCCGGCGAGCTGGCGCTTGTCGGTGATCACCAGCGCGCCGTCCTTGGTGCCCTTGGTCAGCTTCTGGCCGAACTCGGTGGTCAGGCTGGAGAGCTGGCCGTTGATTTCGGTCAGCGCGGCCTTGTCCGCCGCGCCCAGATTGGCGCCGTTGCGAACCATGTCATCGTGGGTCAGCTCGATCAGCTGGATTTGATCGGGGGCCAGGCCCAGGTTGTTGCGGTTGTCGTAAAGCGTCTTGATCCGGCCGAACAGCTTGGGATTGAGCGTGATCGCATCGCGCAATGCCGCAAATTTAGGCGCAGTGCGCGAATCGATCCCATCGAGCACGTCATTGGTATTGGCCGAAACCAGCGCGCCGAACACATAGGACACGCGGGTCAGCATCGATCCGGCGTTTTCCATCGCCACCATGGTGTTTTCAAAAGTCGGCGCTTCGGGATTGTTCGCGATCGCGTCAATCTCGGCCAGCTTGATCGCAATGCCCTGCTCGATCGCCGGTTCGTAGTCGCTTTCCTTGATGCGTGAGAAATCAGGCGCCTGGAACGGCAGGGTCGAAGGCTCGGCAAAGATCCCGGTGCCCTTGGGGATCACCGGCGCATAGGGCGCGGCGACCGGAGTGGCGGTGGCGACCGGTGCGGCGGCTGGTTCGGCGCTGGACGCGGCACAACCAGCAAGGGCGAGGGCGGAAAGCGAAACGAGGGGAATTATACGCATGGGAACAATCCTCATGAAAAACGAATGGGGGCAGCGTAACGCTGCCCCCTGTGACTTACAACTGAACGCAGCCGCCGCTTACCAAAGCCGGGCGCGCTTTTCAGGAGCGATGTACAGCTTGTCGCCCGCTTGAACGTTGAAGGTGCTGTACCAGGCATCGACATTACGCAGCGGTGCGAACGAGCGGTACTTGGCCGGGCTGTGCGGATCGGTCGCCACCTGCTGGCGCAGCGCGGCTTCGCGCGCTTTGGCTCGCCAGACCTGTGCCCAGGCCAGGAACAGCCGCTGGTCACCAGTCATGCCGTCCAGCACCATCGAAGGCTTGCCGCCCAGTGAGGCGTGATAGGCATCAAGCGCGATCGAAACCCCGCCCAGATCGGCGATGTTTTCGCCCATGGTCAGGTCAGGATTGATGAACGCGCCAGGTACCACTTCAAACGCTGCATATTGCGCGCCAAACACCTTGGCTTGTTCTTCAAACCGCTTGGCGTCTTCAGCCGTCCACCAATCGCGGACCGCGCCGGTCGCGTCGATCTTGCGGCCCTGATCGTCAAAGCCGTGGATGATTTCATGGCCGATAACCCCGCCGATCGCGCCATAGTTCACGGCATCGTCGGCATTGGGATCAAAGAACGGTGCCTGCAGGATTCCTGCCGGGAAAACGATCTTGTTTTCAAGGCCGCCGTTATAGGCGTTCACCGTCTGCGGGTTCATGCCCCACTTCTTGCGGTCAACCTTCTTGCCAAGGTCGGCCATCTGGTAATCGGCGTTGAACTTTCCAGCGCGCTGGACGTTGCCATAGAGGTCACCGGGAACAATTTTCACCCCGGCATAGGACCGGAAGCTGTCTGGATAACCGACCATCACGTCCATCCGGTTCAGCTTGTCGAGCGCGGCGGCCTTGGTGGTGTCGCTCATCCAGGTATTGGCCTTGATCCGGGCGGCCATCGCGACCTTCAGGTTGGCAACCAGCGTTTCCATCTTGGCCTTGGACGAAGCGGGGAAGTACTTCTTCACATAGTCCTGCCCAACCAGTTCACCCAGTGCACCGCCGACCAGATCAACCCCGCGCCGCCAGCGCAAACGGTTCTCGGTCTGGCCGGAGAGGACCTTGGTATATTCAAACCGGCTGTCGACCATCGCCTTGTTGAGATAGGGCGATGCCTGGTTGGCGATGTGGAAGCTCTGCCACACCTTCAGCGTGGCCAATGGGGTTTCGGCATAAAGCTTTGCCAGCGCCTTGACCGCGGTGTTTTCGCCCACCACCAGCCGCTTTTGCGCAGGCACCTTGGCCCCGGCGAAGAACGCGGTCCAGTCAAAGCCCGGAGCATAGATCGCCAGTTCGGCGCTGCTCATCGGGTTGTTGACCTTTTCGATCAGGCGACGATCGGCGATCTTCCAGCTCTTGTAAGCGATCTCTGTTTCAAAGCCCATGATCGTATCCGCAGCCATCGCCGGGTTGGGGTGGCCAACCGCAGTCATAGTGCGCACGATATAGGCCTTGTAGGCATCGCGCTGCT
>JAGNTK010000144.1 GCA_017987575.1 Novosphingobium sp. | reverse complement strand
GGGATGGCGATGTCGGCTACGTCGCTGAACCTGCTGAAGGGAGCGAGCGCCAATGGCACCCCGCTCAAAAGCTTGGCGTTCTCGGCTGGCGGTCTCGCCAAATGGGCTGCGGCGATGCCTTCGCTGTTTGCCGATAGCACCAAAGGCGTGCCCAGCCGTGCGACGCCCAAGGTCTGGACCCAGAAGGCCGATTTCCTCGCCAAGTCCAAAGCCTTTGCTGACAGTACCAAAGCACTGGCCGATGCAGCCAAGGCCGACGATAAGGTTGCCTTCGATGCCGCGCTTGCCAGCACAGCAGCATCGTGCAAGGGCTGCCACGATACCTATCAAGTGCCGCCCGCCCCGCCGCCCAAGGCAGGCTGAGGCGGTCCATCAGCAGGAGCAGACATGACCGATTTCAATGACCGTGAACGCGCCGAAGAAACCAAATTCGCCCGTGATGAGGATTTTCAGTTTCGCGTATCGGCCCGCCGCAACCGCTTGCTGGGCGCCTGGGCAGCAGAACAGATGGGGCTTTCGCCAGCCGAGACCGAATCCTATTCCAAGGCCGTGGTTCAAGCCGATTTCGAAGAAGCTGGCGACGAAGACGTGATACGCAAGCTGCTCGGCGATCTGATCTCGGCCGGAGTAGAAGTCACCGACGCTGATATTCGCGCCGCACTGGATGCCAAGACCGTCGAAGCCCGCCGCGCGCTGATGGGCGAGGCTTGATTTCATGGCCATGCCCGGTGAGGAAATTGTCGCCCGGATCAAGGCCGGTTTGCCGGATGCTGTGGTGACGCTGACCGATCTGGCCGGGGACGATAACCACTGGGCCGCCCACGTCGTGTCCGCGTCCTTTGTTGGCAAGCCGCGCGTCGCGCAGCACAAGCTGGTCTATGCCGCGATCGGTGCGGACATGGGCGGCGCGCTCCATGCCTTGCAACTGACCACCGCTGTCCCCACCTAAGGGGCCGAGGAGAAACTTAATGTCCGACGCCAATGCCCGTATCGCCGAAATCGTCAGCGCCAATGACGTCGTGCTGTTCATGAAAGGCAGCCCGCTGTTCCCGCAGTGCGGCTTTTCGAGCAAGGCGGTCGCGATCCTTGATCATTTGGGCGTCGCCTACGGCAGCGTCGATGTGTTGCAGGATCAGGAAGTCCGCCAGGGGATCAAAGCCTATTCAGACTGGCCGACCATCCCGCAGCTCTATGTCAAGGGCGAGTTCGTTGGCGGCAGCGACATCATGATGGAAATGTACGAAGCGGGCGAACTGCAGCAATTGCTGAGCGAGGCCGGGGTCAGCCCCGCCGTCTAATCGCTACGCGCGGCGCATCTTGCGCTTCGCCCACCAGCGTAGCGACAGCCTCGGCAGTCATCGGCCGACCGGTCAGGAACCCCTGAAATTCGCTGCATCCGCACGAAGCCAGCCGTGTGCGCTGCGCCGCTGTTTCCACCCCTTCGGCGATTACCCGCAGATCAAGCGCCTTTGCCAGTTTGATCATGGCATCGACCAGCGCTTCAGATTCGCCGCCATCAGCGATGCAGCTGACGAACGATCGGTCGATCTTGATTTTGTCGACCGAAAAGCGCTGGAGCACACTGAGACTGGAATAGCCTGTTCCGAAATCATCAAGCGCGATCGAGAAGCCCAGCCGCTTGAGCGCCGTGATATTGGCACTGGTCTCTGCTTCGTCGGAAAGCAGCGCGGTCTCGGTCAGTTCCAACTCGTAGCGCGCCGGATCAATCTGCGAACGGGCAGCAAGCCTTGCGACCAGAGCTGCAAAACCGGGAGCCCGCATCTGCTCAGCCGAAACGTTGATCGCCACGCGCATCTTGCGCCAGTCGCGGGTTTGTTCAAACACCCGCCGCAACACGAATTCCCCCAGTGGCAGGATCAGGCCGGTTTCTTCCGCCAAAGGAACAAAGATGCCCGGCGGTATTTCGCCGCGCTGTGGGTGGTCCCAGCGCAGCAGTGCTTCCGCGGCAATGATCCGGCCATGGATGTCTACCTGTGGCTGATAAACCATGCGCAAAGACCCATCGGCCAAGGCGGTGCGCAGTTCGGCCTCAAGCGAGCGCCGGTTCTGCAAAGCCATATCCATTTTCGGCTCAAAGAACGTCATCCGGTTTCGGCCCAGATCCTTTGAGCGATAAAGTGCAAGATCGGCCCACCGCAGCGCTTCGGTTGGCTCGACCCCCGGTTGATCAATGATCGCCGCGCCAATCGAGCAGCCCATTTCAAGCCGTCCATATTCGCTTTGCAGAGGTTTGCGAACCGCAGCCAGAATGCGCGCGCCCAAGACTTCGGCAGCGGCACAATCGGCAGCGTTGCAGAGCACCACAAACTCGTCCCCGCCCAGCCGCGCAATCAATCCGGCCTGGGCACAAACCATCCGCAGGCGCTGCGCCATCGTTTCGATCACCAGATCGCCAGCGTGATGGCCCAAGCTGTCATTGATGTCCTTGAACCGGTCGAGATCGACGCACAGCAGCATGACTTGCCCGCCCTCAGCATCGAGCGCCGCCAGATAAGCACGCAGCCGTTCGAACAGCAGTGCACGGTTTGGCAACTGCGTTAGTGGGTCATGGAAAGCCAGGTGTTTGGCATGGGCTTCGCTGGCGATCAGATCTGTCAGGATCTTGCCACTACGGCGCACCACACTAAGCGCCGTCACGCCCAGCAGAGCCATGGCGAACAGCATCGGCAGCAGCAATTGGTTGAGCAACAATGTTCCGGGTTTGCGCGGTGTCCAGACCAGCGTGGCCACAGCTTCACCGGCCGAATTGCGGAGCAATAGCGAGCCATGATCATGCGCTTGGTCTTTGTGCCCCAGAATTTCAGGCTCGTCCAACAGATAGCGTTTGCCGAACGCCGCCAGAAACGCCGCATCGAGCGGTTTTGCCGTGATGGTGACTGGTGCGCGCGGCCCCTTGGGCAAGTACTTGCCGAAATCCGGCTGGACGAGCGTCGCGATCACCAGAAACACCTGATCATTGATCCGCGCGACGGTATGCGACTGGATCGGTGGGACCACGATATTGTCCTTACCGGGACGGCGGCCAAGCGGCAGGCGCCGTGTTTCAGCCAAACGCACCGCAGGAAGCAAGGCTGCGGTCGTTGCGGCAAACGGCTGATACTGGTCCAGCTCGGCCCGAGTTCCGCCCACCGATGCGTAAAACACCTTGGCATCACCGTCGACGACAAAGGAATGGGAAAAGCCGTTGAAGGTGTACAGGTAGTTGCCAACGCTGAAGTCGGCCCAGGCTTGATCTTGGCGGTGATCCAGCATCAGGATGGCGTCGTCCCACCCGACCTGCGTTGCGACCACTTCCGACAATTCGGTGACCTGCCCGGCAAATCCCTGCGTAACCATGTGCTGTTCGCGATCGGATGCGGTGTGATCAAACCGTTCGATCAGAAAGCCCGCAGTCAGAGCCAGGAATGCCAAAACCCCAAGCGTCAACGCGACGATCGGCCACAGCAGCCGCGCCTTGCGCCAATCGTGCTTGAATTCGATCCGTCCGGCCAACGTGTAGTCCAAGTGTCAGACGCACCCAATGCGTCCATGTGGCGTCGGATTAGCAACAGTTCGTCAAGGAATGTTTATTGCCGTCTTAGGGGGATACTGACCCAAATATCGCAGGCAGACGAATTCGTGGTTCGTCACGCTAAGTTACGGCGATGTATTGGTGAAGTTCTCGGGGAGGCGGAGCCGCGGAGACCAGATTGCGGCCCCGCCTCTAACGAGACTACTTGGGGGTAACCGAGTGAATGCACAGGATGTGCCAAATTCGTTCCCTATCTAATTTTCAATAGCTTATGGAAATTCGTTTTGGACAAGCTGGGCGGAACTGTAAAATAATTCGACAACTGCTCCTGCGCAAAAATCCTTGGCAAAGCGACCCGAACGCGCCACGCTGATTGCCATGGACTTAAAAGAAATGTTCGATCCCGCTGGCGAAGTGCCACCCGCGATCCCCGCTGCCACGCTGGTAATCTTTCGCAACTGCCCGGACGGCGGGGCACCCCAGTTGCTTATGGTGCAGCGCTCCAAGGAAATGCGGTTCGCCGGGGGGGCTGCGGTGTTTCCCGGTGGGCGCGTTGATGAGGCTGACCGCGAACTCGCCGATGCACATGGCGCGGCCGATGACGAGGCACGCGATGAGCTGGCCGCGCGGATCGCCGCAGTGCGAGAAACGCTGGAGGAAACCGGGCTCGCTGTCGGACTACACCAGCGCCCCAGTCTGGACGACGCCCTGCGCGCGCGGGCCCATCTGCTTGAGGTGGGCACGCTCGGCCCGGTGCTGGATGCGATGGGCTGGACGCTCGATCTCGATGGCCTTGTCGCGTTTTCGCGCTGGCGGCCAAAGCACAAGGAAATTCGGGTCTTCGACACCCGTTTCTATCTCGCCAATCTGGGCACCGGCGCGGTTGATCTGCTGGTCGACGCGACCGAGAACACCCACCTGTTCTGGGCCAGCGCGGACGAAGCGCTGCGGCTGGCCGATACGGGTGATATCAAGGTGATCTTCCCGACCCGGCGCAATCTGGAACGGCTGGCTCTGTTCGGCAGCTTTGACGATGCGCTGGCCCATGTCGCCGAGTTCCCATCAGTGATGATCACCCCGTTCATGGAAATGCGCGATGGGGTGCCGTGGCTGCTTATCCCGGACAATGCAGGCTATCCGGTACAGGGCGAAGTACTGGAGAGCGCCGCGCGCGGTTGAGGAAATGGTGCGCCCGGGTGGATTCGAACCACCGGCCTCAAGATTAGAAGTCTCGTGCTCTATCCAACTGAGCTACGGGCGCGTGCGGGTGCCCTCATAGGCAGGCTTTGCGCGGGGCGCAAACCGCGCTAGCCTGCTTTTCCATGACCAAGCCATTATCCCAGATCGACGGCACAGCAGG
>JAGNTK010000143.1 GCA_017987575.1 Novosphingobium sp. | reverse complement strand
CATCATCTGGTTCGAATTGGCGGTGCCATAAAAGGTGCAGGTGCCGGGCGAATGATAGCTGGCGCTCTCGCTTTCGAGCAGGTCGGCGCGGGTCGCTTTGCCTTCGGCATAAAGCTGGCGGACCTTCTGTTTGTCTTTGTTTGCAAGGCCCGAAGGCATCGGTCCTGACGGCACGAAGATCGCTGGTAAGTGGCCGAACCGCAGTGCGCCGATCACCAGCCCCGGAACGATCTTGTCGCAGATCCCCAGCAAAGCCATCCCATCGAACATCGCATGGCTCATCGCCACCGCCGTGCTCAGCGCGATCACGTCGCGGCTGAACAGGCTCAGCTCCATCCCGTCCTGGCCCTGGGTGACCCCATCGCACATCGCCGGGGTGCCGCCCGCGACCTGCGCGGTGGCGCCAACTTCGCGGGCGTACATTTTCATCGCCTCGGGATAGCGGCCATAGGGCTGATGCGCCGAAAGCATATCGTTATAGGCGGTTATGATCGCCAGGTTGGGGCCGCGGCCGTTCTTGATCGCGGGCTTGTCATCCAGCGCTGCGGCAAAGCCGTGGGCGAGGTTGGAGCAGGACAACGCGCCCCGGTTGGGGAAGCGCTCGGCTTCGCGATCCATCAGCTCGAGATAACGGCTACGACTGTCTTTCGACCGGTCGATGATCCGCGCCGTGACACGTTCGATCATGGGGTGAAGCTTACTCATGCCAATGCACCCCATCGCGTTCGGTCAGCGCAATTGAGGAGTTGGGGCCCCAGCTTCCCGCCGTATAGTTGCGCGGACGCAGGCCGTTGTCGGCCCAGCTGGCGCGAATGCCGTCGATCCATTCCCACTGCGCTTCCACTTCATCGCGGCGCACAAACAGGGTCTGGTCACCTTCGATCAGGTCGAGCAGCAGCCGTTCATAGGCGATCCGCTTCATCGGCCCGGCAAAGGCATCGGCCATTGCGATATCGAGCGGCACTTCGCGCAGGCGGATGCCATCGCGGTCGAGGCCTGGAACCTTGGCCATCAGCGACAGCGTGATGTTTTCCTGCGGCTGAATTCCTATCACCAGCCGGTTCGGTGTGCTCTGCGCACCCTTTCCGGCGAAGATCGAATGCGGCACCGGGCGGAACTGGACTACGATCTCGGTCTTGCGTTCGGGCAAGCGCTTGCCGGTGCGCAGGTAGAACGGCACGCCCTTCCAGCGCCAGTTATCAAGGTGCGCCTTGATTGCCACGAAGGTTTCGGTTTCCGAATCCTTGCCCAGTTCCTCGTCATAGCCGGGGACTGGCGACCCGGCGATCGCGCCCGCACGGTACTGGCCGGTTACGGTTTCGTCTGGCCCGACTGTACGCAGTGTGCGCAGTACCTTGACCTTTTCATCGCGGATCGCGGTTGCGTCAAAATTGGCGGGCGGTTCCATCGCGACCAAGGCCAGCAATTGCAGCATATGGTTCTGGACCATATCGCGCAGAGCGCCCGCGCCGTCATAAAAGCCGACCCGGCCTTCAAGGCCAACCGTTTCCGAAACGGTGATCTGGACGTGGTCGATATGCGCCGCGTTCCACAGCGGTTCGAACAGGATATTGGCAAAGCGCAGAGCCAGCAGGTTCTGGACCGTTTCCTTGCCGAGATAGTGATCGATCCGAAAAGTGCGGTCTTCGGGAAACGCCCGCGCGACCGCATCATTGACTTCGCGGCTTGAGGCGAGGCTGATGCCGAGCGGTTTTTCGAGGCCGATCCGCACCGTCTCGCCAGCGAGTCCTCCGGCGGTCAGACCGGCGATGGTCGGTTCAAACAGGCTTGGCGCGGTCGACAGGAAAATCGCCAGACCATCCTGCGGGGTGCCGACCTTACTGGCGAGGGCGGCATAGCCCGCCGTGTCGGTGGCATCGAGCGGCTGATAGCTGAGCCGGTTGAGGAAGGTCGCCATGCCGCCGCGCCGATCGGCTGGCATGAATTTTTCCAGCGCCTCACGGGCGAAATTGCGGAAACCGGCATCGTCGAGTGGTTGGCGGGCGGTGCCGATGATCTCGAGCTTTTCGGATACCAGCTTGTCCGCATGAAGCGCGCACAGCGATGGCAGCAACATGCGTTGCGCCAGATCGCCGGTGGCGCCGAACAGCAGCAGACGGTCTGCGGTGAAACTCATGGCCAGCCCTCTCCCTTCCAGCCGGAACGGCAGTGGAAAGCAGTGTCCCGGTTAGCAGGGGGGCAGGGCCTGCGCCAGTGCGTGCAGGGCCGCTTCAGCCGCCGACAGCGCGTGAATACGTCTGCGAGGTGCGGCGCGTGCGCTTGCCAGATAGCCCGGCGGCAGGGCCGCGCCGCGCCGGAATTGCCGCGCGCGGATGGTATTCTTCACTAGGCAGGGCCTTGCCGAACAGCCAACCTTGCACCATCCGGCAGCCATCTTCGCGCAGCTGGTCAAGCTGTTCGCGCTCCTCAACCCCTTCGGCCAAGGTGCACATGCCGAGCTGGTTGGCGAGTGCGATGACGGCGCCGACGATCGCCCGCGATTCCTCGCGGGTGACCAGTTGGGCGATAAAGCTGCGGTCGATCTTGATCTTGTCGAACGGGAAGGTCAGCAGGTAGTTGAGCGAGGCATAGCCGGTGCCGAAATCATCGAGCGCGATCTTTACGCCGAACGACTGCAAGATCTGCAGGACCTCAAGGTTAGCCTCGCAATTGTTGAGTAGCACGCCTTCGGTAATCTCGAACTCGACCCGGCCCGGATCGATCCCGCTCTCGCCCAGCGCATTGACCACCATCGGCAGTAGGCCCGGGCTTTCAATTTGCACCGGGGACAGGTTGATCGCAATCGTCTCACCATTCGTCCACTGCGCGGCTTCGGCCAGAGCGGTGCGGATCACCCATTCGCCAATTGGCACGATCAGCCCGGTTTCCTCGGCGATCGGAATGAATATATCGGGCGGGACCAGACCACGGGTCGGGTGCTGCCAGCGGAGCAGAGCTTCGTATCCGGTCATCGCTTCGCTGGCGATATCGACCAGCGGCTGAACGAACAGGCGCAGTTCACCGCGCCCTACGGCATGACGCAGGTCGCGCGCCAAAGTGTGGCGTTCGTGCAGTTGGGCGTCCATTTCAGATTCGAACATTTCCCACTTGCCGCGCCCGGTCTGCTTGACTGCATTCAATGCAATGTCGGCATAAGAAGTAAGTTGAGCCCGGTTATCGGCGTGGAACGGAGCCAGGGCGATACCGATCGATACGCCGGAGTGCAGCTCATGCCCCTCGATCACGACAGATTCGGCCAGCGCGATCAGCAACAGTTCGGCAAGCCGGATCGAGTGATCGCAGGCATCGACACCGCTTACAGCGATGGCGAATTCATCGCCGCCCAACCGAGCAATCTGCGGTTGCTGCCCGCCGAGGCCGCTCTTGCTGACCAGATCGATCAGCTGCTCGCCGATATGACGCAGGAATGCATCGCCAATTGGATGGCCATGCATATCGTTGATCGCCTTGAAGTGGTCGAGATCAAGCAGCATCAAGGCAACCTGTTCGCTGCCAGCGCGGGCCGCCATCAGCTTATTCAGCTCAGCATCAAACAAGGCGCGGTTAGGCAGCCCGGTCAGCGTGTCGAAATGGGCCATCCGGTGGGCGCGGTCTTCGGCCTGCCGGCGGACTGTGATGTCAGAGGCGACGCCGCGATAGGCCGTCTTGCCGCTGCTGCGCGAGGCCCGGCCACTCACAGTCCACCACCGCGGTTCGCCATCGCCAATGCTGTCGAGCGCAAGCACCATCTCGCGGATGGGGCGCCGGTCGGCAATCGCAGCAACAAGTTCGTCGTGGGCAGCGCCGGGTGCGAACAGGGCGGCAAAGGCCCGTCCTTCAAGCGCTTGCGGAGCTTCTCCGGCGGCGGCAGCCAGCCGCTTTGAAACCTTGAGCAAATGCCCGTTGCGATCGAGTTCGAACAGCCAGTCAGACCCGTTCTCTTCATATTCATTGAGCAGCATTTTGACGGTACGGGTCGATTCCGCCAGCTCACGGTCGGATAGAATTCGGGTAACGAACAGGTCGCGGGCGGTGAAGGTCATCCGGATCAGCAGTGCGCTGGCAGTGACCAGCACGGCAACCGCACCAATTTCGTCAAGCCCGCCCAGCCGGGCCAATCCGATCGCCAGACCGGCAGCCTGGGTGGTGATGAAGACCGTTGCGGAAGGTACCAGCGTGCGGACAGTATAGGCGGCCGACGCAATTTGCGCGACGCCGCTGATTGCCAGCAGCAGTTGATCGCCAGCTGAAATATGCGGAAACCAGAGCGCCAAGGGGATACCCAGATTGAGCCCTAACCACAGCGAATTGAGCCAGAAAGCGGTCATGATTTTGGCCGAACGGCGGCGACGGCGGCCACGTTCGATCCCTTCAGCCAGCCACAGCCGGTGCAGCGCGGCGGCGATCATCGAGGTGCCGTAAAGCGCCAATTGAATCGGGGCGATCTCTTCGCCCCACAGCGCCAGAATGATGACGCCCGCGTTCAGCAACGCGCCAAGCACCATAATCCGAACGATGCGGATGTGCGCCGAGATCAGCCGGTTATTGACCCAATCGCGCAATTCTGACGGTATGGCGGCGCGTAGCACAGCCTGCTTGCTAACCATCGACCCCCCGCGCCCAATCGGCGTACAACCCTGTGCCTGCTAGGGCCGCAAGGTTAATTTTTTGATAGCCATAGCGCAGCGCGATTGCCGCGCGGTGCGGTTTGGGCCATGCGGCCAAAGTCGCCACAAACCCGGAGATTCGCACCATGCGCCGCACCTCGATTGCCTTAGTTCTTGGTCTTTCCGCAACGCTGGTCGCGCCGCAGCTTGGCGCTCGCCCGGCCAAGCCGGTCAAGCTTGCCAGCCATCCGCTGGCTGAGGCCCAAACACTGGACCTGTCCAAGCGGCTGATCGCGCTGCG
>JAGNTK010000142.1 GCA_017987575.1 Novosphingobium sp. | reverse complement strand
TGTACCACGTGATGGCGATCGCCAATTACGAGGACCGCTTCGTCATCCCCAGCGGCCACCGCGAAGTTGCCGACGACATGTACGAAGAGCGCGGTGGCTGCGGCTTCTCGCTCGGCAATGGCTGCTCCGGCGGCACCAGCGGCGCCAACCTGTTTGGCGCTCCGGCCCGCAAGAAACTCCAGACCCCTTCGGAGGTATTCTGATGAACACGACCCTGCGTGTCCTCTCGGCGCTGTTGCGCTATCCCGACGAGGCGGTCCAGCAAGCCGCGCCGGTATTTTCAGCGGTGCTGGCCGAGGACGGCCTGCTGACACCCGATCAGCGCACGGCGCTGGCCCCGCTGATCGAGCGACTGGCGCACGATGACCTGCTCGACAGCCAGGAAGCCTATGTCGTGCTGTTCGACCGGGGCCGGGCGTTATCGCTCCATCTGTTCGAACACGTCCACGGGGAAAGCCGTGATCGCGGCCAGGCGATGGTCGACTTGCGCGACCGTTACGAAGCGCAGGGGCTGGAAATTGAAGCCAAGGAACTGCCCGACTACCTGCCGCTGTTCCTTGAGTACCTCTCGGTCCTGCCGCCCGCCCAAGCGGCCGCGGAACTGGCCCAACCAGGTGTGATCATCTCAGCGCTGGCGCAGCGGCTGGAGGAAAAGGACACATCCTATGCCGCGCCGATGCGGATCCTGGCCGATCTGGCGGGAGCCGGAGGCGAAGCTTTCGTGATCGCTCCGGCGGACGATCCCGATGATCTGGCCGCGCTCGACGCAGCTTGGGAGGAAGAGCAGATTCGCTTCGACAGTCCTGCCGCCCCCGGTAGCGCCGAATGCCCGCAAGTCAGCGCGATGGTCGAACGCATCCTCAATCCCGAACCTGTCAGGAGCCCGATCCATGGCTGACTTTCTCCACCACCTGATCTTCGGGATCTATCCCTACATCGCGCTGGCCGTGCTCGCGGTGGGCTCGGTGATCCGTTATGACCGCGAGCCTTATTCATGGCGCGCGGGTTCCAGCCAGCTTCTGCGACGCAAGCAGCTGATGATCGGTTCGGTGCTGTTCCATCTGGGCGTGCTGGTGATCTTCCTGGGCCATGTCGGCGGACTGCTCACCCCGATTGCAATCTGGGATGCGTTGGGCGTGCCGCACGGGGCAAAGCAATTGCTGGCGATGGTCGCGGGCGGCGTTGCGGGTATGATTGCGATCATCGGCGCGACGCTCCTGATCCACCGCCGCTTCTTCGACGCAAGAGTGCGAGCGGCTTCCAGCTTCAGCGACAACCTGGTGATCTTGCTGCTGTGGGTCCAGCTGGCGCTGGGTCTGGCGACGCTCCCGGTCTCGGCCCAGCACCTCGACGGGCATGAGATGGTCAAGTTCATGGAGTGGGCGCAAGGCATATTCACCTTCCGTGCCGGGGCATCTGACCTGATCCGCGACGTTGCGCCGGTGTTCAAACTGCACCTGTTCCTAGGCCTGACGATCCTGCTGATCTTCCCGTTCACCCGGCTGGTCCATATGCTTTCAGCACCAGTTCGCTATGTCTGGCGCTCGGGCTATCAGGTTGTGCGTTCGCGGAAGCTGGCGTCATGAACCCCGATCCCGTGATCGTCGGCGGGCGCGAGATCCCCGTGGGCGACATCGCCGCCGAGGCGCAGAACCATCCCGCTCCCAGCGCCGAAGTGGCCTGGGAAGCAGCCGCCGAAGCGCTGGCGATCCGCCAATTGCTGGTCGACGAGGCCGAGCGGCTGGAGCTTGAGCCTGGCGAGACCTGCGATGAAGCAGGGCAGCCGATGACCCGCGAGGACGCGCTGGTCGACGCGCTGCTGGCGCGCGAGATCAAGACGCCCAAAGCCGACGAGGAAACCTGCCGACGGTTTTTCGATCACAACGCGGAGCGCTTCACCACCCCATTGCTGGTCGAGGCCGCGCATATCCTGATTGAAGCCGATCCGGCGGACGACTTTGCGATGGGGCTCGCCACTGGTGATGCCCGCACGCTGATCCGTGCACTGGAAACCGATCCCTCGCGGTTCGAGGAACTGGCCCGGACCCACTCGGCCTGTCCTTCACGCGAACAGGGCGGCAATCTCGGTCAGGTCCAGGCTGGGCAGATGGTCAAACCCTTCGAGGACGCATTGTTCGCGCTGCCATCCGACACGCTTTGCCTGAGCCCGGTGCGTAGCCGTTTCGGGGTCCACGTGATCCGCTCCGGCCATCGAATTGAGGCCAATCCCTTGCCTTTCGAGGCTGTGCGGGCACTGATCGCCGAATACCTCGAAGAAGCCAGCTACCGCCGCGCCGTGGCGCAATACATCGCGATCCTTGCCGAGCAGGCCGGGGTCAGCGGCGTGGAGTTGGCGGCCTAGGATGCAGCAAACCCTTCATGATGGCCACGGCAGGCGCTTCGAGTATCTGCGGCTGTCGCTGACCGATGTCTGCAACTTCCGGTGCAGTTATTGCCTGCCCGATGGTTACCGCAAGCCGGCCGATGCGCCAGCAAGCCTGTCGGTCGATGAGATCCGCCGCCTTGTGACCGCTTTTGCCACGCTGGGCCTTTGGAAAGTGCGGTTGACCGGCGGAGAGCCCAGCCTTCGGCGCGAATTGATCGATATTGCCGCCGCCGTGTCACGGGTTCCGGGCATCCGCCGCCTGGCCATGACCACCAACGGCTATCGCCTGGCAGAACGCGCTGAGGACTATGCCGCCGCCGGGATCAACGCGCTGAATATCAGTGTCGATTCGCTCGATCCGGCCCGCTTCGCCGCGATCACCGGGCACGACCGGCTGAGCGAAGTGCTGGATGGCATCGCTGCCGCGCGCGCGGCGGGGATCGGCGCGATCAAGCTCAACAGCGTGCTGATGCGCGGGATCAACGATCACGAACTGGAGGGCTTCATCACCTTCGTCCAGCGGCACGATCTGTCGCTGCGGTTCATCGAAGTCATGCGCACCAATGACAACACCGCCTTTTTCGAACGGCACCATCTGGCCGGGGCCGAGATTGCCAGCAGGCTGGATTCCATGGGCTGGCAACCCCTCGCGCGTGAGCAAGGGGCAGGGCCGGCTGTGGTCTATTCCCAGCCGGGCCGCCCGGGACAGATTGGAATCATCGCGCCCTATTCCAAGGATTTTTGTGCCTCCTGCAATCGCCTCAGGGTTTCATCGCAAGGCAAACTGCACCTCTGCTTGTTTGGCGATCACGGCATCGATCTTCGCCCCTTGCTGCAAGCTGATGACCAGCAGGACGAACTGATTGCGCGGATCGCCGCGCTGACCGCCACCAAGGCGCCTGGCCACCGTCTGCACCAGGGCAACAGCGGGGCAACCCCGCATCTCGCATCGATCGGAGGATGATCCTTGGCTGGAATTGACCAATCCTTGCCCTTCCATCCGCTGGGCATGGCGGTGCTGACCATTTCGGACACCCGTACGATCGAAACCGACACTTCGGGCGCGCTCCTGATCAGCCAGATGAATGCAGCGGGGCATAAGTTGATCGACCGCGCAATCGTGCCGGACGACATCACTGCCATCCGGGCGCAATTGCTGGCGTGGCGAACCGAACCGGGGGTCGAAATCATCCTCACCACCGGTGGCACTGGCTTCTCGCCACGGGATAACACGCCGGAAGCGGTCAAGCCGCTGCTGCGGCGGGAAATGGACGGGTTTTCGTTCGCTTTTCACCAGAAGAGCCTGCAAACCGTTGGCGTCGCCACAATGCAGTCACGTGCCTTTGCCGGACAGATCGGTGACGCGTTCATCTTCTGCATCCCTGGATCACCGGGGGCGTGCCGGGATGCATGGGACGGCCTGCTCGAACTCGAGTTCGACAGCCGCCACAAGCCCTGTTCAATCGCCGGCGCGCTGCCCCGACTGCGCGAGGTCTGTGCATGATTGGCTTCGATGAGGCCGTGGCGCTGCTGGCCGAGAATGTGCTGCCGCTCGGAACAGAGCAGGTTGACTTGGCGGACGCCGCCGGACGAGTCCTCGCTGAACCTATTCACGCTTTCATTGCCTCGCCGCGTCGCACCGTCTCGGCGATGGATGGCTATGCCTTGCGCAATTCCGATGCCGCTGTCGGTGCCCGCTTTCGCATCATCGGCGAGAGTTTCGCCGGTGGGCCTCCTCCGCCAGCACTCAGTGCCGGAGAATGCGTGCGGATCTTCACCGGCGCCGCGCTGCCGGTCGGGTCCGACCGGGTGGTGATGCAGGAGAATTGCACCTCGGACGGCAATGAAATGACCATTGCCGCCGAATTCGGGCCGGGTTGGCACGTGCGACAAGTTGCCAGCGACTTTGCCGAAGGTGACCTTCTGCTCCCAACCGGGACATTGCTTGAGGCGGGTGCAATGATCACATTGGCGGCGGCGGATCGTGCAACAACCCAGGTCTACAAGCGGCCTCGGGTGGCCATTGTTGCCACCGGGGATGAACTGGTGCCGCCCGGTTCAGCACGAGACAATCCCTTGAAAATCCCCGAATCCGTGTCGTTTGGCGTGGCTGCATTGGCTCAGCAGTGTGGCGCCAGCATCGAAGCGAGGCTAAGCGGGGCGGATGATCTGACCACTCTGCGGCATCTTGCCGGTCGAGCACTTTCACTGGCCAATGTCGTGGTGGTGACCGGCGGCGCATCGGTTGGCGAGCGGGACTACGCCAAGGCGATGTTCGCCGACCAAGACCTTGAACCACTCTTTACGAAAGTGGCTATCAAGCCCGGTAAGCCGGTCTGGATCGGCCGTTCACAAGGGCGTTGGGTGGTGGGACTTCCCGGCAATCCAACCTCGGCGCTGGTCACAGCTCGCCTTTTCCTCGCCCCCTTGCTCGGGCTGCTTCAAGGGCGAAGCATGGATGCCCTGCTGGATTGGACTGAGCTTCCTTTCGCGGCCACATTTCCAGCGTCAAACGACCGAACAACCTTCGCTCGGGCGATCC
>JAGNTK010000141.1 GCA_017987575.1 Novosphingobium sp. | reverse complement strand
GGGCGGCTGACGATTTCCATCAGGGCCACGCCCGAACGGTTGAGATCGACATAGGACATGGTCGGATGCTGATCGTGCATCAACTTGCCCGCGTCCTGCTCAACGTGGATCCGCTCGATCCCGATGGTCTTGGTGCTGCCTTCGGGATCCTTGTCATCCAGGATCACATCGAGCGAACCTTCGCCGACAATCGGATGGTAAAGCTGGCTGATCTGATAGCCCTGCGGCAGATCGGCGTAGAAGTAGTTCTTGCGGTCAAACCGCGACCACTTGTTGATCTGCGCCTCAATCGCCATCCCGGTGCGGACCGCCTGGCGGATGCATTCGCGGTTGGGCACCGGCAGCATTCCGGGCATCGCGGCATCGACCAGCGACACCTGGCTGTTGGGCTCTGCCCCGAACGCCGTGGCAGCGCCCGAGAACAGCTTGGACTGGCTGGTAATCTGGGCGTGAACTTCAAGGCCGACAACGACCTCCCATTCGCCCGTTGCGCCGTGGATGCGATAGTTGCTCATATCAGTGCTTGCTCGCCGTCATGCGGTCTACCCAGGCGATACCGATCGCCGAGGCGATGAAGGCCATATGGATGATGGTCTGCCACAGCACCGCAGTTTCGGTCACCCGGGCGCCGGGCTGGCCGATTGCGCCCGCTTCGATAAAGGTCCGCAGCAGGTGGATCGAGGAGATGCCGATGATCGCCATCGCCAGCTTTACCTTGAGTACCCCGGCGTTAACGTGGCTGAGCCATTCCGGCTGATCGGGATGCCCCTGCAGGCCGAGCCGCGAGACGAAGGTTTCGTACCCGCCGACGATCACCATCACCAAGAGGTTGGAAATCATCACCACGTCGATCAGGCCCAGCACTACCAGCATGATCTGCTGTTCAGTGAATTCCCAGGCGTGCAGCACCAGATGCTTCAGTTCCTTGAGGAACAGGAACACATAGACGCACTGCGCCGCGATCAGCCCGACATAGAGCGGCAGCTGCAACCAGCGCGAGCTGAAGATCAGCAGCGGCAGCGGCTTAAGCGGTTCGTGGGTTGCATTGGGGTCGTTTGCCATTGTTACCACCACTTGTCCGGTTTGGCCGAAAACTGCGCCCGCGCTTCAATCGCGAGGCCAGCGTTGAGCACGCCCTGCTCGTCAAATTCGCGGCCGATGATCTGTAGGCCGAGCGGCAGCCCCTCACGGTTGAGGCCAGCCGGAACCGACATCGCAGGCAGGCCCGCCAGCGAAGCCGGCACGGCGAACACATCGTTCAGATACATCGCCAGCGGATCGTCGCTCTTTTCGCCCAGACCAAACGCGGCGGTTGGCGCGGTTGGGGCGAGGATCACGTCGCACTGCGTAAAGGCGTTCTTGAAATCGTGACTGATCAGCGTGCGGACCTTCTGCGCCTGGGTGTAATAGGCATCATAGAAACCCGCGCTGAGCACATAGGTGCCGATCAGGATCCGGCGCTTGACCTCGGCCCCGAACCCGGCGGCGCGGGTGGCGGCGTACATATCCTGCAGGCCCGCCCCATCGGGCAGATCGCGCAGGCCAAAACGGACCCCGTCATAACGGGCGAGGTTCGATGAGGCTTCGGCGGGCGCAATGATGTAATAGGCCGGCAGCGCATATTTGGTGTGCGGCAGGCTGATCTCAACGATCTCAGCCCCGGCATCGCGGAGCCATTCGATCCCGCGGTCCCAGCTGGCAGAAACGTCGGCGTCCATCCCGTCCATCCGGTATTCGCGCGGAATGCCGACCTTCTTGCCCTTGAAGTCACCGTTCAGCCCGGCTTCCCAATTGGGCACGGCCAGATCGAGGCTGGTCGCGTCCTTGGGATCGAACCCGGCCATCGCCTCCAGCATGATCGCACAGTCGCGCACGTCGCGCGCCATCGGTCCGGCCTGATCGAGGCTGGAAGCGAAAGCAACGATGCCCCAGCGGCTGCAACGCCCGTAGGTCGGCTTGATCCCGGAAATGCCGGTGAAGGCTGCGGGCTGGCGGATTGAGCCGCCGGTGTCAGTGCCGGTCGCAGCGGGAGCGAGCCGCGCGGCAACGGCAGTGGAGCTACCGCCCGAAGACCCACCCGGAGCCATCGCCGCATTGCCGCCATCGCTGCGCCGCCACGGGCTGATCACGTTGCCGAAATAAGAGGTCTCGTTCGACGAGCCCATCGCGAACTGATCGAGGTTGAGTTTGCCCAGCATCCCAGCGCCTGCGTCCCACAGCTTCTGGCTGACGGTGCTTTCATACTCGGGCACAAAATGTTCGAGGATGTGGCTGGCTGCGGTGGTCTGGACGCCCTTGGTGGCGAACAGGTCCTTCATCCCGATCGGCACGCCGCCCATCTTGCCCAGCGGCTGACCGGCCGCGCGTTTGGCATCGGTCGCCTTGGCGGCTTCGAGCGCGAGTTCGGGGGTGGTGACGATGAAGGCGTTGAGCGCAGCAGCGGCAGCGACATTAGCGTTGAACGCCTCAGCCACTTCGACAGCGGAGAACTCCCCGCCTGCTACGCCGTCACGGATCGCGGCGACGCCGAGGTTGGTGAGGTCAGTCATCATTCAATCACCTTGGGCACGCCGAAGAAGCCGTGCTCGGCAGCCGGGGCATTGGCGAGCACCGCATCGCGCACGCCGCCGCCAGTGAGCGGATCGGCACCGATCACGTCTTCGCGCAGGCGCGTCTTGTTGGCGATCACCGCGGTCATCGGCTCGATCCCGGCAACATCGACTTCGCCGAGCTGTTCGACCCAGGCGAGGATCCCGTTGAGTTCGGGGACCATTGCCGCCAGCTCAGCCTCGGACACCTTGATCCGGGCCAGCGCGGCGATCTTGGCCACGGTGGCTGTATCGACCGACATTACATCAACTCACTTTAGGAAACGGGGAAACTTACTGCGGCAGCGGCGCACCTTGCATTTCAGTGGGATCGGGCATGCCGGGCGGAAGGTCCGAAGGGGCCTTCTTGCCGCTCTTCTTGGCTTCGGCTTCGGCTGCTTCGGCGGCCTTCATCTGTTCGGCGCGCATTTCGGCTTCGGCCTGTTCGCGCGGCTGGATCTTAAGCAGCTCGATTTCAAAGGTCAGGTCGGTATTGGCTGGAATGCCCGGAGCGCCTTCCTTGCCATAGGCCAGCTCAGCCGGGATCACCGCCTTGTACTTGCCGCCAACCTGCATCTTTTCGAGCGCCTTGACGAAGCCAGGGATGATCCCGGTCATCGGCAGCTTGGCAGCCTTGCCTTCGTCGAAGGTGCTGCCATCGGGCAGCGTGCCCTTGTAGTTGATCGTCACCACGTCGGTCGCGCCGGGCGAATTGCCCTTGCCGGCCTGTACCGTGGTTACATCGACGCCCGGAGGCAGCGAGGCCCAGACCACGCCGCCAGCGGCCAATGCAGCGGCAGCAACGCCCAGCCAAAGCTTGGTCAGCGCGCCCTTGGCGATCGGGGCAAGCGGTACGCGAGTGATTTCGGTCATGGGTATCCCTGTCTGGTAGAAAACGTCTGGTATTAGTGGTCTGCTTGGGCGCCTTGCAGATAAGCGAAAGGGCGCGGAATTGCTCCGCGCCCTCATGGCTTATCACACGCTTTCGTTCAAGCGTGGAAACCGGGTTTACTTGACCCCGTCGCGTTCCATCCGCTTGCGCTCCATCTTGCGGGCGCGGCGTACGGCAGCAGCCTTTTCACGGGCACGCTTTTCCGAGGGCTTCTCAAAGTGACGGCGCAGCTTCATCTCGCGGTACACGCCTTCACGCTGCAGCTTCTTCTTGAGCGCGCGCAGGGCCTGCTCGACATTGTTGTCGCGGACGAGAATTTGCATAAACCGAACCACCTCATAGGCAAAAGGTCAGAACCCCGCTTCACCATGGCGCGGGGGAGCACCTTTCGAATCAACTGAACGAATCAAAACGAAAACGCGCCGAATCCCTTGCGGGAACGGCTCGAACCGGCGGGCGGCTAGCAGAGTCGCAGGTCCAAGGCAAGTCAGGAAAGCCCGCAAGGGCCGCAGACTATCCCCAAAACATGACTCCATTCCCGCACCAATCCGGAGCCAACTGGGTCTGTGGCGCGCAGATGGCTGTGTTATTACCCTGCTGCCCGGCCAGCATTCCCCAAGCCAAAGCTGCCAGGGCCACCTTGCGGCGGCATTGGCACCGGACCCGGCCCTGCCCAATGCCGCCGCCATTTGCGCGGACAATCGATCTGTGGTGTGGTGTCTGCACAAGGGGGGCGCATGCATACCAGTTTTACGACGGCTGATTGGGCTGTGCTGATCGGCTATGTTGCACTGCTGGCCGCAGCTGGTTGGCTGACCACCCGCAAGAGCATGAAAGCTGAGGATTATTTTCTGGCCGGACATCACGCACCGACCTGGCTGGTTGCGGTATCGGTGCTCTCGACGGTCCAATCAGCGGCGACTTTCTTGGGGGTTCCGGACAATTCGTTCCGGGGCAATTACACGTACCTTGGCGGCGTGCTTGCCGCGCTGATAGCGGCGTGGATCGTAGCCAATGTGCTGATCCCGCGGTTCTATGCCTTAAAAGTGACCACGGTTTACGAGTTACTGGAGACCCGGTTCGACGCCACCGCACGGCGCGCAGCGGCGGTGATGTATCTGATCGGACGGATTTTCGCGAGCGGCGCGCGGTTGTACCTGGCGGCAATCGCGGTCTCCATGATCCTGTTTCTGGATGTGACACCGCAGCATATCGCCATGGCCGCTTTTGGCTTGCTGGTGTTCGGGCTGGTATTTACCTTCATGGGTGGGCTGGAATCGGTGATCTGGAGCGATCTGGTGCAGGTCGTGCTCTATGTCGGCGCAGCGCTGCTGGTTGCATGGCACCTGTGGAGCGGGCTGGACTTGACGGTGGCGCAGGCCGTCGACGCCCTGCAGCACGGCCCAGACGGCAAGGACAAGCTGGCGGTGATCAACCCCACTCTGGATCTGTCCGCGCCGTGGGGGCTGTTTGCGGTGCTGACAGGGGTGATGCTGCTCAACCTTGCGAG
>JAGNTK010000140.1 GCA_017987575.1 Novosphingobium sp. | reverse complement strand
CGACCAGGATTTCATAGCTGGTTTCGGCCCAGCTCAACCGGTTGCCGCTCTGCTGCACGCCATCGAGCGCGGCGGCGGCGGTCCAGCCCTGCGGCAGGGTGACGCTGGGCTTGACCCGGATCTGGCGCACATAATGCCCGGCGGGGTACAGGCTCATCTTCTCCCACTGCAGGTTGAGCATTTCCTGCGTCATGGTGATCCGGCCCTCAGTGCTTTGCAGCGGGCTGGTGTGGATGAATTTGGCGACCACTTCGCGCGCGCCATCGGGCACGTCGATGTGGAACGCGAAGACCTCAACCGGGTCGCGCTTCCACGCCAGTTTCTGGGACCCCGCGTAAAACTGGATGTCGACCAGTTCGGCCAATGGCCCGCGCGGGCCGTGGTTGCCGGGCAGCCATTGCGGCATCATCAGCGTCAGCCGCTTGGTTCCCGGGGCCACCGGAACGGTTTGGGTGACGCGATAGGCGCCGCGGGTAATATCGGTCGCATCGATATCGAGCCGCATAGCTCCGCCGGGATAGGGCGCATCGGCCGCATCGGGCACTGCGCGCGACAGTGGCACCGCCATCGGCGTCGACAGATTGGTGGAAATGGCCGGCGCGGCGAAAGCGAGCGCAATAACGGCGAGAGCGGACCCTGTTAGCTTCTTCATGGGGCGCAGTTGTGGCGGCAGTTGCGCAATCCCGCAAGATTCGCCTGCACCCTTTTCGACAAAGGCCATACCGGCTAGGGGCAAGCGCCATGAGCAACACGCCAAAAGCCATTCGCGGAACGCAGGACATTTTCGGTGCCGAGGCCGAGGCCTTTGCCCATGTGGTCGAGACCTTTGAGCGGGTCCGCAAGCTGTACCGGTTCCGCCGGATCGAAATGCCGGTGTTTGAAAAGACTGAAGTGTTCAGCCGCTCGATTGGCGAGACGACCGACGTGGTCTCAAAGGAAATGTATTCGTTCCTCGACCGGGGCGACGAATCGCTGACCCTGCGCCCGGAATTCACCGCCGGAATCGCCCGGGCTTACATCACCAACGGCTGGCAGCAGCACGCCCCGCTTAAGGTCGCCACGCACGGGCCGCTGTTCCGCTATGAGCGCCCGCAAAAGGGCCGCTACCGTCAGTTTCATCAGCTCGACGCCGAAATCATCGGCGCGGCCGAACCGCAGGCTGACGTTGAGCTGCTGGTGATGGCCGATCAACTCTTGAAGGAGCTGGGGATCAGCGATGGCGTGACGCTGATGCTGAACACGCTGGGCGACGGGGCAAGCCGCGAAGCCTGGCGGGCCAGTCTGGTCGAATATTTCCGTGCGGTGCAGGGTGAACTCAGCGAAGATTCGCAGGAACGGCTGGAAAAGAATCCGCTCCGCATTCTCGACAGCAAGGACCCGCGCGATCAGGCCTTTGTGGCGGATGCGCCCAAGATCGACGATTTCCTGAGCGGCGAAGCGCAGGACTTTTTCGGCGCGGTGACCAGCGGGCTTGATGCGGCGGGGGTGGCTTGGACCCGCTCGCAATCGCTGGTCCGCGGGCTGGACTATTACCGGCACACTGCGTTCGAATTCGTCACCGATCGGCTGGGTGCGCAGGGGACTGTGCTTGGTGGCGGTCGGTATGATGGGCTGATGGAGTCGCTGGGTGGCCCTGCCACGCCGGCGGTCGGCTGGGCGGCTGGGATAGAGCGGTTGGCGATGTTGGTGGGGGATGTCGCCGTTGAGAAGCTTCACGTTGCAATTGTCTGGGAAGGAAAGGGTGAGGCCTCACTTAAGTATGCCTATGCAGTCCTTGCTCAATATCGTCGGTCGAAGATCTCCGCAGAGTTAGTTGCTTCGGGCTCTCCAAAAAAGCGATATGACAAGGCCTCGAAGCTCGAACCTAAGTTTGTGGTCCTCATTAGCGACTATCTCCTTGACGATGGCATGTTTGGGAGAGTCAGGGTGAGGCCGCGAGAGTACGGCGAGGCAACAGTGTCGACAAAAGAGATTCACCCAGTTGAATACGCTATGAAGGGGTTGGCTCGGACCATTTCGCTCGAAGAATCTACAAGTGGCTGGGATGGCGAATTGTGGGCTGTCTGATGGTCGTTCGAGCGACCAGCACGGGCACCTACTTTCTCCGTCACCCTGAACTTGTTTCAGGGTCCATTTCTCCGCGCAGGCCGAAGCTCTGTGGGGCGGCACGACCGCGCGGTTTGGTTGCGTTTTTGCGCCTCGGTCAAACCGCCCGATGGACCCTGAAACAAGTTCAGGGTGACGGTAAGGGGAGGAGGGCGTTGTGACCATCACCGACGCCCGCCTGCACCAACTCGCTGCCCGCTTCGCTGAGATCGAGGCGCGGCTGGCGTCTGGGCAGTTGGAGGGGAAGGACTTCATCGCTGCCAGTCGCGACTATTCCGAGCTGGAGCCGGTCGCCAAGGCTGCCGAAATGGTAGCGGCGTTGCGTGGGGAAATCGCTGAGCTCGAGACGTTGCTCGATGATCCCGATATGCGGGCGATCGCCGCCGAGGAACTGGCCGAGCTGAACGCCAAGCTGCCTGAGGCCGAACACGCGCTCGCCATCGCGATGTTGCCGCGTGACAGCGCCGACAGCCGCTCGGCCATGCTCGAAATCCGTGCCGGGACCGGAGGCGATGAAGCCGCGTTGTTTGCGGCCGATCTGCTGCGGATGTACGAGCGCTATGCCGCCGAGCAGGGCTGGCGGATCGAGATTGTCAGCGCCAGTGCCAGTGATATCGGCGGCTTCAAGGAAGTGGTCGCGCAGATCAATGGCAACGGCGTGTTCGCCAAGCTGAAGTTCGAGAGCGGCGTCCACCGGGTTCAGCGCGTGCCGGTGACTGAAAGCGGGGGACGGATCCACACCAGCGCCGCGACCGTTGCAGTGCTGCCTGAGCCAGACGAGGTCGATATCCAGATCGACGCCCGCGATCTCAAGATCGACGTCTACCGCGCATCTGGCGCGGGCGGTCAGCACGTCAACACGACCGATTCCGCCGTCCGGATTACCCACTTGCCGACCGGCACGGTGGTGACCTGTCAGGATGGCCGCAGTCAGCACAAGAACAAGGATCAGGCGATGCAGGTCCTGCGCGCCCGCCTGTTCGAGGCGCAGCGCGATGCGGCGCAGGGCGAGGAAGCCGCCGCGCGCAAGGCGATGGTTGGCAGCGGGGATCGCTCCGAACGCATCCGTACCTACAACTTCCCGCAAGGCCGGGTGACCGATCACCGGATCAACCTGACACTGCACCGCCTGCCCGAAATCCTCGAAGGGACGGGCCTTGGCGAAATGATCGACGCGCTGATTGCCGAGGATCAGGCCAAGCGGCTCGCGGCGCTCGGCGAGTGAGCCAGACTGTCGCGCAGGCGCTGCGTTCCGCCACCGAAGTGCTGGGGGCCAAGACCGACAGCGCCCGCTTCGATGCCGAAGTGCTGATGGCCCATGCGCTCGGCTGCAGCCGATCCGACCTGTTCCTGCGGCGGATGACCGATCCAGTGCCAGCGGAATTTGCGGCACTGGTGGCGCGGCGTGCGGCGCAGGAGCCGGTGGCCTACATCGTTGGCTGTCAGGGGTTCTATGGGCTCGATCTGCTGGTCACCCCCGATGTGCTGATCCCGCGCGCGGATAGCGAGGTGCTGGTCGAAGCGGCGATTGCGGCCTGCCCGGGCGCGCACCGCGTGCTCGATTGCGGGACCGGTTCGGGTGCGCTGCTGCTGGCGGTGCTGGCCGAAATGAAGAACACCTCCGGACTTGGGATGGATCGTTCGTCGGCCGCGCTTCAAGTGGCGCGGACCAATGCCGAGCGGCTGGGGCTGGGCGACCGGGCCAGCTTCGCCACGGCCGATTGGCACCAGCCCGATTGGGCAGCGGGGATCGGACATTTTGACCTGATCCTCGCCAATCCGCCCTATGTTGAGGATGCGGCCGAGATCGAGCCCACGGTGCGCGACCATGAACCGGCCGAAGCTCTGTTTGCCGGGCCGGAAGGGCTGGATGACTACCGCGTGCTTATTCCGCAACTGCCCGCGCTGCTCGCCGCTGGCGGCGCGGCGCTGGTCGAGATTGGCTACACGCAGGCCGATGCGGTCAGCGCGATAGCTGCAGAGGCCGGGTTTACCGCGTCGTTGCATCATGATCTGGGTGGCCGCCCACGGGCGCTCGAACTCAAGATTCCGCTTGGCAAGGGCGGCGCGCTGGCCTAAGCCCGGGTCAGACCAGCGCAGGACCGCTTTTTGTCGTGTCCCGCCGGTCGTCTCCACCATTTGCGTTTTGGGCCGTGCGTTTTGCCTTGCCCGCCTGCAGATGTCGGAACCCGGACCGCGCGTTGCGGCCAGGGCTCAGGGTCTAGCGGAAGATATGTCCGGTTTTACCAGGCGCGCCGCTCATACGGGAAATTACCCTTGAACAACAATAACCGTGGCAACAGCAACAATAACAACAACCGTCGGCGTGGGCGTGGTAATCGTCCGGGCGGCGGCAACGGCGGTCAGCAGCTGAACCGGATTGACAGCCGGGCGCGCGGTAATGCGCCGCAGATGCTGGAAAAATACCGCAAGCTGGCGCACGACGCCCACCTCAACGGGGACCGGGTGCAGGCGGAGTATTATCTGCAGTTCGCCGATCACTATTTCCGGGTCGTAGCTGATAGCCGGGTCCGCCAGGAAGAGGGCCGCAACCGCGCTCCGGGTGAACGCTGGCAGGACGGGGAAGAGGGCGAAGATTCGGGCGAGTTCACTTCGAACAGCGATTTCCCCAACTTTGACCAGCCCAGTTACACCCGCGCTCCGCGCGAAGACCGTCCCCGCGAAGACCGTCCCCGCGAAGATCGTCCACGTGACGAGCGGCCTCGTGACGAGCGGCCTCGTGATGAGCGTCCACGCGAGGATCGCCCGCGCCGTGATGACAATCGCGCCGAACGCGCGCCGCGCCCTGCCCCGGTTGAGCCAGAGGTTTCGGACGAAGTCGATACGGCGGGTAGCAATCCTTACGAGCCGGCTGAAAACCCGTTCATTCCGGAAAATCGCACCCGCCCAGGCCTGCGCCCGCGGCGGGAGAGTCGTC
>JAGNTK010000139.1 GCA_017987575.1 Novosphingobium sp. | reverse complement strand
TCTCTGGTTCAACCGGATCCTCCAGAACCACTGGGGACTGCGGCAAGACGGGCGGCAAGATCTTGCCGGTGCTTGCCGCTTCTGCCGTCAAGACTGGTGCCGCTGACAGCAGTGCCTCTTCCGAACCGGCAAGAGACGGCTCATCCGCCTGAACTGCCAGAACAGCACTGAAATCGGCGCTTGGCCCAGCATTGCCATTGGCCATGGGCATGGTCCCGCCGGGCAGCGACAGCGCAATGGAGGGGGCAGGGGCAACAGGTTGGGTCATCGACGGGTCCTTGCGAAAGCGGCTTGCCCGATACTATTCAAGGTCCGTGCCAACCGGGCGGCGACCATGCAGAGGCGGCACTACGCTGCGCTGTGCCAGCGCGCGCGTGCCGGCCTTGGCGCGGTCTTCCACTGCCGCGCGGCGGCGTTCGGCCTGAGCCAGTTCCTGCTGCTTATGATCGGCCACAGCCCGGGCCTGAACCGCATCGCTGAGCGTCGCCGCGGTTATCCCGCCAAGCCCGGAGACAAAGCTGCGCAGCTGGTGCAGCGCCAGTCCGTCGCCAAGGCCGGTGCGTCCGCGATAGGCATCGGCCATAGCCCCGGTTCGTGCGGCCAGCGCTTCCAATTGGGTCAGAGTCCCTTCAGCCTGCGCTGCGTCGCGCGCGGCGGTCTGCTTGGCCAAAGCGCGGACCTTTTCCAGCCGCAGCAGTCGCCGGATCCGGGCTGCCTCAGCGCGCATCGCCCAGTAGGCTTCCCAAGGCCTCAAAGCTGTCTGCCAGATCAACCGAACTGCGCGCCGGCTGGCACAGGAATTGGGTCAGGGCGCCGTGCATGGCGATGGCCCGGTCGAGTTGTGGGTCGGCTCCGGCGCGATAGGCGCCCATTAGAACCAGGTCGCGGTTTGCTTCGTAACTTGCTGTCAAAGCACGGAATTCGCGAGCCAGACGGTTGTATTCCTCAGGAACGATGTCCGCCATCACCCGGCTTAACGACGCGGCTATGTCAATAGCGGGATACTGCCCACGCTGCGCCAAATCGCGGTTTAGCACAATGTGGCCATCTAGGATCGAACGCGCAGTATCGACCACTGGATCGTCCTGATTATCGCCATCGGCCAGCACGGTGTAGATACCTGTGATTGATCCGCCGCTCGCCGCCGAATTGCCCGCGCGCTCAACCAATTTGGTGATTGTGGCCAGCGCCGATGGCGGATAGCCGCGGGCCGCGCCGGGTTCGCCAAGCAGCAGCGCGATTTCGCGCGCAGCGTGGGCGACGCGGGTCAGGCTATCCATAATCAGCAGTACTTTGCGGCCCTGGCTGCGAAAATGTTCGGCCAGACTGGTCGCCAGCATCGCGCCGCGCAACCGCAGGTTGGGGGCGTGATCGGCCGGGACGGCAACAACCACGGTCTTGCCGCGATGGGCCCCGGTCATGTGCCGTTCGACAAAGTCGGACACTTCACGGGCGCGCTCTCCAATCAGGCCGACTATAACAATCTCGGCCTCGGCTCCGGTTGCAATCATGTCGAGCAAAACCGATTTGCCAACGCCAGATCCGGCCATGATCCCGATCCGCTGGCCGACCCCGAAGGTGGTCAATGCGTTGAGCGCCCGTACGCCGGTGTCGAAGCTCTGGCGGACCGGACTGCGATCGAGTGCACCGGTACGGACTCCGCCTGCGGGCCAATGCACGCGGGTGTGGATGGGTTCGCCTCCGTCGATCGGACGGCCTTCGCCGTCAACCGCGCGGCCCAGAAAAGCCGCTCCGACTGGCAACATTCCTGGGTGGCCTTCTGGCCGTACCCGCGCCCCGGGACGCAGCATCACCGTATCGCCGAGCAGCATCATCAAGGTCCGGCCATTGCGAAAGCCGATCACTTCGGCGGTGAGCGGCTCGGCACCGTTCGTCCTTGGGCCATGGGCAACCTTGCACAGGGCGCCGACCGGGGCGGACAGGCCTGACACTTCCAGCAGACCACCGTCGCAAGCATTGAGCAGCCCGTACCGGCCGGGTGAGAGGTCGATGCGTGCTTCGGTCAGATCATCCAGCAGGGGGGAAAGCAGGCTCAGCATTGCGCCAAGGCCTCGGCAATCGCGCGGTGCCAATGGGCCGGACCATCTTCAACCCCGCCGCTCGCGGTTTCGATCCGAAGCGCGCCGCGTTCCAGTGCTGGATCTTCAAGCACATCAAGATCTTCTGGAAGCTGTTTGGCAATCAACTTCAGGTCGTCCGGGTGCAGCCGCAGGACTTTGTCATCGTCAGCGCGGGCCAACATCGCGGTTGCGCGTTCGACCCGCGCGGCCAGTGCGGCCGGGTCCAATGCCAAAGGAGCAAGACTGGCTTCGCACAGCGCAGCAACCGTGGCGGTCAACTTTTGCCGCAGCTGTTCGGCTTGATCGCTATCCAGCTTGGCCAAGGTTAGGGTGATCCTGGCGCGGGCAGCAGTTTCTGCCGCCGCTTCAGCATCCGCAGCCTCTCGCGCCTCACCAAGCCCGGTTTCATACCCCTCTGCCCAAGCCTGGGCGAGTGGATCGCTTGGCTCCACGACAGGGCTAGGTGCGCGGCTGAATCGGGGATCAGACCGAAAGCCAGTACTCTCACCAAGGCCTGCCAAGGGTAGATCAAACATATTCGTCATCCCCGCCGCCCGCGCCGATCTGGATCGTGCCGTCGGCGGCCAGCCGCCGTGCAACCGTGACGATGGCTTTTTGGGCGTCGATCACTTCGGCCATTTTAAGCCGCCCGCGCGCCGCAATCTCATCGCGCACGCCGTCTGCTGCACGGCTTGACATAGCGGTGAAGAATACCTCGCGCTGTTCCTCCGGTGTACCTTTCAAAGCATTGATCAGAATATCACTTTCAACCTCACGAAGCAGCGCGCCCATCGCCTTTGCGTCGAGTGCGAAGAGGTGTTCGAACTTGAACATTTCGTTCTCGATTTCGCGGGCGAGGGCTTTGTCGATCCGGTTCATTTCGGGCATGATCCGCTTCTCGGCGGCCTTGCCGACATTGTTGATGATGTCAGCGGCTGCCCGTGTGCCGCCCATCGCCAGCGCGGCCTTGCCGTGGCAGGCGGCGATTCGGCTTTCGAGAACGGCCTCGAGCATCCGCATGGCTTCGGCTGAGACTGGGCCAAGCGTCGCGACGCGGTGCATAACCTGCGGCTGGACCTCGGCTGGGAGTGCGTGGAGCACCTCGGCTGCTACATCGGGTTGCAACTGAACAAGCAAGAGTGCGACTGCCTGCGGATGCTCGTCCTTGATCAGCGGGATCAGGGCCTGCGGAGTAAGCCAGCGGGCTAGCTCGATTGCCGGGCCGGTATCTTCCCCCACGGGCAGGATGCGTTGCATCAAATTGTCGGCCTTCACTTCGCCGACCGCACGGGTCATCACCCGGCGCACGTGCTCACTACGGCCGCGCGCGCTTATCCCGCTTTGCTGCGTATTGTCGACAAAGCCGGAAATCGCCTGCGTAATTTGTTCAGGTCCGATTTCGCCGAGTGCAAACATCTTTTCACCGAGCAATTGCAATTCGTCCGGACCAAGCTGGCGGAGGATTTCAGCAGCTTGCTCTTCGCCCAGCAGCATGATCATCACCGCTGCGCGCTCTGCATCGCCAAGCCCAAGGATGGTGGGTGCCTCGCTCATCGGGCGGGCTCCGTCGAAGCGTTGCCGAGCATCTGACGCAGCGCCAGCAAGGCATCATCGGGCTTCTCCTCGACAATCCGCTGGGCCAGGTTGACCTGCCGGCCGAGCAGTGCGGCGTCAGCAATTGCAGGTGTTGCTGGGCTGGCGGGATCATCACTCGCACTGCGATTGACAGCAGCTCCGGGATCGCGCTTCATGGCACGCACCAAGGGCCGCACGCCCAACAGCAGGACCAGTAGCACCGCAAGCAGCGCGGCGAGGCTGCGCACCACCATGGCAAACCACGGCGCCTCCCAGAACGGCGGCACTTCCGCGCTGATCGGCTCAAACGGACGGGTCATTACTTGCACCTGATCACCGCGCGCGGGATCGATCCCGGCGGCTGCGGAGACCAGCGCCTTGATCTGTTCAAGATCGCCGGGTTTGGCCTTTTTCATCGCGTCCTGACTGATCGCGACCGCGACCGAGACGCGCTTGATCTTGCCCGGCTGTGAATTGGCGACCGAGACTTCGCGGCCTAGCTCATAGGTCCGGCTGGCAGAGCTCTCGCCGCTGGTCTGGGCAGCACCTGGCGCACCCTGCACGGGCCCGGGTTGCGGCGGTCCGGGCGTTGCCTGGGTGGCGGGCGGCGGAGTGTTGGACAGTGCGCCAGGCACGCCCACGGCTTGCCCCGGCTGGGTCCCGGCGGCTTGCGATTGCTGCGAGGTTTCGCTGCGAACCACACCGGTCTTGTCATAGGCTTCACGCGCTGAAGTAACCTCGTCCATGTCGAGCTCAACTTGAATCTCGCTGGTGAAATTCCCAGCGCCGAGCATCGGGGTCAGCAGCTGTTCAAGCTGCGTGCGCAATTTATCTTCCAGACGCGCTTGCAGGTCGAGCCGGTCAGAACCCTGCGCGCGTGGATCGGACAGCAGCCGGCCATGCTGATCGACTACCCGGACAGCATCGGGCGAAAGGCCGGGCACTGAACCAGCAACCAGATTGACGATCGCAGAGACTTGCCCATCGGCCAGCTTGCGGCCCTTGGCCATGCGGACCATGACCGAAGCGGTCGGCGGGGCATCATCGCGAACGAACACCGATTTGCTCGCTTCGGCCAAGTGGACCCGGACAGATTCGACCCCGTCGATCTGCTTGATGGTCATTTCCAGCTCGCCCTGCCGCGCCCCGCGCAGCCGTTCGCCTTCAAGCGTCCGGCTGGCGCCAAGCGGCAGGCTGTCTAGGCTGGAAACTGGATCAGGCACGGCCAGCGCGCCATCCGAAGCGACCAACATCCGGGCCTTGTAGAGGTCATCCTCGCCCACCGTCAGCGTGCCGGTATCGGGGTTGATGCTGTAGGCGATCCCAGCCTTGTCGAGGCTGGAGGCGACCGAAGCCCGCTCGGCATCGCCAAGTTCGGAATAGAGCACCCGCTGCGGTGCCGGGGCCAGCGTGGCAAAGGCCAGAGCCGCG
>JAGNTK010000138.1 GCA_017987575.1 Novosphingobium sp. | reverse complement strand
GCGATCAGGCCCAGGAAGCCAAGCGTGACACCGACACCCAATTTGGATTTGAAGAAATTGCGAAAAGACTGAAGCATCGCTAAACCGCCAGAATTGCTGTTGTGCCGCACATTGGGCATCTGCGCCGGGGCTTTAGGCATCATTCGCAGCGCAGGCAATGGTCCAGCGGCGTGCCGTCCACCGCAGCTTGCCGCATCACCTTTGACAAGCCGCGCCGCGCTGGCCTAGGCGCGGAGAAAGCCTGCCGGTTGAGCGGGCAATGCAGTTCAGTGAGGAATACCCATGGCTATGCAGCCCTTTATTGTCGGCAACTGGAAGATGAATGGCGCTCGCGCCATGCTGTCAGAAGCTCGCGCGATTGATCGCGGGGCAGCGCGCTATCCGGGCGTGCGGGTTGGGATTGCGCCGCCGTTCACCCTGATCAACGCCATGGCCGAAGCAATGCAAACCGCGCAAGTCGGTGCGCAGGATTGCCATACAGAAGCTTCTGGAGCGTTCACTGGCGATGTTTCGGCCCCGATGCTGGCAGATGCGGGTGCGCAGTTCGTGATTGTCGGTCATTCCGAGCGCCGCGCCATGCACGGCGAAAGCGATGCTACGGTGATGGCCAAGGCCGAAGCTGCGCTGGCAGCAGGGCTGGAGGTAATCGTCTGTGTTGGCGAAACCGAAGCTGAGCGTGACGCCGGCCAGGCCGAAGCGATCGTCACGGGACAGCTCGCGGGCTCGCTGCCGCAGGGGGATGATGCCGCTGTGCGCGTAACCGTTGCTTATGAACCAGTCTGGGCAATCGGAACCGGGCGGGTGCCCCTAGTCGAGGATGTGGCCGCAATGCACAGCGCCATTCGAGCCAAGCTTGATGACTTCTATGGCGAGAGCGGCGCAGCAGTGCGGATTCTCTATGGCGGATCGGTCAATGCCAAGAATGCGGCTGAATTGCTGGCGGTGGATGACGTGGGCGGAGCATTGGTCGGCGGGGCCAGTCTGACGGCTGAAAGCTTCCTGGCTATCGTCCTGGCAGCAGCCGGTCCTGACGCGGACTAACCCGCGCACCTTGCACAAGTGCCCAACCGCGCCTAGATGCGCGGCAACCATTCATTTTCGGAATTACCATGTCGCTGTTCATTTTTCTGACCGTTGTCCAGGCCATCGTGGCTGCCATGCTGGTTGGCGTTATCCTGATGCAGAAATCAGAAGGCGGCGGTCTGGCTGGCGGCGGCAGTCCAGCGGGACTGATGTCAGCGCGCGGTGCGGCCGATTTCATGACGCGGCTAACCACTATTCTGGCTGTCGTTTTCGTCGGGTTGTCAATCCTGCTGGCGGCGATGGCCGCTGAAACCGGCGCGGCCAAGCCGATCGAAGATACCTTGAACCGTTCGTCGATCCCGCAGCAGCCGCTTCCGCAGCAAGCTCCGGGGCCGGTCAATCCGCTGGATGGCGGTGCCCAACCGACTCCGGCCGGGGCCGCCAGCCCGGCCGCGGGCGCAGCCAATCCGCTCGAGGCTCCTGCCAAGCAATAATTCCACGCACAGCGACTGCATTCTGGCCTGATCGCTCGATCGGGCGCGATGCGACTGTGTTTTTTCTTCAATCTGGCTGTGGATTTCGGCAAGCTGTGCTTGCCCGATCCCCCCAACTCGGCTTAAGGCCCGACTCCCATGGCGCGGTTCATTTTTATCACCGGCGGCGTGGTCTCCTCGCTCGGCAAAGGTCTGATGGCGGCAAGCCTTGCGGCTCTGCTCCAGGCGCGAGGCTACAAGGTCCGGATTCGCAAGTTCGATCCCTATCTCAACGTCGATCCGGGGACGATGAGCCCCTATCAGCACGGTGAAGTCTATGTGACCGATGACGGGGCAGAAACCGACCTCGATCTTGGGCACTATGAGCGCTTTACCGGCGTTTCGGCGCGGCAGGCGGACAACATCACCTCGGGCCGGATTTACCGCGACATCATCACCAAGGAACGCCGCGGCGACTACCTTGGCGCGACGGTGCAGGTGATCCCGCACGTCACCGATGCGATCAAGGAATTCGCCAAGGCTGAAACTGATGACCTCGATTTCGTGCTGTGCGAAATCGGCGGTACGGTTGGCGATATCGAAGGGCTGCCGTTTATCGAAGCGCTGCGGCAGCTCCGCAACGAGTTGGGGCGTGAGGCGACCTGTTCGGTCCACGTCACGCTGGTGCCCTATGTCAAAGCAGCGGGCGAGCTCAAGACCAAGCCTACCCAGCATTCGGTCCGCGAACTGACCAGCCTCGGGATCCAGCCGGACGTACTGCTGTGCCGCTGTGAACACCCCTTGCCCGAAGGCGAACGCGCCAAGATTGCGCTGTTCTGCAATGTCCGCAAGGAAGACGTGATCCCGGCGCTCGATGCATCCAGCATCTATGCCGTGCCGATTCAATATCATGCCGAAGGGCTGGACGATGCGGTGCTGCACCACTTTGGGATGACCGCGCCAAAGCCTGATATGAACGGTTGGGCCGATATCGTTGATCGTTACCAACACCCTGAAGGCGAAGTGACGATCGGCGTGGTTGGCAAGTATGTCGGTCTGCCCGATGCTTACAAGAGCCTCAACGAAGCGCTGGTTCACGGCGGGATGGCCAACCGGGTCAAGGTCAACATCCGCTGGATCGACGCCGAATTGTTCGAGGGCAGCGATGATGAGATCGTCTCAAAGCTGGAACCGCTTGACGGCATTCTGGTACCTGGCGGCTTTGGCGTACGGGGGACTGAAGGCAAGATCGCTTCTGTCCGGTTCGCGCGTGAACGCAAGGTACCGTTCTTTGGCATTTGCCTGGGCATGCAGATGGCCTGCATCGAAGGGGCTCGCAATACGGCCGGGATCGCCGCGGCGAGTTCTACCGAATTTGGTGAGACGGCCGAACCGGTAGTCGGAATTATCACCGAATGGATGAGCCCCGAAGGTCTGCAGCAGCGCGGCGCTGATACAGATCTGGGCGGCACAATGCGGCTGGGGGCCTATGAGGCCAAATTGGGCGCAAATAGCCACGTCGCAGCAATCTATGGCGGGGCGACCACGATCAGCGAGCGTCATCGCCACCGCTATGAAGTTAACGGTGCCTACCGCGAATCTTTAGAACGCGGCGGACTGGTGTTTTCAGGAATGTCGCCCGATGGCTTGCTGCCTGAAATCGTGGAACGGCCTGACCACCCGTGGTTCATTGGCGTGCAATTCCATCCCGAATTGAAGAGCCGGCCGTTTGATCCGCATCCGTTGTTCGCAGGATTTATTGCTGCGGCGCTGCAACAGGCACGTTTGGTCTGACGGCTTATCGAGCCATGTCAGCGGCTTAACGAATTCCCTGAAAATCCCTTGCAAACCGGCCCTCGCGCCGCGTAGCGGAGGCGCATTGAAAGCGAATCGCAGCTTCTGAAATTGGGGAGGATTTCGGACGCTAAGATGTTCTCAACTACGTTCGTTTGTCTTTTTCGCTTACGAACGGCGTAACAAGGGGTCATTCGCTTTAAGACCAATTTTTGAGCTTGGCGCGAACTGATCATCTTCTGCGACCCGGATGATCATGACGCAACAAGGCGGTGCGCAAGCATCGCGGGGGTGGGGCCTGCCGGCCTCACCCCCGAATTGATTGTGGTGATGCTAAGCGGGCCTCAGGCTGCTTCGCTGGACCCGGCCTCGTCCTTGGCTCCATTGACTACGCTAAGGGCTTTTTGAGTGCCGACCGGGATCTTCTTGGGCTTCATCGCATCGGGCACTTCGCGGACCAGATCGATTGCCAGCAGGCCATCTTCCAGATTGGCGTCTTCCACCCGGACATAGTCAGCCAGTTCAAACCGGCGTTCAAACCCGCGTTGGGCGATGCCGACATGAAGGAACTGTCCAGCGGAAGCATCGTCACCCTTCTTGCCCTGAACAACCAGCAGGTTCTGCTGCGCGGTTATCTCAATGTCAGCAGGTTTGAAGCCGGCGAGGGCCAACGTTATGCGGTAGGCGTCATCGCCGCGGCGTTCGATATTGAAGGGGGGATAGTTATCACCGCTCTGCATCCGGTTCTGGTTTTCGAGCAGGTCGAATAGCCGGTCAAATCCGACCATGGTGCGGCGATAGGGGGTAAAATCAAAACGGTTCATGGCATAATCCTCTGTTTGAGCAATCATGGATCCGGGACCCGTCAGCGGCATCCCGGCGAAGGCAGGGCCTCTTGCAGGCCATGACTTCGTTTCCGATGTATGATAGCCCGCTGACGTTTCAAGAGGAGACCCGCATTGTCCGTGCCCAAGGTAGAGATCTACACCAAGTGGGGCTGCCCTTATTGCGTACGCGCCAAGGCGTTGTTTGATGGCAAAGGCGTGGCCTACAGCGAGTATGACATCACACTGGGCGGACCCAAGCGGGCAGAAATGCTGGCCCGAGCCCCCGGTGCCAGCACGGTCCCGCAAATCTTCATCAACGATACCGCGATGGGCGGGTCGGATGATGTCCATGCGCTGGACCGGGCGGGCAAGCTCGATCCGTTGCTGGGGCTTTGAGCGTTCTATGAGCCGCATTGCCGTTTTGCAGATGACCTCTGGGATTGATCCGCTGGTCAATGCTCAGGCACTGGTCGGCGCAATCGGCGCGGCGGCGATGGGCGGGGCAGAAATGCTGTTCACGCCTGAAATGTCGGGCTTGATCGACCGTGATCGGGCGCGTGCGACGCCCAATATCGTGCCAGAGGATCAAAGCCCGGTCCTCGCAGCCGTCCGCGAAGCTGCCGCGGCGGCGGGGGTCTGGATTGCGCTTGGGTCAATCCCGGTGCTGCGTGAAGATGGCCGCTGGGCCAACCGTGCACTGGTGATCGACGGCAGCGGCGACATTGCAGCGCGGTATGACAAGATCCACATGTTTGATGTTGATCTGGCGACCGGTGAAAGTTGGCGCGAAAGCGCGGCCTATGCTCCGGGAGAGGAAGTGGTGACGCTGGAAACGCCGATTGGCCGTCTGGGGCTGGCGATCTGTTATGACCTACGGTTCCCGGCCTTGTTTGAGGCATTAGGGAAGGCGCTCTGCGATGTAATCGCCATTCCTGCAGCTTTTACCCGGCCAACCGGCGCGGCGCATTGGCACGTGTTGCAGCGCGCGCGGGCGATTGA
>JAGNTK010000137.1 GCA_017987575.1 Novosphingobium sp. | reverse complement strand
AGGAATCGGTCGCGGTGCTGGTCCATTGCCGCGTGTCAGACCCCGAAGAGCGCCAGAAACTGCACGACACGATCCGCGACAAGGTCCGCTCGATCCTGGGCCACCCGGCGATCGTCGAACTGGTCCCCCCGCGCACCCTGCCGCGCACCAGCTCAGGCAAACTCAGCCGGGCCAAGGCGAAGAAGCAGTACCTGGCGGGTGAGATTGAGCCGTTCAAACTGGCGGCTTGAGGGCGGGTTGAAGGTGGTACCAATATTTGGTATTGTCGGTGCATGGCCAAAAAGAACACCTCAATCGCGCTCAGCGAACGTTGGATGGACTATACCCGCGCGCAGGTCGCGGCGGGTGAGTTTGATTCAACCAGCGAAGTGATCCGTGATGCGCTGCGGCTGCATGAAGAGCGAGCGATGTTCAAATCGAAACTGCTAGAGGCGATTGACGCAGGGCTGGCGAGCCCGATCGATGAAGAGTTCGACATCGACCGTTGGTACGACAGCGAATTTCCAAAGCAGTGATCGGCCTGAAGTTCCGCGCCGCCGCCTCGGCGGATATGCGCCGCGTCGCACGCGAAACCCGCGCCGTCTGGGGTGAGGCGCAAGCCGCAATCTATTCCGCCAAGCTGCGCGATGACATCAAATCACTGCGCGAATTCCCGCACCGCTTCCCCGAATACGAACCCCGCCCCGGCCTGCGCCGCATGAACAGCGGGCGGCATGCGGTGTTCTATCTGGTGTTTGCGGACCGGGTGGAGGTCGTGGCCGTGATCCACGTGGCGAGCGATTTTGAGCGGTGGTTGTGAGTTGGGTATCGTCTCGCCCGGACGCCATGACGACATTAATGGCGGCAAAAATGGATCACGCCAAGGCGCCAAGGCGCAAAGAAGATAAGCCTATGGCTTCGGCGTGTGCCGGTTGATCACGCGGCTCATGCCTTCTTTGAAGGTTTCCATGCCGAAGTTCATCAAGAGGCCAAGCGGGAGGTCGGTCAGGCGCAGGTAGGTGAGAAGTTGCTTCTTGTGGACCGGCGCGACGCGCTCGGTTGATTTGAGTTCGATGATGAGCTGGTTCTCGACCAGCAGATCGATCCGAAACCCTTCGCGCAGCACGGTGCCCTCATAGTGAATATCGATCGGCTTCTGCCGCTCGACCCGCAACCCGCGCTTGGTCAGACTGTCGGCGAGGATCGCTTCATAGACCGATTCCAGCAGGCCGGGGCCGAAGGCCATGTGCAGCTTGAACCCGCAATCGACGGCGATAGTGGCAAGCGCGTCAATCTCCGGCGAAACGTCGGTCAACCACTTACTCCCCTTCCCTTCCTTGGCGCCTTTGCGCCTTGGCGTGAGAAATCATTATTGCGAGTTGGCGGGCAGCGGAAACGGTTTTGGTTCACGCCAAGGCGCAAAGGCGCCAAGGGCCTTGGAATTGAGTGCACTGTCACCGTAATGCGGATTTTTGTACCTGTCACGGTGATCGCGCAATCAAAAGTGCATCGCTATTCAGCACTATCAATGATCTTCTTCGCTAGTGCAGAGTATGGAACGAAGCCGTTTAAGAAACGAAATCGTGTAGTTTCCTCTAGCGAATCCCACTTCTCTGTGATTCGCCGAAGCTGGGAAAACATTTGCTTGCAGACATCCTGATCGCGTTTCGCAAGCCGCGAATATCCAATAGCATTTCTGACTTTCTCAATCGCAGGCTCAACCCGCTTGGTTTCCAAGAATTCTTTAATTATCACAACTGCAAGCGCGCGCCGACCTTCGACGCCTCGCCGCCATTGATCCAGTAAGAAGTCTTCTCGCTGGCTCAATAAACCCGCTTCTTCGGCTTGATATACTCCACATCGTCGGTGAGCGTGTATTCATGCACCGGGCGGTAGTCGATTTTCACCGAGCCGCCCTTGCCGCCCCAGCCTTCGAACCAGGCGGCGGTGTGCTTCATCCACTGTTTGTCGTCGCGTTCGGGGAAGTCCTCGTGGGCGTGGGCGCCGCGGCTTTCCTTGCGGTTTTGGGCGCCGTGGATGGTGACGGTGGCCTGCGCGATCAGGTTGTCGAGTTCCAGCGTTTCGACCAGATCGGTGTTCCAGATCAGGCTGCGGTCGGTCACGCCGATGTCCTGCATCCGCTCATACACCTTGGCCAGCTTGTCCTTGCCTTCGGTCATCAGCGCATCGTCGCGGAACACGGCGCAGCCCTTGGTCATGGTCCGCTGCATTTCCAGCCGCACTTCGGCGGTGGGCGAGGAGCCATTGGCGTGGCGGAAGTGGTCGAGCCGGGTCAGCGCAAGATCGGCGCTGTCTTTGGGCAGTTCGGCATGGGCTGACTGCGGCTTGACGATTTCCTTCAAGCGGTGACCGGCAGCCCGGCCGAACACGACCAGATCGATCAGCGAGTTGGAACCCAGGCGGTTGGCGCCATGGACCGAAACGCAGGCTGCTTCGCCAACCGCGAACAGGCCGGGGACGACCGTTTCGGGATTGCCGTCAGCACCGATGGTCATGACTTCGCCGTGATAGTTCGTGGGGATACCGCCCATGTTGTAGTGGACCGTCGGGCAGACCGGCAGCGGTTGACGGGTCAGGTCAACGCCGGCGAAAATCTTGCCGCTTTCGGTGATCCCGGGCAGGCGCTGGGCCAGCACTTCGGGCGCGATGTGATCGAGGTGCAGGTAGATGTGGTCCTTGTCCGGACCAACGCCCCGCCCTTCGCGCATTTCCAGCGCCATTGAGCGGGAAACCACGTCGCGGCTGGCGAGATCCTTGGCCGAAGGAGCGTAGCGTTCCATGAACCGCTCACCTTCGGAGTTGGTGAGGTACCCGCCCTCTCCGCGCGCGCCTTCGGTGATCAGCACACCGGCGCCGTAGATGCCGGTCGGGTGAAACTGCACGAATTCCATGTCCTGCAGCGGAAGCCCTGCGCGCAGCACCATCCCGCCGCCGTCACCGGTGCAGGTGTGGGCGCTGGTGGCAGTGTAATAGCAGCGGCCATAGCCGCCGGTCGCCAGCACCACAGCGTGCGCGCGAAAGCGGTGGATCGAGCCATCGTCCATGCACAGCGCAATCACGCCAACGCATTTGCCGCCGTCCATGATCAGGTCGATCGCGAAGTATTCAATGAAGAAGTCCGCGTCGTACTTCAGGCTCTGCTGGTACAGCGCGTGGAGCATGGCGTGGCCGGTACGGTCAGCCGCGGCGCAGGTCCGCTGGACCGGCGGGCCTTCACCCATGTTCTGCATGTGGCCGCCGAACGGGCGCTGATAGATCGTGCCGTCTTCGTTGCGCGAAAACGGAACGCCCGCGTGTTCCAGCTCGTAAACCGCCTGCGGCGCTTCGCGGACCATATATTCGATCGCGTCCTGATCGCCCAGCCAGTCCGACCCCTTGACGGTATCGAACATGTGCCAGGTCCAGTGATCCGGGCTGTTATTGCGCAAGCTGGCGGCGATCCCGCCCTGGGCGGCAACGGTGTGGCTGCGGGTCGGGAAAACCTTGGTGATGCAGGCCGTTTTCAGCCCGGCTTCGGCGCTGCCCATGGTGGCGCGCAGACCCGACCCCCCGGCGCCGACGACGACGGTGTCATAGGTGTGATCAATGATCTTGTAGGCAGGCTTGGCAGCATCGGCCATGTCAGCGGCCTCCCATCATTTGTTGCATGGCAGACTTGACCATCCCGCCCGAAACGGAGGTGGCCGTGCCCACGATTTGCAGGCGCGCCAGAAAGAACAGCCCGGCGGCGATTGCAGCGAAAGTGATCAGGTTGAGCAAGGTCATCGCGATCACCTTGTTGGCGGGATCACGGACGTAATCTTCGATCACCACCTGCAGGCCCAGCCGGGCGTGCCAGAAGGTGGAAATCACGAACAGCATCAGCCCCAGCGCCGGGATCGGGCTGGAGGCCCAGGTCGCGATGGTTTCAAACTGATAGTCCTGCATGGTGACCAGCGAGAACAGCAGCCACAGCCCCAGCACCAGATTGCCGAACGCGGTATAGCGTTGCAGCAGCCAGTGGTGCGTGCCCGAATGGGCCGAGCCATGCCCGCGGACGCGGCCGATCGAGGTTCCGTTACCCATCGTCAGTGTCCTTACTTGAGGAGGATCGCGGCCCAGGTCAGCACGGTCGCGGCGACAGCGGCCAGCGGCGTGAAGACCGACCAGGCGGCGTTGCTGTTGAGTTCAAATCCGGCACCGATATCCAGCACGAAGTGGCGAATGCCCGAAGCCATGTGGTTGAAGAAGGCCCAGGTCAGCCCAACCAGAACGACTTTGCCGTACCAGGCCGAAGCATGGCCCAGAAATGCCTCATAGGCCCCAGGCCCGGCCGAGAGCGAGCCCAGCCAATAGAGCAGCACAGCCATGCCGACCACGGCGAGGCCATTGCCGGTAACGCGGTGGAGGATCGAAACCAGCATCGCCGGTCCCCAGCGCCACACTTGCATATGCGGCGAAATCGGGCGGTTCTTCGTGGCAGCCATCTGCGGCACTTCCCCTTGGATTGGTGAGGCGGGACGATCAGGCCCCTACGCGCCCTCCCCCTTAATCAAAACACCGGCCTGCGCAAGCCGACTAAAGCCGAATATTGCGCCATTTCCCCTTGGGGAAGAGGTCTGGCTTGTTTCCGCAGCCGTGCTGCGCCAATACCGCTGCATGACCCAACTGACTGCCCTGGTGACCGGTTCTTCGCGCGGGATTGGCGCCGCTATCGCCGCTGGACTGCGCGCGCGCGGCGTCCAGGTGATCGGCCACGCCACCCGCGCGGTCGATTCCGAAACGATTGCGGCCAACCTGACCGACCCGACTGCGCCAGCGGCGCTGTGGGATGAAGCGCTGGACCGCGCCGGTGGCCGGATCGATCTGCTGGTCAACAATGCCGGGCAATTCGCCACCAACCCAATCGGCCTGTCAGACATCGAATGGCTGGATAACTGGGAAGACGCGCTGCGGATCAACCTGACCGCTGCAGCGGAACTGTCGCGCTATGCGGTGAAGCACTGGCTGGCGCAGGAGCGCGCAGGCCGGATCGTCCACATCGCCAGCCGCGCCGCCTATCGCGGGGATTCGCCCGATCACTGGCACTATGCCGCGGCCAAAGCCGGGATGATCGGCATGCACAAAACCATCGCGCGGCACTATGCCAGCAAGGGCGTGATGAGCTATGCGA
>JAGNTK010000036.1 GCA_017987575.1 Novosphingobium sp. | reverse complement strand
GTAGAGCAGCACGCCCCAGCCGCCGTTGTCGTTCGCCTCTGCCGCCATCGCCCGCAGTGCGGCATCAAGCTGCGGCCCGCAATCGCATTTGAGGCTGCCGAGGATATCGCCGGTCAGGCATTCGCTGTGCAGCCGCACCAGCGGAGCGCGCTCACTTTGCTGTGTCCCGATCACCAGCGCGACGTGTTCGCGCAGATCGTCTGCAGAGCGGAAGGCAATGATCTGCGCGTCCTCGGCCGCAGCCACCGGCAACCGCGCGCGCGCAGCGATGCTCAGCTGAGCCGTGTCTTTCCAGTCCGCCAGATCGGCGGCTGAAACAGCCACGGCTTCACCGCATGGGTCGGGATCGACCAGATAGGCAGGCAGTATCCCCGCCAGCCGCGCCAGTTCCATCGCCGCCATTGCCGCCTCAGCCCGCACGATCGGCTCGGCCCGAAACGGCCCCTTCATCGGGTAAATCAGGTCCAGCGCCGGATCAGCCATGGCCCGGCCCAGCGCCAGATCAAATGGCTCAGCGCCCCGGATCAGCACCGGCGCTTCGGGCACAGCGGCCTCACGTTGGTTGGCCAGTTTCAGCGTCACGGCGCGGGCGCAGGAGATCAGCATCATCCGCGCCGTCGCACCCGCAGCGAAGCCGGTCTCCGCTGGAAGCAGGGTAAAGGCGCCGTCCAGCGCAATCGGCCAGCCGTGGCGCAGCGCATCAAGCGCCTGGGCAACGCGCCGAGGACCACTGGGGCCCGGACTGGTCACAGATCGAATTCCGTGATCAGCGGAATGTGGTCGCTCGGCTGATCCCAGCGCCGGGTGTCCTCGACCAAGCGATGCCCAGCCGACTGCGCGGCGAGATCGGGCGAAGCCCACATATGATCGAGCCGCCGCCCACGATCCTTTTCCTGCCAGTAAGTCCGGTATGACCACCAGGTCCAATTGCGTTCGGGTGCGGGAATGTGCTTGCGGCCGAGATCGACCCAGCCGTGTGCGTCGGCCAGGCGGACAAGCGTTTCAACCTCCAGCGGAGTGTGGCTGACCACTTTGAGCAGGGCCTTGTGGTCATAGACATCGCATTCCAGCGGCGCGATGTTGAAATCGCCGACCAGCAGCGTGGGCCGATCAAGCGCGGCGGACCACTGCGTCATCCGCTCCAGAAAATCGAGCTTCTGGCCGAATTTGGGATTGGCCTCGCGATCCGGAATGTCGCCGCCGGCTGGGATATAGACGTTTTCCAGCACCATGCCCTGCCCTGGCCCCAGCAGTTCCACCCCCACGTGCCGCGCTTCACCATTGGCCTGCCAATCGTTGCGCGTCAGTTCGCGGATCGGAATGCGGCTGACCGTGGCGACCCCGTGATAGCCTTTCTGGCCATGGACCGCACGGTGGGTGTACCCCAGCGCCTCGAACGCTTCGTGGGGGAAGTGCTTTTTCTCGGTCTTGATCTCTTGCAGGCACAGCACATCGGGTGCCTGCTCGGTCAGAAACCGGCTGACTTGATCGATCCGCAGGCGGACGGAATTGATGTTCCAGGTGGCGATTGAGATCATGGAAACGGCTTTAGGTGCCAAGTGCAAGGGCGGCAAGGCTTTGGCCGCTGTGGATTGGCTCAGGATGGAGCGAGAATGGTGAGCTTCGAGAACCGGCGCGCAGCGGCCATTGGGGCCGTGAGCACCGGAAGCGCAGAAGATTGCCGTTCGCAGCCCAGCATGGGCCAATCCACAGCGGCCAAAAAGAAAACCCCCACTCCGGGGGCATTGGAGTGGGGGTCCTTTTTGCGTTCGTCACGCTTGACTTCACGGGCCAGTAGAGAGGCTAAGGGCAACAGGGGGGAAACCCGCCTCAGGCCGTGTCGTCGATGTCAGTTTTAGGGCAGATCGCCTTGCTCTGTCATGAACAATCTGAACGGCGCTGTCACAAATTGTCGCAAGTCCGGCACGTTCCGCGACGAGCCGCCCGCCGCTATCGACGATTGGCAGGGCGTGGATCGTTGAAGCGAAATGCACTGTCGGCCACGGCCAAACCATACTGGTGATTCGACAAGTTCACCTGGGTGCGGGTGTTCTGCGAATCGATCGCCGCCCAGCTGGCCAGTTCCAGTCCGCCGGGCGCAGAGCCCTTGCGGATGAACACCAGCGTGATCACGCCATATTCGGGGTGGCCCTTGTCACGCACTTCGACCGCGATGATGTTCGGATTGCTGTGCGGCTGAACCTTGCCGTACTTCATCACATCGCGTTTGGGATCGAGCAGCGCACCAAGCGGGCTGTTGGTGATCGGCCAGCGCTGCACCTGCCGGACGCCGTAATCGACAAAGGTCAGCGCCCGGCCATCCGAGACGATCAGGAACGGGACGCCCTTTTCATACTGGAACCGGATCCGCCCGGGCCGCTTGAGCGTCATCACGCCGGTCAGCCGCTTGCCCGCCCGGTCGATCTGCTCAAAATTGGCGCGCATCGTGGATATGCCGCGCAGCGCGGCGACGGCCTGAGCCAGATCACCGGACTGGGCCTGCGCCACGCTGGGCGCGATCAGTGCGGCAGGAGCAGAAACGACAAGCGCCGCCGAAACGGCGGCACCTGCGATAGAGCGAAGAGGAAGTTTCATCAGGTCCATGGTCAGCCTGCTAGCGGCCTGCCGTTGAACTCGCAATGAACCTTACTTGATCTTGGCTTCCTTGAACTCGACGTGCTTGCGCACGACGGGATCGTACTTGTTGAACACCATCTTCTCGGTGGTGTTGCGCGGATTCTTCTTCGTGACGTAGAAGAAGCCGGTGTCGGCGGTGGAAACCAGCCGGATCTTGACGGTTGCGGGCTTCGCCATGGCGCTTGTCCTAAACTTTCGATTCGGGCGCAAAGGCCCCGGAAACTGTGAAGGCGGCACACCAGCGCCGCCCCGCAAGGCCGCGCCAATGCGTCAGGATCGGGCGAAAGTCAACTCTTGCCGCGCTTTTCCTTGGCTTCATAGGGCGGGATCGGTGCGAGCACGGCAAAGCTCTCTTCGGATGGCGCGCGATCCAGCGGGGGCAGCTCAAGTGCCTCGGGTTCGACATGGGTATCGGGCAAGCGGTCAAGCAGATCGCGAATCAGGGTCAACCGGCCCAGCCGCTGATCGTTGAAATCGACCAGGGTCCATGGCGCGACCTTGCTGTGGCTGGCTTTGAGCATCGCCTCACGGGCAGCCGTATAGGCGTCGTACTTCTCACGCGCGGCCAGATCGATCGGCGAGAGTTTCCAGCGCTTCAATGGATCTTCCAGCCGTTCAGCCTGTCGTTCTTCTTGGCAAGCCTGATCCGTGGTCAGCCAGTATTTGAACAGCAGAATGCCGTCCTTGATGAGCAGGTCCTCGAACTCGGGCACCGCCTTCAAAAAGGCTTTGGCCTGATCTTCGCTGCAATAGCCCATTACCCGCTCAACCCCGGCGCGGTTGTACCAGCTGCGGTCGAACAGCACGACTTCACCGGCGGATGGCAAGTGAGCGACATAGCGCTGAAAATACCACTGGGTCTTTTCCTGATCGCTCGGCTTGGACAAAGCCACGACCCGGCACTGGCGCGGGTTGAGCGGGCCCGCGACGGCTTTGATTGCTCCGCCTTTGCCAGCGGTATCGCGCCCTTCGAACAGCACCACGATCCGCGCCCCGGTCTTTGCGGCCCAGCGCGCCATCGCCACCAGCTCTTCCTCCATTGGGGCATAGAGCTCTTCGAACTGCTTCTTTTTCAGCTTTTTCATGGCCCAAGAATGCGCGTCCGATCACCCTGACGCAAGGCGGCGAATCGGCGTTGCTGTCCCGCTTTGAAATGGTTACAGATGCAACCATGCTGGAGACCGACTTTACCCGCCTGCCCGATCCCGACCCGGCGGTTTTCACCGCCCCGCTGAAGCGGCCTGCCCACATTGGCCCGGATTGGATCGAACCAGCCCAGCACAGCTATGGCAGTGACGAGAACGCAGTGTGGGATGGGCTGTTCGCCCGCCAGATCGACGTCCTGCCCGGCCGCGCAGCCAGCGCCTTTCTTGCTGGGCTGGACAAGCTCGATCTGGGCCGCGGCGGCGTGCCCGAATTTGCCCGGCTGTCTGAGGAGCTCGGCGCGCTGACCGGCTGGTCGGTGGTCCCGGTGCCGATGCTGATCCCCGATGACGTGTTCTTCTGGCACCTTGCCAACCGCCGCTTCCCGGCCGGCAACTTCATCCGCACCCGCGAGACGTTTGACTACATTCAGGAACCCGATGTGTTCCACGATGTGTTCGGCCACGTGCCGATGCTGGCCGATCCGACCTATGCCGATTACATGCAGGAATATGGCCGCGCCGGGTGGAAGGCGATGCGCTATAATCGGCTGAAGGCGCTGGGCGCGCTGTACTGGTACACCGTCGAATTCGGGCTGATTCTGGAAGCAGAGGGCCTGCGCGCCTATGGCGCCGGGATCCTGTCTGGCCCGACCGAGGCGGTGTTCTGCCTTGAAGCGGAGAGCCCCAACCGGATCATGCTCAACGTCGACCGGGTGATGCGGACCGATTACGTGATCGACGATCTGCAGCCGACCTATTTCGTAATCGAGAGCTTTCAGGAGCTATACCACGACACGGTCGAGCGCGATTTCGACCGCCTCTACCGCAGCCTCGCCCCCGGCTTCACCTATGCCAACACCGCCGTGATCGACATCGACGATGTGCTGCACCGAGGCACGCAGGAATACCTGCTCCGAGGCGGGCGGGGCAGCGGGGCAGTGCCGATATGAGCCGTCTGAATGGGAGCAGAGTGAAGGTGAAAGTAATTTTGGCCTTTGTAGCTCTGCTAATGTCGGCCTCTTGTGCGCCGATCGTCGGTCAAAAGGCGAACGCCGACTTTTCAGTACCTGCAGATGCAGATATCGTACGAAGCCTCGACATCAGAAGTCGATACCAACTTCCAACTCCCAGTTCGGACTCAATAATTTACGTGGATAGTGTGACAGAGCATCACACTAGAGGTGAAGCCAGTACAATCGTGTGGCGCGACAAAGATGGATCGTGGAAGCGCAGCCAAGTAGCCGAGGAGAGTTCTGGCTTGCTGAAAATCGAACAGAGGTTGTCTTTGAATGAAAACAGCCTTTTCCCGGAAAAGGACTCGCAAGCTCTCGATCAGATGCTGGCAAATCGAGATTTGTACGACGGCAAGGTCACTTCAACAGGCTCGCGTACCGTCGGCGGTCTATTCCACGTGATGGTAATCGTCTCTCCGAAAGGTCGGACCACCATCAGATGGGACGGACGTTTGATGGGAGAGAAGGGAGCTCTGGCCGACATAGTCTTGGGGCGGTAGTTGGAAATCTTGCCCCGCACCTGCGGTTAGTTCGGCCAGAGCAAAAACACCGCCACTGCCCCCGCCACAATCCGGTACCACGCAAACGGCGCAAACCCGGCGCGGCTGACGTAGGCGACGAACAGCTTGATCACCGCCAGCGCGACCACAAAGCTGACCGCGAAGCCAACCGCGATCTCAGTCAAACCGACCACGCCGGTTCCCGCTGCCAGTTGTGCCCGGCTGTCCCACAGTTCCAGCGCGGTGGCACCGACCATGGTCGGGATCGCGAGGAAAAAGCTGAATTCGGCCGCTGTGCGGCGTTCGATCCCCATCGCGAGCGCACCCATGATCGTCGCGCCCGAGCGGCTGACGCCAGGAACCATCGAGATGCACTGGATGAAACCAACGCCAAGCGCTTGGCGGGCCGGCAGCTGCGCTACGCCGGTCGGTGGGCCTGGCTTGGCCACGCGCTCAATCGCCAGAATGGCAATCCCGCCGAGGATCAGCGCCCAGCCGACCACCATCGGACTGCCCAGCAGAACGTCGATATAGTCCTTCATGGCAAGGCCGATCACAGCCGAGGGCAGAAAACCGAGCAGGATGTTGCGCACGAAGGCGAGGCTTTCGGGCCGCAATTTGAGCAGCCCCATGCCGACCGCCCAAAAGGTCCGCCAATACTGCACCACCACCGCAAGGATCGCACCGAGCTGGATCACCACATTGAACGCCGCCCAGGTCTTGGCATCATAGCCAAAGATCTCGGTCGCGAGGATCAAGTGGCCAGTCGAGGAAACCGGAATAAATTCGGTGACGCCTTCGACAATGCCCAGCAGGATCGCGGTGAGAATCGTATCCACTATTTGCCCTCCACCCCGGCAAAGGCGCGTTCATCGAACTGGAGCGAGGCGAGGCGGGCGTAGAGACCGCCATCCTTGACCAGCGCATCATGCGTTCCGGTCTCAACGATCCTGCCCCCATCCATCACCACGATCCGATCGGCATTGCGCACCGTGGCAAGGCGGTGGGCGATAACCAGCGTTGTGCGGGTCTGCATCAACCGGTCAAGCGCATCCTGGACCAGTCGTTCGCTTTCAGCATCAAGCGCCGAAGTTGCTTCATCGAGCAGCAGCACCGGCGCATCGCGCAGCACCGCGCGGGCAATCGCGATCCGCTGGCGCTGTCCACCCGAAAGCCGTGCGCCGCCTTCGCCAAGGTAGGTTTCGAGCCCATCAGGTAGCTCTCGCAGAAAGGTCTCGGCATTGGCTGCGCTTGCCGCCGCCCAGATCGCCTCGTCACTTGCATCCCAGTTGCCATAGCGCAGATTGTCGCGGGCCGAGGCGGCAAACAGCACGCCTTCCTGCGGCACCAGCGCCATCCGGCGGCGCAGATCAGCCGGATCGACCGCGGTGATCGGCACCCCATCAAACTTGATCGTGCCCGACTGCGGATCGTAAAACCGCTCGGCCAGTTGGAACAGGGTGCTTTTGCCCGCCCCGGATGGCCCTACAATCGCCACTGTCTCGCCCGGTTCGATCGTCAGCGAGAAGTCATCTAGCGCGGCCACTTCCAGCCGGGTCGGATAGCGGAAAGTCACCCCTTCGAACGCCAGCTTGCCGCGCCCCGGGCTGGGCAGCGCCAGTGGCCGTTCGGGCACAGTGATCTTGGGCTGTTCATATAGCAGTTCGGACAAGCGGCTGGCCGCGCCTGCCCCGCGCAGCAGATCGCCATAAACTTCGGTCAGTGCACCAAACGCGCCCGCGACTATCCCGGCGGTGACCACGAACGCAAAGATCGTGCCACCCGAAATGGTCCCTTCGGCAACCCCAATCGCGCCTTCCCAGACCAGCATCACGATCGCGCCGAAAATCGCCACAATTGCAAGGCCGCTGATGATCGCGCGCAACTGAATGCGCCGTTTGGCCGTGGCAAAGGTCAATTCGACCGCGCCAGTAAACCGGTCCAGTTCACGCGGTTCCTGATTGAACGCCTGAACCACTTTCATCGCTGCCAGCGTTTCAGCCACCATTGCCCCGATATCGGCCACCCGGTCCTGACTGGTCCGCGAGATCGTGCGGATACGCCGACCGTAAAGCATCAACGGCAGCATCACCAAGACCAGCCCAGCCAGCAGCCCCAAGGTCAACTTGGGCGCCAGTGAGAGCAGATAGACGATCCCGCCCACGCCCATGATGAAATTGCGCAAAGCGAACGAGATCGTGGTGCCAACCACCTGTTCGATCAGCGCGGTATCCGCAGTCATCCGCGAGGCGATTTCGTTGGGGCTGTTTTCCTCAAAGAAACCGGGCGAAAGTCGCAGCAGATTTTGCTGCACTTTCAGTCGGATATCGGCAACCACCCGCTCGCCCAGCCACGAGACGAAATAGAACCGCACCGCCGTGCCCAGCCCCAGAACCGCGACGATCATCAGCAGATAGCGGAACCATTGGCCGATCGATTCGGTGTTTCCGCCCGCGCCAAATCCGCGATCGATCACCAACCGGAAACCGGCCGGGATTGCCAGCGTTGCCGAGGCCGTAACCGTGAGCGCAAGCAATGCAAAGATCGCCTGCCGGGGATACTTGGCTGTTTCGCGCCAGACCATCCGCAATGGACCCAGGTCACGCGCCGGTGGCGGCTCGCTGGCAGGCTTGTCGGAGGAGGGCGCAGGGGCGGTTGCAGCAGGATCGGAACTCATCGCCGCGCCCTAGCACATCGCCGCGCGCACGTAAGGGGCTATCACTGCGCCCCAACTTGCTACTGCGTGCGCTGCAGCGGAAATTGTGCATTGCACAATAAGCCGATTCCGGCCACCATAGTGGCAACTTCAAAAGGATCGCCGCCTTGCTCTATACCGCCTACGAATTGCAGCGCTCGTGGATGAATGCCGCGAGCACCTGGGCCTCGGTTGGGGCGGAGTTGCTGGGCAACCCGGCGCTGCCGTTCGGCTACGGCCCCGGCGGAAACATGATGGCCTCGGCGCTCGAAGTGTTCGCTCATGCTTCGGCGGCCTATGGCAAACCGGCCTTCGATATCGAAAGCGTCGAAGTGGACGGCGTAAGCCATCCGGTGACCGAAGCGATCGTGCTGCATAAGCCGTTTGGCAACCTGCTGCGCTTTACCCACACCGGTCTGCCCAAAAACGCCCCGAGGCTGCTGATCGTCGCGCCGATGAGCGGCCACTTCGCCACGCTGCTGCGCGGCACGGTCGAGCGGATGCTGGAAACCAACGAAGTCTATGTGACCGACTGGGCCGATGCCAAGATGGTCCCGTTGTCGGCTGGTGAGTTCGATCTGGACGATTACATCGACTATGTGATCAGCTACCTCGAACACGTCGGCCCCGGCGCGCATATGCTGGCGGTATGCCAGCCATCGGTCCCGGCTTTCGCTGCGACTGCGGTAATGGCCGCCGACAAGCATCCCTGCCGCCCGCTGACCCTGACCATGATGGGCGGCCCGGTCGATACGCGCGAGGCGCCGACCAGCGTCAACGACCTTGCCATGCAGCGTCCGATCGAATGGTTCCGCCACACCGTGATTGCGACTGTACCACTGCAGTATCCGGGCGCCGGGCGCCGCGTCTATCCCGGCTTCCTGCAGCTGTCCGGGTTCATGAGCATGAACCTGGGCAATCATATGATGAGCCATTATCATATGTTCAAACATCTGGTCGCCGGGGCCGATGAAGACGCCGATGCGACCAAGGCATTCTATGACGAGTACCGCGCGGTCTGCGATCTGAATGCAGCCTATTACCTCCAGACCATCGAAGTGGTGTTCCAGAAACATGCGCTGCCCAACGGCACCTATATGCATCGCGGCAAGCTGGTCGATCTGGGCGCCATCACCGACACGGCGATTCTGGCCGTCGAAGGCGAGCGCGATGACATTTCCGGAATCGGCCAGACCAAGGCGGCGCTGAAACTGACCACCGGGCTGTCAGAAGCCAAGAAGCAATACCACCTCGCCCCCGAAGTCGGCCATTACGGCATCTTCAATGGCAGCAAATGGCGCACAAAGATCGCGCCGCTGCTCGAAGCGTGGATCGCCAAGCATGACAAGGCGAAGCTGAAAGCGGTGGCCTAGACCTCCGCTCCCGTTGGCGGAGCCGTTTTGCCGAACAGTTTCTTGAACACCCGCCGCGCCAGCACCAGCAGCCAGACCGCCAGCGCCAGCAGGACCGCTGCCACTCCGGCAGCCCATTCGGGATACTGATAGGCGAGATAGAGTAGCCCGGTGGTCGCGACGTCCTCCACGGTGGAAACCGCAATATTGCTGAACGGTTCGGGGCTGGTGTTGACCACCGCCCGCGCCCCGGCCTTACCGCCATGGGCCAGCAGGCTTGCCCCACCGCCGAGCAGGAAGGCGATTACCTGGGTCACCGGATCTGACGGATCGACCACGGCAAGCGCCAGCATTGCGCCGCCAACCGGCCGGATGAAGGTGTGGATCGTGTCCCAGATCGTATCGAGCCAGGCCACCTTGTCGGCAAAGAATTCAAGCACCGCCGCGCTTCCCGCTGCGCCCATCACCCACGGATTGGCCAGCACTTGTAGCGAGGCCAAGTGTTCGGGCAGCGGCAGCATGTTGAACTTCATCGCCAGACCCGTGGCCAGCACGGTCAGATAGAGCCGCCAGCCCGACAGCAGGCTGACCGACCCAGCGATGCCGAGGATTTCAATGATACCAAGGTGTTCGGTCATGGCTGCCTCTTCCGCTCAGAGCGCAAGGATGCGCCCAGCAACGGCAAATGGCAAGCTCAGCGCCGGTCAAGCGCGGGATCAAGTTCCTGTCCGGGATCAAGCTGGACCCCGAAGCTGTTCAGCATCATCGAAACCTGAGTGTACTGACCCACCGTCATCACCAGGTCCATCTTCTGCTTGTCGGTGAAATCGGACAAGGCCGCCCAGCTCTCATTCGAAACGTGGAAATCGCGAGTCAGATCGTCAGTCGCACGGAGCATCGCGCGATCGACCTCGCTCCACGAAGGATCGTCCGGCCCGGCCTTGATCGCCTCGATCTCGGCTTCGGTCAGGCCCGCATCGAGCCCGATCCGGGTGTGCTGGGTGAACTCATAGCCCGATCCGCAATTGAACCCGGTACGCAGGATCACCAGTTCGCGGTCGCGCTCGGACAGGCTGTTGCGGCGTGAGAGGATGTATCCGCCCCAGGCCAGAAACGCCGTCATTGCCTTAGGGGCATGGACCAGCGTGCGGAAGATGTTGAGCACCGTCCCTTCGGACTTGGTCACATCGCGCTGGATATCGCCAAAAACGGCCAGCGCCGCGCGCTGCTCGTCATCGATCTGCGAGAGATCGACCGGAGCGATGCGCGGCGCTGACAATCGCATCAGAAGACCTCGAACAGCCCGGCAGCACCCTGACCGCCGCCGATGCACATCGTGACGACGGCATACTTCGCGCCGCGGCGCTTGCCTTCGATCAGAGCGTGGCCGGTGCAGCGGGCGCCGGTCATGCCGAAGGGGTGACCGATCGAGATCGAGCCGCCGTTGACGTTGAGCAGCTCGTCGGGAATGCCCAGCTTGTCACGGCAGTACAGCACCTGCACCGCGAATGCTTCGTTCAGTTCCCACAGGCCGATATCGTCCATCTTGAGGCCGAACCGGCTCAGCAGCTTGGGGATCGCAAACACGGGCCCGATGCCCATTTCGTCAGGCTCAGTGCCTGCAACCGCCATGCCGACATAGCGGCCGAGCGGGGTCAGACCGCGTGATTCGGCAACCTTGGCTTCCATCAGCACGCAGGCCGAGGAACCGTCCGACAGCTGGCTGGCGTTACCTGCGGTGATCGTGTTGCCTTCGCCCATCACTGGCTTGAGGCTCGACAGCCCTTCCAGGGTGGTATCGGGACGGTTGCAATCGTCCTTGGTGGCAGTGACGGCCTTGTAGGAGACCTCCTTGGTTTCCTTGTCGACCACCGCCATGGTGGCGTCGCAGGCAACGATTTCATCATCGAACTTGCCGGCAGCCTGGGCAGCGGCGGTGCGCTGCTGCGACTGGAGCGAGTATTCGTCCTGCGCTTCACGGCTGATGCCATAGCGCTTGGCCACCACTTCGGCGGTGCCGATCATCGGCATATAGATGTGCGGATGCATTTCGAGCAGTTCGCGGTCCGGCTCGACGAACATCTTGCCGCTGCCGACCACCTTGGAAATGCTTTCCAGCCCGCCCGCGACGCAGATGTCCATGTTGTCGACCAGGATCTGCTTGGCAGCGGTGGCGATGGTCATCAGGCCCGACGAGCACTGGCGGTCGATCGTCATGGCGGGAACGGTTACCGGCAGGCCAGCGCGCAGTGCCGCAAGGCGGGCGACGTTCCCGCCGGTCGAGCCTTGCTGTGCGGCCGTGCCCATCAGCACATCGTCGACTTCGCCGCCGGCCAGACCAGCGCGTTCAACTGCAGCGCGGATCGAAAAGGCACCGAGCGTTGCGCCGGTGGTGTTGTTGAATGCACCGCGGCCAGCTTTGGTCAGCGGCGTGCGGGCGGTAGAAACGATGACTGCGTCACGTGACATAGAGAATTCCTTACGGTTTAATTTTCGGATCGGTCCCGGGGAGGGGTCTGATCACACGAAGAACAGCGTGATCCATTCGCAGATCAGCGCGGGCTTGTCCTCGCCTTCGATCTCAATGGTCACTTCATTGGTCTGCTGCCACTGTCCGGGGCGCTTTTCGACCAGTTCGAGCAGCTTGGTGTGGCTGCGCACGCGCTTGCCGGCGCGAACCGGGCTGAGGAAGCGGGTTTTGTTGCCGCCGTAGTTGACCCCCATCTTGACGCCACTGACGCGGCCGCCTTCGGTCATCGCGCCCAGAACCGGGAGCAACGAGAGGGTCAGGAAACCATGGGCGATCGTCCCGCCAAACGGGGTCAGCTTGGCTTTTTCTTCGTCAATGTGGATGAACTGGTGATCGCCGGTGGCATCGGCGAACATGTTGATCCGTTCCTGCGTGACGTGAAACCAATCGGACGTGCCGATCACTTCGCCAGTTTTGGCTGCGAGTTCCTGCGGGGTCATGAGCCTCTCCTCGATAAGGCGGGAAAGGCGCTTTCATGGCGCAATCTGGGGGCTGTTGCAACGCGGCTTAGCCTGCCGCTACGGCATGGCGGGGCTATTGCCCGCCCGCTGGCGAATCATTCGGCGGGCAGCGGTCGCGGGCGTTCGGCCCAGCGCGGCGGGCGGGCGTTGAGCCAGCGCTGCGCCGGTTTCTCCAGCCCATGATAAAGCACCACCGATGCCGCCATGACCAGCGCAAGATAGCCCGCCAAGCCCAACCAGCCGAGCTGCAACGAGGCATCGACAAAGGCCAGCTTGAACAGGATAAACAGGCCGTAATGGCCAAGGTAAGTCGAATAGCTGATCTCACCCAGATAGGTTAGCGCTTTGCCGCCCAGCAACCGCACCACAGCGCCGCGCCCCAACGCCAGCGCCAGCAATCCGGTGAAGAAGGCGGCCGGGACCCACGCGGTTTCGGGCAAGCCAAGGCCGAAAGCGGCTGCAATGATTGCGGCGCAGCTCAATCCGGCCAACAAACCGCCACGCGGCGCGCCGTTCCAGCGTTGCCACAGCTGGCACATCAGACAGCCCATCGCGAAACTGGCAAGGCAGCGCCACAGCCCCAGCCCCGGAATGTCGGCACCCAGATCGGAGTGACCATCAAGACCGAACAACCCGAATATCCCGCCCGCCAGCAGCGCTGCCAAGGCGAGCAGCACCGCGCTCGGCACCTTGTCCCAGCGAGCCATCAGAACCAGCGCCGGGAACACAAGATAGGCGGCGAATTCGGTGCTGATCGACCAGGCCGGATGGTTCCAAGTGAGCGCGGCGGTGAAGCCCCAGTTCTGAATCAGCAGCAGATGCGCAGGCAATTCATCCAAGGGATAGGCCGAAGCATCGCGCCCGGTGGCCAGCATTGCCAGGGCCAAAGCCGCAAAGCCCGCCAGGATCGCACCATGCAGCGGCCAGACCCGTGCGAACCGGCGCCACAGGAACAACCGCGCCGCACCAGCCCCGCCATCGGCGATCCGCGCGGCGTAATTATACCAGATGACAAAGCCTGAGAGGATGAAGAACAGGTCGACCGCCAGATAGCCCTTGGCGAAAACGGCAATCACCGGCAGGGGCAGCAGCCCGGTCAGCGACAGGCGGATGTGGTATAGCACCACCCCCCAGGCCGCGATCCCGCGAATGCCGGTCAGCGCATCGAGATGGCGCGGCGAAGCGCTCATGCAACAGTGGTCCGCAGAGCCGGCGCGGCGCGGCGCGCCGGAGCCCGCTGGGGTGAATCAACTCGCTTGAGGTAACTCCACAACGCACATTGCAAGCCTATCAGCATGAACACGAACGGCTGATAGGCAATCCCGACAAACAGCCCGCCGGCCAGATAGACCAGCTGTGCCTGTTGCAAGGCATTGGCCAAAGGGCCTTGCCATTGCTCGCTGGGCCCAGTTCGTTTCTTGTAACGGCGGCGGATCTTTTCCATCTGCCACAGCCCCAGTGCCTGGAGCCACAGCCACAGCGTCAGCCCCGGCCAGCCCTGCTCGCCCAGCATTTCGAAATAGGCAGAGTGGTAGGCCCGGCCCTGATCGTAAATCTCGTTCACATCGCGTGAAACGTTGTTGGCGCTGCCCTCGGCTTCGACCGTTTCGACCTTCACCTTGTTACCGCGGAAGGCATCGAATCCGCCCCCCATGGGATGATCGCCAACATAGTCGAGCGTCCACATCCACACCGCCACGCGGGTCGAAGCGGACTGATCGGACTTGTGGTTCTCGATCGTGCTCATCCGCTTGGTATAGCTTTCGGGCAGGAACGGAATCGCCGCCATCGCGGCGATGCCCATCAGGCCGACATAGAGAAACCGCCGCTTGGCATGGCGCAGCGCCAGTACGGCCAGCAGCGCAATACAGAGCAGTCCGGTACGAGTCTGGGTGCCGATCGGGATCAACAGGCAGGAAAAGGTCAGCGCGGCGGCGAACAGCTTCACCCGCCAATCGCTGGGGAAAATCGTGCCGTGCTTGACCGTCCACCAGATCAGCGGGATCAATGCAATCGCGACCATCGACAGGGTGGAGCCTTCGTAAAGCCCGGTATTGTCATCGACGAACAAGCGCAGCGAGCCATAACCGCCGCCGCCCGCAACAGTCTTGATCCCGCCACCGATGATGATCGCGCCCGCCGTCAGCACCATGACTAACGCGGCGCTTTCAATCCTGAGCCGCGTGCGCAGGGTCAGCGGCAGGAAGATCGCAAAGACCAGTGCCTTCCACACCCAGCCCCACTTCTCCATCGCCTCTACCGGGAAATCGGCGAACATCGTCGATATCCCGCAGTAGACCAGCAGCAATGCAATCAAGCCCTGGCGGAAGGTAAAACGGCTGTCTCGTTTGGCGTCGAGCATGATCCAGCCGGCAAAGGCCAGCACGAAGGCCATCAACGATATCGGCAGTTTGGACAGGAACCCCCACGACACTTTCTGGGGGGAGAGAATATCGACATAGAGATAGGCCAGCACCCACAGGTACGGCCGCCGCAGCCCCAGCGCGAACAGCGTGAAGACAAAGCCGGTCAGCGCCAGATTAAGCACGCGGGCCCTCCTCCGGCTCCGCCGGATCAGCCTCTGTATCGAGGTCGTCGCGCGACAGCAGCCGCCAGACGGCGATCAGCATCAGCGCATGCGGCAGCGAAAGGGCGAGGATATCGACCATGCAGAGGCACTTAGCAGGATGGAGTTGACGGCGCGTTAAGCCTTGTTGGCCTAGAGGATGCGTCCATGACCCGCATTCTTCACGTCCTCGATCACTCGTTGCCGCTCCACAGCGGCTACACCTTTCGCACCCGCGCGATCCTGAAAGCGCAGGCCGCAATGGGCCTGGAAGTGCGCGGGATCACAGGGCTGCGGCACTTCAAGGACGGCCCCGATACCGAAGAAGCCGACGGCATTACCTTTCACCGCACCCGCGGAACCGCTTCTGGACCTGTGGGATTGCGCGAATGGCGTGAGATCAACATGCTGGCCGATGCGATCGTCGCGCTGGCAGCGCAGTGGCGCCCCGACATTCTCCATGCCCACTCACCTGCGCTCTGCGGAAAGGCCGCGCTGATCGCAGGCAAGCGGCTGGGCATTCCGGTGGTCTATGAAATCCGGGCCTTTTGGGAAGACGCCGCTGTATCGAACGGCACCGGCAGCGAGGGCAGTGTCAAATACCGGCTGACCCGCGCGCTCGAAAACCATGTGGTTGCAGGCGCCGATGCGGTTGTCACGATCTGCCAGGGCCTGAAGGACGATCTGGTTTCGCGCGGGGTCGCCCCGAAAAAGATTTCGCTCAGCCCCAACGGGGTCGATCTGGCGCTGTTTGGCGAACCGCCGCAGCGCGATGCAGCGCTGGCGGCCGAGCTTGGCTTGGGCGACGGGCCGGTGATCGGCTTCATCGGCAGTTTCTATGACTATGAAGGGCTCGACGACCTGATCGCCGCGATGCCCGCGCTGACCGCGCGGCTGCCAGACGCCAAGTTGCTGCTGGTCGGCGGCGGGCCGATGGAAGCTGCGCTCAAGGCACAGGCTTCTCCATCCGGCGACGCGATCCTGTTCATCGGACGGGTCCCGCACAGCGAGGTCGAGCGCTATTACAGCCTGGTTGACGTGATGGCCTATCCACGCAAGCGCAGCCGCCTGACCGATCTGGTCACTCCGCTAAAGCCGCTTGAAGCCATGGCGCAGCGGCAACTCGTCGCCGCATCGGATGTTGGCGGGCACCGAGAACTGGTTACCGACGGCGTGACCGGAACACTGTTCCCGCCGGACGATCCGGCCGCTTGCGCTGCGGCGTTGGCCGATCTGCTAAGCCAGCCGGAGTGCTGGGAAGCGCGCCGCGCTGCAGGACTGGCGCACGTCGCCCAAAGGCACGACTGGTCGGTGAATGTTCATCGTTATCAGGATGTTTACCAAACCCTGTTAGCCAAATCGGAAGATTGCCGAATTCCAGCTGCCGCTTGAGGCACGGATATCCGGCTAGTGGACGATTGAAGGGGATTAACCGCAGTGGCCAAGCAAACGCGCAAGCAGGTCCCGGCCAAGCCGGTCACCACGCACCCGCTGTTTCCAGCTGTGATCGCGCTGTGGTTCGGCGCTTTGTTCGGGCTAGGTAGTCTGGCGGTCCGCCCGTCGCTGCTTGAATCGCTGGTCATCAGCAGCCGGATCGATCTGATTGTGCCCGCTGCGGCTCCGCCGCTGGGGATCACTGCACGCATACTGGTCGCTTTGGTGCTTGCTGCAATTGGCGCCGGGATCGGCATTGCTCTGGCCCGCCGTTTGACCCGTCCCAAGCTGGAACAGCGCGAGCGCAAGCGCGGTGCCGGATCAGTGGTCGAAGACAGTGATAAATTGCACAGCGGCCATCATTATGCCGATGCCGCGATGCGCGCGCCGCTTTCGGTCAGCGAAGATCTCAACACTGAACTGGCTCACGAAGATCGCAGCCAAGGCGCAGGCGGTATGGCCCCGCGGCGTCGTTCTTTGGCGATCGAGCATGAGGAGATCGATTTCGTGCCCCATGACCTGGCCCCGCTGCCCGGCGGCGTTCCGCAGATTCTGGATATCGGCGAAGTGCGGATCAGCAACGAAGCTGCCGAGGCCCCGCTTGACCTGAGTGCATTTTCCGCAGCCATTGCGCCTGATCCGGCCCCGGCCGAACCAGCCCAGTATTCCGCGACGCCTGCAAATCCGGTCCAGCTTGACTGGAACAATGCAGCCCCTGTCCGGCCTGCACCTGGCGCCGAACCGCAGGCCCCGCGGCAGGTATTCCAGTCGTTTGACGAGGCCCCAACGGCTCAATCTGCCGATTTTGATCAACACCAGCAGGACATGGCGCTGGAAATCGCTGAAGCTGCCGCCGCTGGACGACAGGTATTCGGCATGGAACCGCCAGCTCAGTCCGCTGAACCGACGCGCCAGATCTTTGGTCAGGCTATCACTGGCGATCAAATTGATCCGGAATTCATCAAGGCCGCTGGGTTCAAAACGTCGGTGTTCGATGTCGAAACACCAAGCCCGCTGTTCGCTCCACGCGAAGCAGACCACGCATCTGCTGCAACTACCGACAGCTTTAGCGTGCCGCCCGCCCCCGTCATTCAGGCCTATCAGGTGCCCGAAGCCTATGTACCGCCGTCGCAATTGGTCACTTCGACCGATACAGCCGAAGCGCCTGCAAAGGTTGAACTGGTCACCAAACCAGTGGCGCAGCCCGCGCCGATCCTGGCAAGCCCATCTGGCCTTGGAATGGATGATCTGGCCGCGCGGTTGGCCGATTCGATGGCCCGTCGTCGCGCCGCGCGCAGCGGGCAGCTGGCCGAAGAACCGATTGAGACCGCGCCTGCGCCATTCCAGACGGGTACGGAACCCGCACCGCAGGTAACGCCGGTTGAAACGGCACGGGCCGCTGAATTCATGGCAGCAGCATCAGAACCCGCGACGGAATCCATTATTGGCACGCCCGCGATCCCGGCTGCTTATGTCCCGCCGATCAGCGCCGAGCCGCTCGCTCCGCCACCGCCCTTTGCTGCGCCGGTCCAGGCCACATTTGCGGCTGAACCTGAAACCGAACCGGCCTCACTGGCCGCCGCAATCCCGCAGGCGATGCGCCCGCTCGATCTGGGCGGGTTTGAGGAAGACCACGCGCCACTCGACAGCATCCTGCCGCCAAGGATAATGGCGATGCCGGCGGCATTGTCCGAAGCAGTGCCCGTCGCAGAACCGACCCCGGCACCTTTTGCGGCACCGACCGATGAGGCCGAGATTGCAAACGAAGGTGTAGCCGAAGAAAGCTATGGCTCGCTGCTGGGCGTATCCCCAGTTGCTGCACCCAAGCCCGGATTTGTCCGGATCGAAGAACCAGAGGCGGAGAATGCCGCGTCCGAACCCGTGGTGATATTCCCTGGCCAGATGGCTCGCCCGATAACCGCTGGCAGCAACGACGATGCGGGATCATTCCGCCGATTCGATGCCCCGGCGAGCGCCGGACAGGGGCAGCCAATCGCCGCCAATCAAGCCCTGTCAGACGTTGATAGCGAAGAGGCGCAGCGCGCGTTGCGTTCAGCGCTTGCCAATCTGCAACGGATGAGCGGCGCGGCCTGAACTCCACGTACCATTATCTCACATAGCTATGGGGCCGGTAAGCATCAGCAGACCGGCCCTTTTCGCAGTTGCAAAAACAGCTTCCTGTCGCCATGGAAAGGCTTCACGCAATTTTCGCTGCTTTTCGCGGCGGGGATGCTTGCGCTTAATTGCCCGAATTCGGCCATTTGCACGGTGCCCCCGTGCGAATCGCGGTTTTCGGTCTGGTGACAGGAAGGGTATCGATGGGTTTTCCGGCGCCTCAGGGGCTTTACGATCCGCGCAATGAACACGACGCTTGCGGGGTGGGCTTTGTCGCCCACATCAAGGGCGCGAAAAGCCACGCGATCATTAGCCAGGCCCTGGAAATTCTGAAAAACATCGACCATCGCGGCGCGGTGGGCGCTGACCCGTTGCTGGGGGATGGCGCAGGGATCCTGATTCAGGTTCCCGACGCGCTTTACCGCAAATGGGCCGATGCAGAGGGGCTGAAACTGCCCTTGCCGGGCGATTACGGCGTGGCAATGTGCTTTTTGCCGCAGGACGAAAGCGCGCGCGATTTCATCGTTGGCATGTTCGAGAAATTTATCGCCAAGGAAGGTCAACGGCTGATCGGTTGGCGCGATGTGCCGGTCAACACCGCTGGCCTCGGCAAGACCGTGCTGGCCGAAATGCCGGTGATCCGGCAATGCTTCGTCGCCCGCGGCGAAAGCTGCGCCGATCAGGATGCGTTTGAGCGCAAGCTGCTGGCGATCCGCAAGCAGACCCAGAACCCGCTGGCGGCCCTGGCTGAAAAGCACGGCCTCCCGGGGCTGACCGAACTCTATATGCCCAGCTTCTCCAGCCGCACCGTGGTCTACAAAGGCCTATTGCTGGCAACGCAAGTGGGCAGTTTTTACTCCGATCTGACCGATCCGGATTGCATCTCGGCCTTGGGCCTCGTCCATCAGCGCTTCTCGACCAACACCTTTCCCAGCTGGAAGCTCGCGCACCCCTACCGGTTGATCGCCCACAACGGCGAAATCAACACCGTGCGCGGCAACGTCAA
>JAGNTK010000035.1:8765-19541 GCA_017987575.1 Novosphingobium sp. | reverse complement strand
GCTAGCGAGAGGTGGGTGGCCAGCCGCAGGTGGCTGACCTTGACGTCCTGGGTTAGGCCAGAGCTGACCATCCACCATCCGACAAAGCCCTGCAGCCCGCCGAGTGCCAACAGCCCAAGCAGGCGGACGTGGTAACCTTGCGGGATTGCCCGCTTGGCCCAGAACCAGATGAGCGGCAGCGCAAAGGCCAGACCGATAACCCGGCCGATCAGACGATGAAACCATTCCCAGAAGAAGATAACCTTGAAGCCGGCCAAGGTCATTCCGGCCGGACCATTGACCTCGGTAAATTGCGGGATGCGTTGATAGGCTTCAAACGCTGCCTGCCATTGCGCTTCGGTAAGCGGCGGAATCGCGCCGGTCACCGGCTTCCATTCAGTGATCGACAGGCCCGATTCGGTCAGTCGGGTGATTCCGCCAACTACGATCATCAGCGTGACGATCCCGGCAACAGCGAACAACCAGCGAGCCAAGGCAAGCGGGCGCGAAGTGGCATTCTGGACATCAATCATGTCCCGCGCTCTGCTGCCAAGCCCGCCAAAGCGCAAGCGCGAACCGATCAGCTTCACCAACGGTCAGGCGCCGACCCTGTCTGTTAGGGCTTGCGGAATGATACACCATCACATACATTAGGCTGGCAATGCGCAATGCCATGTTTCTGATTCGCAACCGGCTTGACCGGGTTGGCGTGCTCCTGTCCGGGCTTTGCGCGCTGCATTGCATCGCGGGCTTGCTGTTGGTGGCGGGTTTGGGGCTGAGCGGCGAAGTACTGTTCGCCCCGGCAATTCATCGGATCGGGCTGGCTCTGGCGATTGTGGTCGGCGCGATTACGCTGGTGTTTGGGGTGATCCGGCACGGCGATCCCCGCCCGCTGCAGGTTGGGGCCGCGGGACTCGGTCTGATGATCGTGGCGCTGGTGTTGGGCCATTCCAGTGCGGAAGCGTTTCTGACCATTGGCGGCGTCACCTTGCTGGCCTGGGCGCATCTGCGTAACTTGCGTCACTCTATGTGATTGCTATGGGCGAAGGCATGACAGCCTCGCTCAACATCACCCTCAACGGCGAAGCACGCCGTGTTGCCACCGGTTCTATCGCCGACCTGGTCCGCAGCCTTGAACTCGACCCAGTCAAAGTCGCGGTGGAACGCAATGGCGCCATCGTCACGCGCTCGACTCTGGAAGACGTGGTCCTGGCCGAGGCGGATGTGCTCGAAATCGTCCATTTCGTTGGAGGAGGGCAAGGTTCTGCGGCCGCGTCAAGCGGAGCAGACCGCAAAACCGATAGTTGGACGGTCGCTGGCCGCACTTTTGCCTCGCGGCTGATCGTAGGCACCGGCAAGTACAAGGACTTTGCCCAGAACGCTGCGGCCGTTGAGGCGGCGGGGGCGGAGATCGTGACCGTAGCCGTGCGACGGGTCAATGTGTCGGACCCCAAGGCACCGATGCTGACCGATTTCATCGACCCCAAGAAGATCACCTACCTGCCCAACACCGCTGGCTGCTTCACTGCTGAGGATGCGATTCGCACGCTGCGTTTGGCGCGTGAGGCAGGCGGCTGGGATCTGGTGAAGCTTGAAGTTCTGGGCGAGGCGCGGACGCTCTATCCTGATATGCGCGAAACGCTCAAAGCCTGTGAAGTGCTGGCCTCCGAAGGTTTCGCGCCGATGGTCTATTGCACCGACGATCCGATTGCGGCCAAGCAGCTCGAAAGCGCCGGCGCAGTGGCGGTGATGCCGCTGGGTGCGCCGATCGGCTCAGGGCTGGGGATCCAGAACCGCGTGACGATCCGGCTGATCGTCGAAGGCGCCAGCGTTCCGGTGCTGGTCGATGCCGGGGTTGGTACGGCTAGCGATGCAGCGGTGGCAATGGAGCTGGGCTGCGATGGGGTGCTGATGAACACCGCAATTGCCGAGGCCAAGGACCCACTGCGGATGGCCCGGGCGATGAAACTCGCGGTCGAAGCCGGTCGCCACGCTTATCTGTCTGGCCGGATGCAGACCCGCAAATATGCCGATCCGTCGAGCCCGCTGGCCGGGCTGATCTAACCGGGCTTGCGCAAGGTGATCATGACGAACCGCGATTCACCGCCCTCATAGCCTCGCCCTTCACCGCTTTCAGTTTCGACCTCGCTCCAGGTCCCGGCTGCGGCGTAAAAGGCGCGCAGCTCCTCCTCTGTTGGGTAGTTATAGTACCGCCCCAGTCGGTCACGGCCTTCGCCGCCAGCGGTCTTGTAGGTGGCGACGTGCCACCCGCCGGGTTTTAGCGCCCGCCAGACCCGCTCCAGCACTGCGATCAATCCTGCTCGCGGAATGTGCAGCAACGAATAGGCCGCAACCACGCCATCATAAGCGGCGCTGGCATCCAGTTCGTCAAAGCGCATGACCCGGACCGGTCGGCCCAGCCGGGCTTCGGCCTGCTTCGCCATTTCGGGAACACCGTCGGTCGGATCGACCTTGAAGCCGCGGGCTTCAATTGCGGCGGCATCGCGCCCCGAGCCGCAGCCAAGCTCGAGGATTAGCGCGCCGGGCGCCAGCTTCTCAAGGAAGCCATCAAGGTGGCGGCCAATTCCTCCGGGGCTGCGCGCGGCATAGTCTGGCGCCTCCTTGGCGTAAAACTCCAGCGTAGCAGGATCAAAGGCGGGCATGGCAAACCTTTCAGGTGGCTATGGAGTGTTCCAGAGTTCCGATGCAGCGCCCTGATAGCCTTCATGGTTAACCGGATCGTTACCATATTCTGGCGATATGCCCTCAATCAACAAGGGGCAGACCATGGCCAGTGCCGGAACCGCATCGCTGACAATCGCTGAACTGCGCGAATTCGCAAGCTTCACCGCCTGCGAACAGCGCTATATCAAGCGCAGCCTTGATGTTGGGCTGGGGCGGCAGGATGCGTTCAAACTGTGGGCCCGCGATGCCGCGGAGAGCGCTTCGATCCGCAGCCAGTATGTCGTATATCAGGATCTCAAAGGCCTGCGCGGCGCAATTCCTGAGGATACCGGGTTTGATGCGCTGGAAAGTTTCATCGGCAAATTGATCCGGGTTGCCGCGTTCGATCTGGCCCAAGAGCGGATCGAATGCTTTTCGGCCTTCCGGTTTCTGTATGAACGCCTGCTTGGCCCCGAAGCGCGACCGTTTTTGCCCAGCGCCTTTTGCGCGGCGGCAGCACTGCCACAGATTCGTCCGGAAAAGCGCAAGAATCTGCTCCAGTCGATCAGTGAAGCGGCGGCCACCGCCCCCGGTTGGTCCGCCCGTGCGCCCAGTTTTTACCCCGAATGGGTGGAAAAAGAGGCGGCCTGAGCCAACAAATCGCTTTGTTGCAATTTTGGGAATCGACAAGCGGCTTGGAACCGGGCAAACCGCGCGCTGCTCGCCCTCGGCGTGCAAGGGTTAACACAAGGGGATTCCCAATGAAGAAGATTGCTCTGTTCGCCGCCGTTGCGGCTGGCTCGCTCGCCATCGCCGCCTGCGGTGAAAAGAAGGAAGAAGCTGCTGTGACCGCTGAAGAAACCGCTGCTTCGACCGAAGCTGCTGCGGCTTCGTCGGACGATGCCACTGCTGCTACCGCGACCGACGCTGCCAAGGCTGAATAAGCTGGGCCAGCGCATCGCGTAAGCGATCAAAGGGGCCGGGGCTGATGGGTGTGGACCACCGTCAGCCCCGGCCTTTTTGTTTGCCCGCAGCGCGCAGTCAAATCTGTCTGGACGGATAAAGCTGCAGGGATCGTAACTTCAAATCAACCATTGCGTGAAACAACCCGGCATTGAACGTGCCGGGAACCATCTGTGACCACCATTCTGCTAGACGGGTTGAACGAAGATACGTTTCGTCGCTCGATCGAGAGTCGACTGCGCCAGGGCTTGGCCGCCGAAGCCGTTGAAAAACTGCGCGGTTTGATCGCGCCTTATGCTGGCCCGGGACGCATATTGCCGGAACGGTTCCTGACTGTGCAAGTCAGCGATCTCACGCTGACGGGGTGGGAAAAGCTGGGTGAGGCGGTTGCCCGTCATGATCGCCCTGGCGGCCAGGTTACCGCGATCTCGATCGCCTTTGGCTGGCCGGGGGACGATCTGCCGGCGCCTGATCCGGACGGCTGTTTGCGGCCACTGATTGAAGTCGGCTTTTTCACGGATGAGGCGTTTCCGTTTTCACAAAGCGCCCGCGAAGATTTGCTCGACGGCTATTCGTACCATGGCTGCAGCTGGGCCAATGATAATGCAGCGACCGAGACTTGCCTGTCATTGGAAGGGATCGACGATCTCCATGGTGCGCTGGCCGCACTTGAAGCGCGGCTGCTGGCCAGCGATGATCCTGATCCCGATGAGATTTCTGCCGGGTCGCTGGGCGCCTGCCTGCTTTCGGCCCTTCTCTACCGCGCGGTCAGCGAACGGACCAAGCGCGATGGTTTGCCTCGCCCGCTATGCGTGCTGGCCGGCAGCAATGGGGTCTACCCCTACTTTGATGCCCCGGTTGCCGGTATGCCGGACGATGTACTGAAAGCGGGCGAAGCCGAAGACGAACAGCTCAGCCTGGTCCCCGGCCCGCGTTACAGCAGCCTGCTGGTAACCGGCATCCCGAGAGCCCGCAAACGGGCCGTGTTGGTGCTGGATGAAAGCGAAGAGGACAAGGCGCTGCGCACCGCGGATCTGCGCAATCTGGCGCAGAGCGACGAGATTGCGGCAGCGAACGCTGCCCAAGCAACGAACGTACCGTCCAATCCAGAGGATTCAGGCACGGCGATTACGCCGCTGGCTGGTGGGCCACTGATGGTCAAGAAGAAGCCCAGCGAGGCGTGGGACTTCCGCGATATGCTGGGTCCGCGCGAGGCGGTGATGCCCGCCAATGAGCCAGAAGCCTTGCCTCCGCCACCGGTTGACGAGGCACCGCTGCCGCAGGCTGCGGACATGCAGCGCCCGCCGGTGCCACCCTTCCCGGCAGGCCGTTCGGCAGAACGCACAGCAGAGCCGGGTTTTGCCTTGCTCGAACCAACCATTCAGGAACGGCTCCAATCGCTGATCGCCCCGCCTTTGGTGGTTGAAAGCCCTCAGGCTAGGCCGACCGATCCGGATTCGATCGAACCGGAAGCCCTCGCTGAACCCGAAGCTCTGCCGCCACAGGTCGGCCCGGTGTGGCCGCTGGGCATCGGCTATCTGGAGGATGCCGAAGCAGTGCAAGAACTGGTTTATGACCTGTCAGAACCCGCAAAAGTCGGGCTTTGGGCCCGGCTGCGCGGCTGGTTGAGGTTTGGGGGCTGACTAACCCTTGTACAGCCCGTCCAGTCGCTCGCCGTACCGCGCCTTCAGCTTGTGGCGGCGGATCGATTGTTTGGGAGTCAGTTCCTCGTTGTCGATCGTGAAGGGTTCGTCGGCGAAAGTGAACTGGCGGACCTTTTCGATCACCGACAGGTCCTGATTGACCCGGTCTACCGCGGCACGGACGGCCGAACGGAAGGCCGGCAGGTCTTGCAATGCCTTCAGCGCGAACTTCTCACCATTGGCCTGAGCCCATTCCAGCGCCCATTCAGGATCGGGCACGATCAGTCCGACCACATAGGGACGGCGATCTCCAACCACCATCGCCTGGGCGATTTCGGGTTGTAGCGTCAGCAGTCCTTCGACCCGCGCGGGCGAGATATTGTCACCCTTGTCGTTGACGATCATGTCTTTCTTGCGGTCGGTGATCTCCAGCCGACCAGCCGAATCGAGATGGCCGATATCGCCGGTGTGGAGCCAGCCGTTCTGCAGCGCCTTGTCGGTTTCGGCCTGATTGCGCCAATAGCCGTGCATCACCAGTTCGCCGCGGACCAGAATTTCGCCATCTTCGGCAATCTTGACCTCAACCCCGCGCAGCGGCGGGCCGACAGTGTCCATCTTGAGACCTGCGGCAGGCCGGTTGCACGAAATCACCGGGCCGGATTCGGTCTGGCCATAGCCCTGCAGCATGGTCAGCCCCATCGATTCGAAGAACACGCCGACTTCCGGGCTGAGCGGCGCCCCGCCGGAGACCATCGCTTTCAATCGGCCACCAAATTTGCTGCGGATCTTCGGGCGCAAGGTTTTTTCCAGCACCAGGTCCATCGGCTTGTCGCGCCAACGGTTGCGTCCGGCGGCCTTACTGCTGCCAATGCCAAGAGCCCGGTCCATCAGGAAGTTGGCGACTTTGCCCTGCTTTTCGACCTGCTTCATGATCCGGGTCCGCAGTACCTCGAACAGCCGCGGGACCACGACCATCAGGGTCGGACGGACTTCTTCAATATTGCTGGCGAGCTTTTCGAGGCCCTCGGCAAAATAAATCTGCGCGCCAACCGAGATTGGCAGCATTTGCCCGCCGGTATGCTCGTAAGCATGGCTCAGCGGCAGAAAGGACAGGAACGCATCGTCATCGTCCAGCCCGAAATCCTCGGCTAGAATCCGGCCGGCGCCATCGGCATTCATCAACATTGCGCCGTGATGCTGCATCACCCCGCGCGGGCTGCCACCGGTGCCGCTGGTATAGATCAGACAGGCGGTATCACCGCGGCCGATCTTCGCAATCCGGGCTTCAACAGCGGCCCGGGCCTTCGCTCCGTCACCTGCAATAAGCGCGGCCCAATCGTGATATTCATAGGGGCCAAGCTGTGAAATCCGCAGCGGCTCGATCCCGATCACATGCTTGGCATGGCCCGATCGCAGCACCGCGCCGAGCAGTGGCTTGGCCAGCTTGTCATTGGCGACGATGACTGCCGCCGCGCCGGAATCCTCAAGAATATGCAAATGGTCGCGTTCGGTGTTGGTGACATAGGCCGGTACCGTGATGCAGCCCGCCGCCATGATCGCGAAATCGGCGATGCACCATTGTGGGCGGTTCTCGGAAACCAGCATGACCCTGTCACCGTCCTTGAGGCCCAATGCGCGAAGCGATTCGGCCAGACAGCAGACCTGGCGGACAGCCTCCGCCCAGCTGATCGGTTGCCAACCACCACCCAGCTTGGCCCAAAGAAACGGTGCATCGCCGCGCGCATCGGCGCGGGCTAACAGCAATTCAACCAGATTTCTGCGCTCCGGCAGGTCCGAAATATCAACCACGCGCACCGCCCCTTTTGCAGCACATCCTCAACCGGCACCCTGACTAAGCGTGCTTTCCCTTAGCGGCAAGCCACTCGCTGGTCGCTATTCGCCCACAGCCCTGCCTTCACTGCGCGGATCGGCCCCGCCCAGCAACTGGCTGCCGCGAATCTCGATCGCGTTGGCCTTCAGCGGCAGCCCGCGCGGCTGAACTTCGGCATGGCCGAACGCCTTCAGCGCCGGGATCATCGCTTCCAATCCCGAACCCTGCTCGACAAAGATGATCTCGGTGCCCGGAGCGAAGATCACCGGCAGCGCCAGTGCGTCCTGCACCGACAGGTCCCAATCGATCACGCCGATGATCGCACGGATAACCTGCGCCGGGATCGTCACCCCCCCTGCTGCACCAACCACCAGACGCAGCCGGCCGTCCGGACCGAACACCAGTGCGGGGCTCATCGAACTGCGCGGACGCTTGCCGGCCTCAACCCGGTTGGCAACCAGCCGCCCGCCAAGTTCGGGGTTCATGTCGAAATCGGTCAGCTCATTGTTCAGGAAATAGCCGCCCGCGACGATTCCGGATCCGAACTGGCTTTCGATCGTCGAGGTGTAGGACACCGCGTTCCCGGCCCGATCAACCACAGAAAAATGCGATGTGCCCGCCTCGTTCAACTGCGGCGAATCGGCGAAAGCGAGCTTTTCGGCGCCCGGCGGCGTGCCCGCAGCGGCTTTGGCAATCGAACCAGTCGGGCTGATCAGCGCCGAGCGGGCGGCGAGATACTTGCGGTCGATCATCCCCGCGACTGGCACGGTCACGAAATCAGCATCGGCCGAATAGCGCGCACGGTCCGCATAGGCGAGCCGCTGGCTCTCGGCGATCAGATGCCAGGCTGCAGGGCTATCCTTGCCCAAAGCCTTCAGATCGAACCGCTCCAGCTGGATCAGCGTGGCGAGCAACGTGGTTGCGCCGGAGCTTGGCGGGCCCATCGAACAGATCTTGTAGCCGCGGTAGGTTTCGCAAACCGGGGCGCGGTCCTTGGCGACATAGGCGCCAATATCGGCCTCGGTCATCGGTGCGGGGTTGGTCAGCGCCAGCGTTACCTTGGCAACAATCGCCTGCGCGTTGGCACCGGCATAAAAGGACTTGGCTCCATCGCGCGCGACCCGTTCCAGCGTATCGGCCAGCGCCGGGTTTTTGACCCGGGTGCCAACCGGCAGTGGCAAACCATCAGCGCCGAAGAACAGCGCCCGGCCCTCTGCGGAATGCCCCGCGACCCGCGCGTTGTTCTTGAGCATGGCGTGGAGCCGCGGCGTAATCTCAAACCCGTCGCGCGCCAGCCGCATTGCAGGGGCGAACACCTGGGCCCATGGCAGGCGGCCGTGGGCCGAATGAGCCTTTGCGGCCAGCGCGATATTGCCGGGTACACCGACGCTGGTTCCGCCGGGTACGGCCTCCTGAAATTTTAGCAGAACCCCGTCCTTGAAGAACCATTTGGGATGCGCTGCTGCGGGCGCCATTTCGCGGCCATCGATCGTTTCGACCTGACCCCGGGCATTGGTCGCTACATAAAACCCGCCCCCGCCGATCCCGCTGCTCTGTGGTTCGACCACAGACAGCGCCAGCATGGTGGCAATCGCGGCATCGGTTGCGCTGCCGCCGGCGCGGAGTATCTCGGCGCCGGCCTCTGCCGCACGCGGATCGGCGGCGCTGACCATACCCTTCTCAAACAGCTGCGCCTTGGGCGGCACGGCGTTTGTCTGGGGGGCGGGGGTGCAGCTGGCGAGCGCCAGCAGAGCGAGAGGGGCAAAGGTGCGCAGGTTCATGCGCACCTTGCTATTCGCTTCCGACGGCCTCGGCAATGGTGGCAAAGCCGTCGCGGCGCATCAGCCGGTCCAGTCCCTTGGTGATCGTCCGCGCGATCCCGGGGCCTTCATAGGTCATCGCACTATATAGCTGAACCAGACTGGCCCCGGCGCGGATCCGTTCCCACGCGTCTGCAGCGCTGGCAATTCCGCCCACGCCGACCAGCGGCACCTGCCCGCCGGTCGCCTTGCGGAAATCGCGCAACCGTTCCAGCGCCAGCGCCTTCAGCGGGGCGCCTGACAGCCCGCCGCCTTCACTGGCCTGCGGTGATTTGAGCGGCGGTCGGGTGATGGTGGTGTTCGAAACGATCAGCGCGCCCAGCTGTTTGTCGATCGCGATCCGGGCAATCGCATCGATATCGGCGGGTTCCAGATCGGGCGCGACTTTCAAGAATACCGGGATTTTGTGGCTCCCGCGCGCCGCCAGAACTGCGTCGAGCAGTTCAGCCAACGCGCCTTCATCCTGCAGCGTCCGCAGCCCCGGCGTGTTGGGGCTGGACACATTGACCGCCAGATAGCTGCCCAGCGGGGCCATCAGCCGGGCCAGCGTGGCATAGTCTGCCACGCGGTCCAGCGAATCCTTGTTGGCGCCAATGTTGATCCCGACAATTCCGGGGCGGCCATGGCGACGGGCCAGGCGTTCAACTGCTTGTTCGGCGCCGCCGTTGTTGAACCCCATCCGGTTGATCACCGCGCGGTCTTCGGTCAATCGGAACAACCGGGGCCGTGGGTTACCGCTTTGGGGCAGGGGGGTGATTGAGCCGACTTCGGTAAAGCCAAAGCCAACCCCCAGCAGCGCATCGGGCACTTCGGCGTCCTTGTCGAACCCGGCCGCCATGCCCAGCGGATTGGGAAATGTCAGTCCGGCCACTTCGCAGCCCAGCGGGCCATCGGCGCAATTGCTGCCGGTCAGCGGCAAGGCCTTCAGCGTGGATAGAGCAAGTCCATGGGCCTTTTCCGGCTCAATCAGGAACAAGGCGGGGCGCAGCAGCGAATAAAGCATGATGGGCGGCCTATGCCAGTCCGCGACTCGCCTGTCGATTCGCACCGACCGAATTCGGCGATGATCAATTGGAAGCGGTTCCAACGCGATTCCTGTCCTCAAGCTGTCGATTCCATACAATCAACGCATTTGACTACGGCCTATTTCAACCTTGCGACCCGAAGGACTCGTGGCATTCCGCAACGAGATCCTAACTTACAAAGCGGCTCTCTGACTTCGGTCGGGGGGCCGCTCTTTTTTTGGGTCAGCCCAGGTTTGAAACCGCCAATTGCCAGCACCCAGCGAAGCGCCTAGGGAAACCGGAACGAATCAGTCTGATTTGACCGGAGTCACCCGCAATGCGACTGTCGAGCATGGCCGACTATGCTGTTGTCACGATGAGCGCTGCTGCGCGCCATTGCGGCTCCGCGCGTGTGTCGGCGGCGCAACTGGCTGAGGAAACCGGCTTGCCTGCACCCACCGTGCAAAAATTGGTCAGCCGCCTGACCGCCGCTGGATTGCTGCGGTCGGTACGCGGGGCAGGCGGCGGGCTCAAGCTGGCACGTCCGGCCGCCGCGATTACGCTCGCTGATATTATCGAGGCGGTCGAGGGTCCGATCACGCTCACGCCTTGCGTCGATACCGGCAAACATGATTGCGGCATGGAAAGCGCCTGCTCGGTCCGCCCGCATTGGGGCGTGGTCAATGCCGCGATGCGCGGCGCGCTGGCCGATGTGCCGCTGACCCGGCTGGCGGAGATCGCGGCATGACTGATAGCCCGACCCTGAAGGATCAAGCCGCCCACGATGCCGCCGCCAAGGTGGCGGACTACGAACACGGCTGGTCGGCTGATATCGAAACCGACTTCGCGCCCAAGGGCCTGAACGAGGACAC
>JAGNTK010000035.1:0-8665 GCA_017987575.1 Novosphingobium sp. | reverse complement strand
GCGCTGTGCCAGGGCAAGCGCAGCAAGGTCAGCTGGACCCAGGTTGAGACGGGGTCAGCCGTTACCTGGAAGTACCCGAGCTGCGTTTTGAACGGCGAAGACAGCGTTGGCGAGTTCTACTCGGTCGCGGTAACCAACAATTACCAGCAGGCCGATACCGGCACCAAGATGATCCACAACGGCAAGGGCACCCGCTCGACGATCATTTCGAAGGGCATCTCGGCCGGGAAAAGCCAGAACACCTATCGCGGGCTGGTTCGGGTCGCGCCGGGCGCAGAGGGCGTGCGCAATTTCACTCAGTGCGATTCGTTGCTGCTCGGCAAAGACTGCGGCGCGCACACCGTGCCCTATATCGAGGTCCGCAATCCCTCGGCCCAGATCGAGCATGAGGCGACCACGTCGAAGATTTCAGACGACCAGCTGTTCTACGCGATGCAACGCGGGCTCGATCAAGAGGCGGCAGTCGCGCTGATCGTCAACGGCTTCGCCAAGGAAGTGCTGCAGCAGCTGCCGATGGAGTTCGCGGTCGAAGCGCAAAAGCTGCTGGGGATTTCGCTTGAGGGGAGCGTGGGATGAGCGCGGCGATTTCGAGATTGACGGCGATCGCAGCATCGGCGGGTCTGAAATCTGAGGACGGCCAATGGAGCAAGGCGTTTGTCCACTGGTACGATTGTCCAATGCCTGAGGACATTCGGCAAGCCGGCGAAGCTAATCCGCACCTGACCTACATCGAGACTGATGCAACGCCGCACACACCAGCGACCGAAGGTTTCAAGGATAACGAGCATCCTATCGCAATTTCATTTCTGAGAGCATTATGAAAAAAACCCTCACCGTCCTCCCGCTCTCGGAACGCACCGAGGCGCCTGCGCTCCAGAAGCGCGGGCGGGGCTGGAACATTGCCGAATCGCGGCTCGATGCGATCCATGACATGGCCCGTGCCGCCAAGCGCGAGCCGACTGCGGCGCAGGCCTTGCTCGGCGAAAAGCTGGGCGAGCAGGATCTGGGCAAGTTCAAGCTCCACCGCCAGGTCGTGATCGGCTCGGCGATTGTCGATTTTGCCTGCCAACCACTCAAAGTCGCAGTGTCGATCGATGAAGGCGGCGATCCGGCGCTGACCCAGCGGCGCGACAGGAGCCTTGAGGCGGTCGGCATTCAGGTGCTGCGCTTTAGCGCCGAAGCGGTGCTGGCTGATCCCGATGCCGTCGTGACTGAAATCGTCGCGGCGATGAAGGCGCGCTACACCCAGCAGCGCAGCCGTCCGCGCCCCAACCAAGCCCCGCGAGGATATTCCCGGTGACCCTGCTGACAATCGATAATCTCCACGCCACCGTCGCGGACAAGCCGATCCTTAAGGGCCTGTCGCTGACCATTGGCGCGGGCGAAGTCCACGCGATCATGGGCCCCAACGGCGCGGGCAAATCGACACTCGGCTATGTGCTGGGTGGACGGCCGGGTTACGAAGTGACCGAGGGTTCGGTGGAGTTTGACGGGCAGGATCTGCTCGCACTCGAACCGTTCGAACGCGCTGCCGCCGGGCTGTTCCTGGGCTTCCAGTATCCGGTCGAAATCCCCGGCGTCTCGTTCGTCCAGTTCCTGCGCGAAAGCCTCAATTCCCAACGCCGTTCGCGCGATCTCGCGCCGCTGTCGGGCGGGGAGTTCCTCAAGCTTGCGCGCGAAAAGGCGGCGCTGCTGGGGCTCGACATGGAAATGCTCAAGCGGCCGGTCAATGTCGGCTTTTCGGGCGGCGAAAAGAAGCGCGCCGAGATGGTCCAGATGGGCATTCTGGGACCAAAGCTTGCGGTGCTCGATGAAACCGATTCGGGCCTCGATATCGATGCCCTGCGGGTGGTCGGCGACGGGATCAACGCCGTGATGCGCGCGCCTGACAAGGCGGTGCTGCTGATCACGCACTACCAGCGGCTGCTCGATTACGTGAAGCCAGACTTTGTCCACGTGCTGGCCGGCGGGCGGATCGTGCGGACCGGCGGGCCGGAACTGGCGCTCGAGCTGGAAGCGCATGGCTATGAGGCGGTCGCGGCGTGAGCCAGGCACTCGCCCTTCCTACCCGCCGCGACGAGGCGTTCCGCTATGCCGATCTGGCATCGCTGGCACCGCTGTGGCCGGTCGTAGCCGAGCGGATTGTGCTCGGCGCGGGCGAAGAGCGGGCGGTCGCGATTGCCCACACTGGCGATCGGCCGCTGGCGCGCGAGCTGGTGGTCGAGCTGGCGGCGGGGGCAAAATTTGCGCTCCACCTGCTGGGCGCAGGCACGGCCTATGGGCGGTTTTCGTTGACCGTGACGCTGGGCGCAGGCGCTGAATTCACCTTTGGCGCGGCGCAATTGGCGGCGTCGGGGCAGACGCTCGAAGTGGTCACCCGGGTGATCCATGCCGCGCCGGATGCGATCAGCCGCCAGACGGTCCGATCGGTTGCCGCCAACAAGGGCGTGGTCAACTATCTGGGTAAGGTACTGGTCGAAAAGGGCTCCGATGGCACCGATGGGTCGCAGTCGGTCCGCGCCATGCTGCTCGACCGGACGGCGACGGCCAATGCCAAGCCGGAACTCGAAATTCATGCCGACGACGTGAAATGCGCGCACGGCTGCGCGGTGGGAGAGCTCGACGCAAACGCCCTGTTCTACATGGCCCAGCGCGGCCTGCCGCCAGAGCTGGCCAAGCAGCTGATGCTGCAAGCCTTCGTGGCCGAGGCGTTTGTCGGCGCAGCCGAAGAAGAATCTCTGCTCGCTACCGCGCTCGAAGCTCTCGGAGACATGCTGTGATCGTCTCTGGCACAACATCTTCGGTGCTTTGGGTGAGAAAAACGGTTTCACCCGAAGCACCTAAGATGTCGGCGCTGCTCGGCGCGGGGTGCGGATCGTGCTGATGTCGCCCGTTTCTCGGCGCGCAGATTTTCCGGGCCTTGCAGGCGACTGGCACTATCTGGACTCGGCCGCCACTGCACAAAAGCCGCAAGCTGTGATCGATGCGGTAATTCGCGCACTGGGCACAGACTACGCCACGGTTCACCGCGGGGTCTATGCCCGCTCGGCCGATATGACGCTGGCGTTTGAGGCGGCGCGGGGCAAAGTGGCCACGCTCATTGGCGCACCGGCGGACGAACTGGTGTTCACCCGCGGTGCGACCGAGGCGATCAATCTGGTCGCCTACAGCTATCCCGAAAAGGGCCGGGTGCTGCTCTCGGTGCTTGAGCATCATTCGAACATCGTGCCCTGGCAATTGGCCGGGTGGCAGGTCGATGTCTGCCCGCTGACTGCTGACGGCCAGATCGATCTGGACGCGGCGGAGGCGATGCTGACGCCAGAGCATACCATGGTCGCCTTTGCCCATGTGTCCAACGTGCTGGGTTCCACGCTCGATTGCCAGCGCGCGGCTGAACTGGCGCACCGGGTCGGAGCGAAGCTGCTGCTCGATGGCTGTCAGGCCGTCGCGCGCCTGCCGGTCGATGTCGCTGCGCTGGGCTGCGATTTCTACGCCTTCTCGGCGCACAAACTTTATGGCCCGACCGGGATCGGGGCGCTGTGGGGCCGGGCCGAATTGCTGGATGCGATGCCGCCATGGCAGGGCGGCGGAGCGATGATTGACCGGGTGAGCTTTGAGCGCACCACCTATGCCGCGCCGCCGCAGCGGTTTGAGGCGGGAACGCCCGCGATCGTCGAAGCCATCGGCTTTGGCGCGGCGGCGGACTATGTCCGCGCGATCGGGCTGGCGGAGATTCACGCGCACGAAGCGGCGTTGGTGGCCGAGCTGCGCAGCGCGCTGCGCCAGCGCAACGATGTGACGCTGTTCGGGCCAGAAGACAGCGCCGGGATCGTCTCATTTGCGCTTGCCGGGGTGCATCCGCACGACCTCGGCACTATCTTGGACGAGCACGGCGTGGCGATCCGCGCCGGGCATCACTGTGCTCAGCCGCTGATGGACCATCTGGGGGTCCCGGCGACCGCGCGGGCCAGCTTTGGGCTCTATTCGGATCAAAGCGATATTGCAGCGCTGCTTAGCGGAATTGAACGGACACGGAGGATTTTCGGGTGAACCAGGAAGCGAAGTTCACAGTCGAGGAAGTCGATCAGGTGGCCACGCCGCCGCGCGCGACGGTCGAGGAATCGGCGACCGACAAGCTCGAGCGCAAGCGCGACTATCTTGAGGGCTTCCTCGCCGCCAAGCCCGAAGGCGTGGCGTCCGGCGCACCGGGCGGCGACCTCTATGAAGAGGTGATTGCTGCGCTCAAGGACATTTTCGACCCCGAAATCCCGGTCAATATCTATGACCTGGGGCTGATCTACGGCGTCGAAGTCGATGACAACAATGGCGTCTTGGTGACCATGACGCTGACCACCCCGCACTGCCCGGTGGCCGAATCGATGCCGGGCGAGGTTGAGCTCAGAGTCAGCTCTGTCCCCGGCGTGCGCGATGCCGAAGTCAATTTGGTCTGGGATCCGCCATGGGACCCGGCCAAGATGAGCGACGAAGCCCGGCTTGAATTGGGGATGCTATGACGACGACCCGGATCAGACCCGCTGCCGTTATTCTGACCCCTGCTGCCGAGGCGCGGGTGGCAGACTTGATGGCGCAGGCCCCCGCCGATGCAATCGGGGTTAAACTGTCGACCCCGCGCCGAGGCTGTTCGGGCCTCGCCTATTCGGTCGACTATGTGACCCAGGCCAATCCGCTCGATGAGAAGATCGAAACCCCCGGCGGACTGTTCTTCATCGATGGCGGTTCGGTGCTTTACCTGATCGGCAGCACGATGGATTGGCAGGAAGACGATTTCACCGCCGGATTCGTGTTTGAAAACCCTAATGCCAAGGGCAGCTGCGGCTGCGGGGAAAGCTTTACAGTATAAGGGCTTGGTCATGTCACCGGATGGTCAGCGAGCAAGGGTAACCCGGATTTAAGGATATCCCGCCACAGTGAGTGCGCAACCTGCACGGGACTTTTGCGCGATGAGCTTGGAATTCGGTAACCTCACAACCCAGATCGCCGGCGACGGACAGATCTCTGCCGAGGAAATCCTCGAACTGCGCCGGCTTGGCTGGGCCGATGGCAAGATGAGCCCGGATGAGGCTGAGTCGCTGTTCCTCGCCAATGACACCTGTGATGAACCCAGCGCCGAATGGTGCGATTTCTTTGTCGATGCGCTGACCAGCTTCGTGGTCTACGCGGTCGAACCGCGCGGCTATGTCGATCAGGAAATGGCTGAAGAACTGATCAGCCGGGTCGATCGTGATGGCCGGGTCGGGACCATGGCCGAACTCGAACTGCTGGTTCGCGTAATCGAAGTCGCCACCAGCGTGCCGCAGGTCCTGCGCGACTATGTTCTGAAACACGTTGAGGAAGCCGTGACGCTGGGCGATGGCCCGACCCGTCATGGCCAGCTGGGCCCCGAGGGGATCAACGCCAGCGAGGTAGCCATCCTGAAACGCATGATCTTCGGCACGGGCAGCGAGCGACCCGCCGGGGTCAGCCAACGCGAGGCCGAAGCGCTGTTCCGGATCAAGGATGCGGCGCTGTATGAGCGCAATGCCCCCGAATGGCGTGATCTGTTCGTCAAGGGTGTGGCGCATTACCTGCTCGGCTTTGGTGGGCACGAAGCCTTGAGCGAAGCGCGCGCGACCGAGTTGGAAGCGTTCATGAACTCTGAAGGCGCCGGGATCGGCGGCTTTTTGGGCAAGATGGCCCGTGCCGATGTTGAAGACGGCTTTGCCAGCCTGCTCAAGGTAGCGGGCGAAACGGACGATGTCCTGGCCGCCTGGGATGACGACGCCGAAGCGGCCAGCGTGCTGGAGCCCGCCGAGCATACCTGGTTGCAGGACATGCTTGAGGCCGACGAAGAACTCGACGAGATGGAAAAGGCGCTGATCGCCTTTATCGACGAGGAAACCGGCGAAAGCTTTGTTCCGCGGCCAATGGCGGCAGCGGCCTGACGCTATAGCGCAACCCGCTCTAGCGACCGCGCAGCGCTGCGATGCAGGCTGCCCGGTCTACTTCCTGCCCATCGCTGGCGCGGCGCGCTTCGATATAGGTCGCCTGCGGCTCGCGTCCCGGTGCCGACGGATAGAGATAGATGTCGAGCACGCACGGCTGGCCGGTAAACTGCAGCTTGCGGGCGTCACCTTCCCAGACATCGAGCCGGGCCGGGCCGAATTCGGCCACCAGATCATCAGGCGTTGCGCCGATCACGCCCTCCAGCCCCGGTGCAGCCAGCACCTGTGCGCGGCGCGGCGGCGCTGGCATCGGGGTGCGAACTGGCGTGCGCACTTTGGTCCCGCTTTGCGCAGGCGCGCTCTTCACCGCCGCAGTCGATCCGCAGGCAGCAAGCAGCAGGCTCAGGCCCAGCAGGGGAAAGACTTTGCAGTTCATCGGCTTGTGACCAGGCCCTTGCGATGGATCAGGTGGACAGCGCAAGCCGCACCCAGGAAAGGTGCGATGAAATTGACCACAGGCACGGTGAGCAGAAAGGCGGTCACTCCGCCCAGCATCAAACGCTCGATTCCGCGCAGTGGCGCGGGAGCATCCTTGCTGGGCCGGTGCCGCAGCCAGACCATATCCTGCAACTCCCGACCCAGCAGCACAGCATTGACGAGCAGAAATACCAATGGAGCCCCAACTCCGGTGACGAACAGCACCAAAGCGACCGGCAAAGCCAGCAGATTGAACAACAGCGCGCGCCCGGCCCCGCTTAGCGCCCGTCCCGCTTCCTCGCGCCAGCCCAGTTGGCGCGCGGCTGCGGCCATTTCCGGATAGTCGCGGCTTTCCACCGATAGCACCACTTCGTCAGCAAAGAATTGCAGTACGGCCAGGGCAATGATCCGCCACAGCAACCAGCCAACCAGGAAAACAGCCAGCCAGGCGAGCGCCATCGTCTGGCCAGGCTCGAGCCCGGCGAGATAGGCATTGTCGTCTATCAAACGAACAATTGCGTGCCAGACACCGATGCCGAACACCGCGAAGACCAGCGCGGTGGCCGCCAGACTTTTCAGCCAGATCGGCAGCAGGCGCCGGTCAGTCAAGCTGGCAAGTGCGCGGAGAAAGGCCTGGAGCATTGGCACGGCATCGCTCGCCCCGCCCGCGCTGTCAACGCGGCTTTCCAGACCGGGTAAAAGCAGCTAGGCGCGGCGCGATTTTCCCCGCCGTTACAGGAACTCTGCTATGCCCAAACCCAGCACCCAGGTCATCGCCATCGGCAATGCCATCGTCGATGTCATGGCCCCGTGCGACGATGCGCTGATTGAGCGGTTCGGCATGGTACGCGGCGGGATGACGCTGATTGATACCGCTCGCGCCCATGAGCTTTATGATGCGATGGGTCCGGCGCGCGAGATTTCGGGCGGTTCGGCGGCCAATACGCTGGCCGGACTGGCCGCGCTTGGTTCAAGCTGCGGCTTTATCGGACAGGTTGCCGACGATCAGCTGGGCGAAGTCTTTGCACATGATATCCGGGCCGGCGGAATCCGGTTCGATACGCCGGCCCGCGCCGGTGATCCGCCAACTGCGCGCTGCTTGATCTTCGTGACCCCCGATGGCCAACGGACGATGAACACCTTCCTTGGCGCGTCGCAGTTTTTGCCGCCCGCCGCACTGGACGAAGCGGCGATCGCCGATGCAGAGATCCTGTATCTTGAAGGCTATCTGTGGGACCCCGAAGAGCCCCGCGCAGCCATGCGCCGGGCAATTGCGGCGGCCCGCGGTGCTGGGCGCAAGGTGGCCTTCACGCTGTCCGATGCCTTCGTGATTGATCGCTATCGCGACGATTTCCGCGCAATGATTGCGGCAGGTGACATTGACATCCTGTTTGCCAACCATGTTGAACTGGCCTCACTGACCGGGCTCGACGATTTCGACGCCGGATTGGCAGATTTGGCCCCCAAGGTCCCGCTGCTGGTGGTGACCCGCAGCGAGCATGGTGCAGTGGCAGTAACGGGTGGAGAGCGGACTGACGTCCCGGCTCAACCGGTCGCCAAAGTAGTCGACACGACGGGTGCAGGCGATCTGTTCGCCGCCGGGTTCCTGCATGGTCACGTAAATGGCCGACCAGTGGCTGAATGCCTGACCTTGGGGGCGATCTGCGCGGCTGAAGTGATCTCGCACTACGGTGCCCGGCCCGAAGCCGATCTGAAGGAATTGGTGGCCGCACGGTTGGGTTGAGGTTTGATTCCCAGCCGATTCGATTTCCACAGGTTTATCCACTAACCTTTCCCCTCCGGGCGATTCGCAAGTGCTTTCGTGATCGCCGGAAAATGGGGGTTGCGGCATGAACGTGGTCACTTCGATCGGGCAATTCGCCAGCCGGCGGGATGTTTCTGTGGACGGCGAACACCCCCGGGTAGTTGTTGCCGACATTGCGGCCCGCCCACGCGGCCCTGCCAAGATTATCACGCTCGCCAATGAAAAGGGCGGGGTCGGGAAATCGACTCTGGCCTTCCATCTGGCTGTTGCACTGGCCGATACTGGGCACAAGGTTCTGGCGGTCGATCTTGACCGGCGCCAGCAATCGCTGAGCCGGGCGCTGGTCGCGCGCAACGGAACCGCCAAGCGGCTGGGGGTGCGGCTGCCTTTGCCGAAGCATTTGCTGCTTCAACAGACCTCGGGCGCCCAACTCTGCCAGGAACTGGCGCGGGCTGGCTGGGACTGCGACTATGTCGTGATC
>JAGNTK010000136.1 GCA_017987575.1 Novosphingobium sp. | reverse complement strand
AGACCAGGCGCTGATGTTTGGCCTTCAAAGGAGCACTCATCGGTCGCGGGCCTTGTCTTTGCGGGCTTCGGCATTGCGCATGGCCAGCAGGCTGGAGATGACCAGCACGGCTGTGCCGATTACGCCGATCCCATAGGATGCGATTACGAAGCTCCAGTGGTTCAGATTTTCAACCATCGACTGCCTCCATCGCCCGCCGCCGCAAGCGCGCTTCGGCCTGAGCATCGGCCAGTATCGCCCGCATTCGCACCAGCACCACCGCACCGAAGATCAGCGAGAAACCGATCGTGGCGGCCAGTAGGCCATAAAGGAATTCCGGTGCCATTTCGCTCTTGCCGAGGCTGATCGAGGGCGGCTGGTGCAGGCTGTTCCACCAGAGCACCGAATAATGAATGATCGGAATGTTGACCGCGCCAACCAGCCCGAAAATCGCAGGAAGTCGGGTTCCATTGGCACCGTCGCGATTGGCTGCATCGGCCAGCGCGATGTAGGCGCAGTACAGAAAGAACAACACCAGCATCGATGTCAGACGGCCATCCCAGACCCACCAGGTTCCCCAGGCCGGACGGCCCCACAATGATCCCGTGATCAGGCACAACAGCGCAAAGAACGCTCCCGGCAAAGCCGCCGCCCGTGCTCCAATGCCGGCCAGCGGAGGGCGCCAGACCAGCTCAGCCAAGCTGGCGACTGCAATCGCGCTCCACCCGCCCATGCCAAGCCATGCAGCGGGCACGTGGACGAACAGGATCCGCACCGAATCGCCCTGCAATCGCTCAGCCGGAGCGCCGAACAGACCCCAGCCGAGGGCAGCCAGCGTCACGACGATCCCAGCCAGCAGCAAGGGTAATGTCAGGATGCGCGCAAGGCGCAGAAAACGGGCAGGATTGGCAAAGCCGTGCATGGACCCAGCGATCAAAAGAATCTGCGCCACGCTTTGGCAGCAGCGCGGCTTCGCGGCAAGCGCCAAGTCGCCTAGCCCGAAGGCTTGTTCATTGACTCGGCGCAAGGGGATCTAATGGGGCGATCGATGGGGTTCGAACCCACGACCTCCGGTACCACAAACCGGCGCTCTAACCAACTGAGCTACGATCGCCACGACCCGGATCACAAGAGGCGATTCAGGCAGGGGCGCGCATTTGCACAAAGGCCGCGCGATGGGAAGGGAAAACTGCTAGAAGCAGGGCATGAACACCGTGGACGACACCGCGCGCGCGCATTTGCTGACCGTGCCCGGAATGCAGAAAGTTCCAACACCGCGGCTCGATCTGTTTGTACTGCGGGGGTTTCTGGATCCGGCGCTGTGTGAGAGTTTGATTGACCAGATTGAGGCCAATCACCGCCCTTCGACCATCGCCGATGCCAATGGCGATACTGCCTTTCGCACCAGTTCAACCTGCGATCTTGATCCAGCCGCCCCCGGCGTGGCCGCACTGGAAGCCCGTCTTGCCCAAATCAGCGGGATCGATCCCCGTTTGGGCGAGCCGCTTCAGGGGCAGCGTTATGAAGTGGGTCAGGAATTCAAAGCCCATACCGACTATTTCGAACCCGCCAGTGATGACTATGCCCGCTATTGCAGCGAGACCGGGCAACGCACCTGGACCTTCATGGTGTATCTCAATGCCGTTCCAGCAGGTGGAGCAACCCGGTTCAAGCTGATCGACAAAATCATTCAGCCCGAAGTCGGAAAACTGTTGGCATGGAACAACCGTCTGGCTGATGGAGCGTTGAATTCCGCCACGCTCCACCACGCGCTCAAAGTGCGCAAAGGCCGCAAATATGTGATCACCCGGTGGTACCGCGAGCGGCCGTGGCCGCAGCTGTGATCCATGCCGCCCCGCACAGCAAATTGTTAACCAGGCGTTCCTACTATCACCCAGATATGTGCGTAGAAGGGGAATACGGTGGCGGCCAAATTAAAGCCTGACCTAGGATTGCAGCACCGGATCGTTCCGCAAACCCGCCGGGTCTCGCGGATGCGTTCACAGACCCGAGCAATGGTACTTTCGAACCATGGAGACCGCAGCAAAGCGCTGGTGTGTGACGTCTCAGTGCACGGCTGCTCGCTCAACACCGATGCGGGCTGGTTGCGGATGGGGCAGTTCGTGTCACTGCGCCTGTCGAGCGAATGGAGCATTCAGGCGATCGTTCGCTGGGTGCGTGATCACCGCGCAGGCATAGAATTCCTTCGCCCGATCAGCGATGCCGATGCGCGCGAGATTTCGGGCGACTGACTTCTCAGCCATCACGACACAGCAAAAGGGCGGCTCCAATGGAGCCGCCCTTTGTGTTTGAGCAAAGCTGGGCGCTCAGTTTTTCTTGAGCGAAAGTCCGCCAAAGCGCTTGTTGAACTGGGCAACACGGCCGCCCTGATCAATCTGGCGCGTGCCGCCGGTCCAGGCCGGGTGTGAGGTGGGATCGATTTCGAGAACCAGCGTGTCGCCTTCCTTGCCCCAGGTGGAGCGGGTTTCGAACACGGTCCCATCGGTCATCTGAACCTTGATGGTGTGGTAGTCGGGATGTCCTTCGGCCTTCATGGCAAGTGTCTTTCGCTAGCGACCGGTTCCGACCGGTCTGGAATAGGAAGCGGCGCGCTTAGCCGCCGTTTGCGAGAAAATCAAGCGTCGGCAATCATCGCGGTGAAATTGACTTCGCAAGTCACCTTGCCTTCGATCGAGGCCTTGCCCCAGAATTTGCAGACCCGGCTGCGCTTTTGCACAAAGCCTGCCTCCAGCGTCAGCAGCACGCCGGGTTCAACGGGTGCGCGGAACTTGGCCTCTTCGATCGCCATGAAATAGACGAGCTTGCCGGTTCCGGCGAGGCCGAGGCTTTCGATCGCCAATATCCCGGCAGCCTGTGCCAAGGCTTCGATCTGGAGCACACCCGGCATGATCGGGCGGCCCGGAAAGTGCCCCTGAAAGAAGCCCTCGTTGAAACTCACCGCCTTGACCGCGGTGATGGTTTCTTCGCCGACTTCGATCACCCGATCGACCAGCAGCATCGGATAGCGATGCGGCAGGGCAGCCAGGATCTTCGGAATATCATAGGCCGAAGACCCGGCTGCTGCTGTCTCGCTCATCACTGCCCCCTTGCGCTTGGTTTAGCGGCCTTCGGGCTGCGGCCCAACCGGGCGCGGCGCGGGCTGCGTGGGAGCGGCGGCAGCCGGAGCTGCCCCGGCAGACCGCTGCTGGGCGGCCTGTTGTTCACGGACCGAACGCGGCACCCAGCCCTGTGGGGGCACCAGATTGGCACTGGGCAGCAGGATGTTGAGTTCAGCAATGATCGCCGGGGTCATTTCATAGGCATTCGACCGCGCTATCACCGCATCGGGTGCCAGCAGAATCGTGATCCCGCGCTTGGACATCGCGTTCTGCACCGCTTGATCAAGCTTTTCAGCAATCTGTTCGACTACGTAGGCTTCGGACAGGGTGATCGGCAGCCGCAACTGCTGCAGCTCTTCCTTGGCGCGGGCTTCGAACTGCTGGATCGCCACGTACTGCTGCTGCAGCACGGCATCCGGCTTCTTTGCGGCGCGATCAGCATTGAACTTGTCGATCATCGTCTTGAGCTGCGCATCCAACTGCGCTGCACGCGCGTTGTAGGCATCGACAGTAGCCTTGTAAGTCACCGGGCGCTGCTGCGCGGCAACCTGATAGGCGTTCGAATTCACGACCGCAGCATCAAGGTTGGCAACGCCAAGTCCGGGCACGACCGGCCCGGTTGCAGGAGCAGCTGCTGCCGGGGCCGGAGCGGGCTTCTTTTGCGCCGCCAGCGGAGTTGCCAGAGCGAGCACCAGTGCAGTGCCGCACAAGGTCTTGAGAAGTTTGGTCATCAGAACTGGGTTCCTACGTTGAAAGTAAAGGATTTTGTATCGTCACCATCGACCGTGGTCAGGGCGTGGGCAAAGTCGATCCGGAACGGCCCGAACGGCGAATTCCAGTTGACCCCGATGCCGATCGAAATACGCGGCTTGGGTGAATTGCCAACGAAGAACTCCTGGAAGGCTCCAGTGTATGAACCAAGCGCAATGTTATTCGCACTGGCGAGACAGCTCGGCGGAGTAGGATTGACCGAATTGGTTACTGTTGTCACGCTTCCGGCGGCTGTGCCCGGCGTACAGACCGTTCCAACCAGGGTCGCCACATTGATCTGCTGGTAAAGTGCGGCACCAGTCGGGTCACGCGTGGCAACGAATAACCCGTTCGGGAATGGGGTAACCTGCTCGACAGGCGGTTTAATTCCCCAGACCGCGCCGATATCCATGAAGATCGACGGGCGCAGGCCCATTTCACGCGCACCCGAGCCAAGCGGGATTTCGAGTTCGGCATGACCCAGATAATAATAGCGCCCGCCCAGCGCATCGTCCGACCACCGAGTGCGATCAGGATCTGGTCCCGGAGTCGTCACGGTCGTCGATGGGTCAATGTCGATCAACGGCTTGCGCAGCATCCGCGGGCCAATCCCGCGAATGTCGAACCCGCGCAACTGCGGCTCGCCCAGATAGAACCGGTCGGTCAAGCGGACCGCTTCTGTACCGGCCGCAGTGCCGCCGCCCCATGGGGCAATCGCACCACCTTCTGCCTTGAGCGAGAAGATAAAGCCCTTACCCAGGCTGAAAAACTGCGCCGCGTTGCCCCGGAACCGGACATATTTGACTGAGCCACCAAGGCCCGCAAATTCGGTTGTTACCGAAAACGAGCGGCCGCGCGACGGGCGATAGCGGTTGTCCAGAGTATCATAGACCAGCGTCAAACCAAGAATCGAGCTCGTCCGCTTGCCCAGCGCATCGCACAAATACCGGCCAGCCTGGATCGGATCGCATTCCAGCAACGGGGGGTTCTGTCGGTCGGAAAAATACTGGCTGCGATCAACGCTGATGTCATCATAGTTGAAGGTATAGCTGCCGATAGCCGAGACATATTCGGACAGCGGCACACCGGCGCGAATCTGAAATCCGGTTGTAGCCTGCTGGTAGATCGTGTTGCGATCGTTATTGAAGTAGTTGAAACTGTTCAGATCGCGGCGGTAAACGTTCACACCCAGGCTGACATTCTTGTCAAAAACATAGGGTTCGGTAAAGCTAAGATCGACCTGCTTTGAATAGTTCGAATAGGCCAGATTCAGGCCAATCGTCTGCCCGCGCCCGCGGAAGTTGCGCTGCTCCACCGCACCTTGGAAAATCAGCC
>JAGNTK010000135.1 GCA_017987575.1 Novosphingobium sp. | reverse complement strand
AATTGGCTCAAGGCGGATGGCACGCCGTTCCTGCGCGCGCCCGGTATTCGGTTCGAGGCGATGGTCAATCCGGATTCGGCAATCCTGCTGTTCGGGGATGGCCGGCGCAGCCTGGATGCGATCCTGGCCGAAGCCGACAAAGCCGGAGGGCGCCCGCGGGGTTTTGCGCTGGGCCTGTCGGCCAAGCTGGAGCGGAACAGCGAATTTCGCCCTTATTCCAGCCCCAACGTGGTGGCGATGATCCCCGGTTCCGATCCAGCGGTGGCGGGCGAGTACGTCCTGATGACCGCGCATCTCGATCACATCGGTGACCACGGCAAAGGTGATGACAAGATCAACAATGGCGCGATGGACAATGCCGCCGGGGTCGCGACGATGATCGAAGTCGCCAAGGCCTTGGCCAAAGACGGCAAACGCCCGCGCCGCCCGATCCTGTTCGCGGCGGTGACCAATGAGGAAGGCGGGCTGCTCGGCTCGGATTATCTTGCCCAGAACCCGGTTGTCGGCGGGGGCCGGGTGGTTGCGGTGGTCAATTTCGATATGCCGATCCTGACCTATCAGTTCACTGATGTGATCGCCTTCGGGGCCGAGAATTCAACGCTTGGCCCGGTTGTGGCACAGGCCGCCGGGCAGACCGGGATCGCGCTGTCGCCCGATCCGGTGCCCGAAGAAGGGCTGTTCACCCGATCCGATCATTACCGCTTCGTCCAGCAGGGCATTCCATCGCTATTTCTGGTCACCGGCTATGCCGGTCCCGGCAAGGATGCCTCGGCGGCATTCCTCGCCAGTCACTACCACCGCCCCAGCGACGATCTGAACCTGTCGATCAACTGGGCCGCCGGGGCGAAGTTTGCCGAGGTGAACTATTACATCGTGCGGGCGATCGCCGATGAAGGCGCCGCGCCGCAGTGGTATAGCGACAGCTTCTTTGGCCGCGAATTCGCACCAAACGCGGCGAAGGCGATGCGGCCAAAGCCCTAGGCGGCTTGCGGAGGGTCAATGACCGGCGGTGTGCAGTGTGCGACATTTCTCACTTGCACCCCTTGTGTGGCGAAACAGCAACACTACCTCTGGGTGTAACAGGAGGCTGATACACCTATGAACCTCGAGAAATTCACCGACCGCGCCAAGGGCTTTTTGCAGAGCGCGCAGACCGTCGCGATCCGGCTGGGGCACCAACGGATTACGCCCGAACATATCCTCAAGGCGCTGCTGGAGGACGAAGAGGGCATGGCCTCGGGCCTGATCCAGCGTGCGGGCGGCTCGGCGCAGATCGCGCTCGCCAGAACCGATGAGGCGCTCGCCAAGATTCCTGCTGTCTCAGGTTCTGGCGCACAGGCCGCGCCGGGTTTTGAGAACGATTGCGTGCGCTTGCTTGATTCGGCCGAACAGATCTCGGCCAAAGCGGGCGATAGCTTTGTCTCAGTTCAGCGGATGCTGCAGGCCTTGGCGCTGAACGCGACCAATCCCGCCGGGCAAGCGCTGAAGGCGGCAGGTGTCGATCCAAAGGCGCTGGAGACGGCCATTCAGGAACTGACCGGCGGCCGCAATGCGGACAGCGCCAGCGCCGAAAACGCCTATGACGCGATGAAGAAATATGCCCGCGATCTGACGCAGGCGGCGCGCGATGGCAAACTTGATCCGGTGATCGGCCGCGACGAGGAAATCCGCCGCACGATCCAGATTCTGGCCCGGCGGACCAAGAACAACCCCGCCCTGATTGGCGAACCGGGCGTTGGCAAGACCGCGATCGCCGAAGGGCTCGCGCTGCGGATCGCCAATGGAGACGTACCCGACAGCCTCAAGGATCGCCGCCTGATGTCGCTCGACATGGGCAGCCTGATTGCGGGCGCCAAGTATCGCGGCGAGTTTGAAGAGCGTCTGAAAGCGGTGCTCGATGAGGTAAAAGGCGCCGAGGGCGAGATCATCCTGTTCATCGATGAAATGCACACCCTGATCGGGGCGGGTAAGGGCGAGGGGGCGATGGATGCCTCCAACCTGCTGAAGCCCGCATTGGCCCGGGGCGAACTGCACTGCATCGGCGCGACGACGCTCGACGAGTATCAAAAGCATGTCGAAAAGGACCCAGCGCTGCAACGCCGGTTCCAGCCAGTGTTTGTGGGCGAACCGACCGTCGAGGATACGATCAGCATCCTGCGCGGGCTGAAGGATCGGTACGAGCTGCACCACGGGGTGCGGATCACCGATGCGGCGATTGTCGCAGCGGCGACGCTTAGCCACCGCTACATCGCCGACCGGTTCTTGCCCGACAAGGCGATCGATCTGATGGACGAGGCGGCCAGCCGGATCCGGATGGAAGTCGAGTCCAAGCCTGAAGAGATCGAAGTGCTCGACCGGCGGATCATCCAGCTCAAGATCGAGGAAATGGCGCTGGCCAAGGAAACCGATCAGGCCAGCAAGGACCGGCTCGATACGCTGCGCGCCGAACTGGCCGGGCTGGAGGAGCAGTCGAGCGCCTTGACCGTTCGTTGGCAAGGCGAACGCGACAAGATCGCGGCCGAGGGCAAGATCAAGGAGCAGCTCGACGCTGCGCGGATCGAGCTGGAACAGGCGCAGCGTCAGGGCGACCTCGCCAAGGCTGGTGAGCTGTCCTACGGGCGCATTCCTGAGCTGGAGAAGCTGCTGGCTGAGGCTGAACGGGTTGGTGAGAATGCCTTGCTGCGCGAGGAAGTGACCGCCGAGGACATCGCCTCGGTCGTTGCCAAATGGACCGGCGTTCCGGTGGAACGGATGATGGAAGGCGAGCGTGAGAAGCTGCTCAAGATGGAGCAGGTGATCGGCGCGCGGGTGATCGGGCAGTCCGATGCGGTGGTCGCGGTCTCCAAGGCCGTCCGCCGTGCGCGGGCGGGGCTGCAGGATCCGAACCGGCCCTTGGGCTCATTCCTGTTCCTCGGCCCTACGGGCGTTGGTAAGACAGAGCTGACCAAGGCCTTGGCCGGTTTCCTGTTCGATGATGACACCGCGATGGTCCGGATCGACATGAGCGAGTTCATGGAAAAGCATTCGGTCAGCCGCCTGATCGGCGCGCCTCCGGGCTATGTCGGCTATGACGAAGGCGGCGTGCTGACCGAGGCGGTGCGGCGGCGGCCCTATCAGGTGGTGCTGTTCGACGAGGTCGAAAAGGCTCACCCGGACGTGTTCAACGTGCTGCTGCAAGTGCTCGACGATGGACGGCTGACCGACGGGCAGGGACGGCAGGTCGATTTCACCAACACACTGATCATCCTGACCAGCAATCTTGGCAGCCAGTACCTCGCCAATCTGGAGGAAGGGCAGGACGTCGATACGGTCGAGCCGCAGGTGATGGAGATCGTGCGCGGGCATTTCCGCCCCGAATTCCTCAACCGGCTGGACGAGATCATCCTGTTCCACCGCTTGGGCGAGGAGCACATGGCGCCGATCGTCGCAATCCAGGTTGGCCGGGTGCAGAGCCTGCTCAAGGACCGCAAGATTGTGCTCGACCTTAGCGATGCGGCGATGCGCTGGCTCGGCCGGGTTGGCTACGATCCGGTCTATGGCGCGCGGCCGCTGAAGCGCGCCGTGCAGCGTTATTTGCAGGACCCGCTGGCGGAAAAGCTGCTGGGCGGCGAAGTGCCCGATGGCAGCACGGTCAAAATCGACGAGGGTGACGGTGCGCTGGTGATGACGATCGGGTAGCACGCCGCCGCTGCGCGGCTTTGATCACACGACAGAACGCCTTGCTTCCAACGAGAAAGGGCCCCGATCACTCGGGGCCCTTTTCCGTTTCAGTTCGCTGTATGCGATCAGAAGCTGAAGGTCGTGTTCACGAAGAAGGTACGACCAACATAGTCATAGCCCGAATACAGCGGAGCGTTTCCGATCGTGTTGTAGATGTCAACCGAGATCCGCGGTGGTTCGGTGTTGAAGATGTTGCGGACACCAGCGGTCAATTCAAACTTGTCGTTGACGTTGAACTGCACCGACGCGGAATGCAGGAAATAGTCCGGCACTTCGAGGAGGTAGTTGTCACGATAAGACTGCGCCAGTGCAGCATTGACCAGGCCAGTGGTACGGCTGGTGGCCAGGTAGTCGTACGTACCCGAGCTGCCCTGCGACCAGGTCAATCCATAGCGGAAGGTCACCGGCCCCTTGCGGAAGGTCGCATCGAACGAACCGACCCAATCAGGATTGTTGAGTGTGCCGTTCGCATCGCGCAGGAATTCTTCAGCGAATACCTTGTCCGATTGCTCATTGTACTTGGTGACGTTGGCATTGAGCGTGAACCGTCCACCGAGCACATCGGTTGAGAAGCGACCGTTGAACTCAAAGCCCTTCACGATATCGACCGACAGGTTCACATACCCGCTGGTTACGGTCAGGATGTTGTTCGTATCGCGCGAAACGAAGCGGCAGAACCCGGTGGTCGGGGTAAATGCCGTGTCCGAATAGCAACGCGACAAGATCGTGCCGCCGCCGAGCGAGGACACACCGTTGCTGACCTTGATGTCGAAATAGTCGAGCGCCAGCGAGAGTGAGGTCGAACCCGAAATCTTCGGCCTCAGCACCACACCAGCAGACCAGTTGCGCGACGTTTCAGCAGCCAGACCGGTTTCGGCGCCACCACGGGTGAACACCGTGATGCCGCTGTTCTGCTGGAAGGTTGCGACGTTCAGACCAATCGATGAGCAGTTGGCCGCAACGGTCTGCTGAAGGCTCGAATAGTTCGCCGGATTTGCCGGGAAGTTATCGGCATCGCACGGATCGCTGCCCGAACCGATGAACCCGCTGGTCGCACCCAGGAATTGTTCTGCCAGAGCCGGAGCACGATAGGAGGTGCCATAGCTGCCGCGGACGCCCACGCCATCGAAGAACTCCCATTCACCGGCAATCTTGTATGTCGTGTCGCTGCCGTAGGAAGCATAGTCGGTATAGCGAACTGAGGCGTTCACGTTCAGGTTCTTGACGAACGGAAGATCTGCCAGCAGCGGGATGAACACTTCGCTGAAGACTTCCTTGACCGAATCGGTGCCGCGGGTCGGGATCGCTGCCGTCAGACCCAGCAGGTTGCCCGTCTGTGCGTTCATATCAGGCGTGTCGTCGATCCGCTGCTTGCGGTATTCCACACCCACCACCAACTGCATATCGCCGCCGGGCAGCGTCATCAGCGGGCCGTCGATCGAGGCGGAGAAGGTGGTTTCACGGAACTTGGTGGT
>JAGNTK010000034.1 GCA_017987575.1 Novosphingobium sp. | reverse complement strand
TCGGGCAGGCGGCCAACTTCAACCGTCCCTTTCGGTCGATGGCACGGTGGGCGGCAACAAACAGAGCTACAACCTTGGCATCCCGGCCCAATTCATTCCCAAAGGCGTAGTCGAGACAGGCAAGCTCTCGGCAACATTGGGCCTTGATCTGGACCTCTGGGGAAGGAATCGGGCAGCGCTTGCCGCTGCGCGCGGCGAAGCAGCGGCGGCACGGGTCGACGCTGCCCAGGCCCGGTTGCTGCTGTCCAGCGGAATTGCGCTCAGCTGGGGCAATTTGGTGCAGCTCTATTCCGCCCGTGAACTTGCCGTCCGTTCCGTTGGGGCGCTTGGCGGAATCGAGCAATTGACGGAGCAGCGCGTTGGCGCCGGGATCGACAATCGCGCCGATCTCGAGTTGGCGACGGCGCGCCGGGCCGGTGCCGAACAGGCGTTGGCAGCCATTGAAGAGACGATCGCGCTGGAGCGCAACCGGCTTGCCGCGCTGATCGGTTCTGGACCCGACCGGGCAAAGCGCCTGCCCATCCCCAGCCCGAACCTTCGTTATGCGACTGACGTTCCCGCCAATCTCGCCGCAAGCCTGTTGGGCCGTCGCCCGGACATCGTTTCCGCCCGGCTTCGCGCTGAAGCAGCAGCGCTCAGGGTAAAATCCGCACGACGGGCATTCTATCCCGACATCAATCTTGCGGCAGTCGCCGGATTGCAATCTCTGGGGCTGGGACAGTTGTTCAATTCGGGATCGCAATTTGCGAATTTCGGACCGGCGGCCACCTTGCCGATCTTTGACGGACAACGACTGCGCAGCAACTACAGGGCGGCGGAATCCGGATATGATGAAGCGGTTGCCCGATATGACCAGGTCCTGCTGGGTGCCTTGCGCGACGTGGCCGATACACTCGAATCGAAACGCGCTCTGACTGCGCGCCTGACAACGGCGCGCACGGCTGCGCAATCTGCTGCAGAAGCTGCACGGCTAATGCGGCGAAGGCAGGCCGAGGGCGTCGCCAACCTCATCCAGGCGTTGACAGCAGAGGACAACGCAATGTCGAGCCAGCGCGCGCTGGCCGAATTGGAAGCACGTGCCTTCCTGCTTGACGTAACACTGGTCCGGGCGTTGGGCGGCGGCTTTGCCGCTCCGTTGTCGGACGGGGAGCAAACAAACCGATGACCGAAACGGCCCTTCCTCAAACTGATGCACCGATGGCGGAACCCGATCCAGCCGTGCAGAGCAATCGCCAAAAATATCTTCGCCTCTTTGCCACCGCGCTGATTGTCGTCGCAGCTGTCTGGGGCATTTGGTATTTTCTGACGCAAGCGGGCCGGGTCCACACAGACAACGCCTATGTCGGCGCAGATTCTGCTGTGGTAACGCCTTTGGTTTCGGGCGCGGTCAAGGAGGTTCGCGTTGGCAACACGCAGCAGGTTGCCAAGGGCGATGTGCTGCTCGTGATCGACAATGCAGACGCTCGGATCGACCTTGCCAATGCAGAAGCCTTGTTGATGCAGGCACGCCAGCGCTTCCGCCAGGCCCGTTCCGGCGGCACATCCTCGGCTGCCCGGGTCGATGCACGTGACGCGGATGTTGCTCAGGCACAGGCCCGACTGGCAGCAGCACAAGCAGAGCACCGCAAGGCGCAAGAGGCGTATGAACGCCGCCAAAAGCTTGCCGCCAGCGGAGCCGTGTCGGCTGAAGAAGTCTCGCAGAGCGTGGCAGCATGGCAGGCAGCGCGCGCCAAATTGACACAGGCCCGGGCCGAAGTGGCGACTGCTGCAGCAATGAAATCCTCTGCCGCTGGCGATCTGGAATCCTCTGAAGCGTTGACCGCCGGGTTTACCGAATCGACAGCACCGGATGTCGTTGCCGCGCAGGCGCGCGTGGACCAGGCGCGGCTCAATCTGGAACGCACGGTGATCCGCGCGCCGATCAGCGGCGTTGTGACCAACCGAAATGCGCAGGTTGGCCAGCGCATCAACGCGGGCGCGCAACTGATGGTGCTTGTGCCTCTGGATGCGATGTTCGTCGACGCCAACTTCAAGGAGAGCCAGCTGCGCGAAGTCAAGCCCGGCCAGCCCGTTGAGCTGACGAGCGACTTCTATGGCAGCAAGGTCGTGTTTCGGGGGCGAGTGAAGGGTTTTGCCGGGGGCACTGGTGCAGCCTTTTCGATCATTCCCGCCCAGAATGCCTCGGGGAACTGGGTAAAGGTGGTGCAGCGGTTGCCCGTCCGCGTTCAGCTCGATCCTGCACAGCTGAAGGCACACCCGTTGCGCGTCGGGCTGTCGATGAGCGCAACGATCGATACGCGCGGACGATGAACACTGCGCCGATCCAGGCGCTGACCGGCGCCCGGTTATGGTTGGCGGCGATCGGCCTTGCCCTGGCCAATTTCGTCGTCATTCTCGACACCACAATCACGAACGTCTCGGTTCCCCACATTGCGGGCGGCCTCGCCATCTCGCCATCGCAGGGCACCTGGACGATCACCTCCTACGCGGTTGCCGAGGCAATTACGGTCCCGCTCACGGGGTGGCTGGCGGCTCGCTTTGGCACTTACCGCACGCTCGTCGTCTCGTTGGTCGGCTTTGCCGTGTTCTCGGTCCTTTGCGGCCTTGCGCGGACGATCGAGTTGATGGTCGTGCTGCGCGTTTTCCAGGGACTATGCGGCGGACCGCTCATGCCACTGACCCAAACATTGATCCTAAGGATCTTTCCGCAAGAGAAGATCGGCACGGCCAACGCGATATGGGGTGTCACGACAATCTCCGCTCCGATCCTCGGTCCGATCGTTGGCGGCTATATCAGCGACAACTGGAGCTGGCCGTGGATATTCTACATCAACTTGCCGGTCGTGCTGCTTTGTCTCGGGATCATCGTCAATCTGGTCGGGCGCTACGAAACCCCGACCGAACGCGCGCGGATCGATACCATCGGTCTGGTCCTGCTTGTCCTGTTCGTGGGTTGCTTCCAGCTGGTCCTCGATCTGGGTCGCGAGCATGACTGGTTCGGCTCGAACATGATCATCGCGCTCGCAATCACCTCATTCGTGGCCTTCGGAGCGTTTGTTATCTGGGAGCTGACCGATCCACATCCGGTCGTGGACTTGCGGGTGTTGCGACACCGTTCACTCTGGGTCGGGCTGATTTCAATGGCTTTGGGTTTCGGCGGGATGTTCTCGACGATCGTACTAGTGCCCCTTTGGTTGCAATCGGTGATCGGCTATTCTGCCAGCGAGGCCGGGCACGCGATGGCTTTTGTCGGCGTGTTTGCAATAGTGATGGCTCCCGTCGCCGGCAAGGCGTTCGACCGGTATGACACCCGCATCCTGATTACCGGTGGGATGATCTGGCTTGTTCTCATTTCATTGCTGCGCACCCAGTGGAACACCGATGGGACATTCTGGGACTATAGTATGCCGCAGCTGTTGCAAGGCATCGGAATGCCGTTCTTCTTCCTTGGACTGATGTTGTTTTCGCTTTCCGCCGTGCCGATGCATGAGATGGCTTCGGCCGCGGGGCTGCTCAGCTTCATGCGCACGGTCTCCGGGGCGGCGGGTACAGCCCTCTCCACCTCGATGTGGGACACTTCCACGCGAGAGGCGCGCGCCAACCTGGCGGGCACTCTGAACGGAGCCGACGGCACGATGGCGCAGCTGCAGGCAACGGGCATGACGTTGGAACAAGCGCGCGGAACAATCGAACGGATGGTGGATGCACAGGCAGCGACAATCGGGGCCAACCACTTGTTTTCAATAGCTGCGGTCGTCCTGTTTGTTGGCGCCTGGCTCGTCTGGCTCGCACCACGACCGAAAACTAAGCCAGGTCAGGCCGCCATGGGACACTAGAGAGCGTCCTGACGGGCAGAGGGCACGCGAAGACTTCCCGAGATGAGCGGGGGGCGGGACGGTCGGTGCGGAAGCCTTGGGGGGCGTCCGGCGGGTTTTGCCTTTGTGCGGTGGAAGGTGTTTCGAGTGCGTAACCGGCGCCCGGTCTCGAACCACCGCCTTCTCATCCGGCACGTCCTTGCAGGGGGGTAAGGCCCGAAAGCCCGCCTGCAAGAAGGGATTGCTCCCTCCAAAGACGCCCGGACCGGTTCAAAACGACAGCAGAGCGCGTGGCTGCACATTTGAGGAGAGTGCAGACGCCTGCCGCTTTCGCGCCGACCTTTTGCTGGAGAGGGATAATCCTTATCCAGCAGTCCCGCCCCTCGACCCGTGCGACCTAGAAACGCCGATCGAGTGACGGGGATGTGTGTTTCATGTTATCTCCTATTTGTCAAGCAAATAGGAACATAAGGGGACTATAAATCTTCCGTCGCCCCTGCCTGCGCAGGGCGACGGGGTACTGAATGTTTCCGGATCCCAATCCCTCAAACGCAAAAAAAAGGCCCGCCCGCACCTTCTGGTGCGAGCGGGCCGAATTTCAGAGCCCGCGTTTGCTGCGGGCTTTGGTCGTTAGAAGCCGAAGCTGAGCTGGGCTGCAACACCGTGACGATTGACATCGTTGCGGAATGCACCCTGGTAGCCAACCGAAGCTGACGCACCCTTGCCAATGGCCATGCTCAAGCCTGCATCGACATCAATTTCAGACCGCCCGGCAACTTCGCTCGTTACCGTGAAGGCCGATCCCGCGTTGCCGACAAAATTGGCGGTTACACTGCCATTCCGGCCGCTTGCACGATAGCGATATGCCGCACGGGCATAAGGCGTCAGGCTGCCAGTCTTGAAGACCACATCAAGGCCGGCGAGAACATCGGTCCGGTCTGCCTTGATGCTGCTGACGTTGAGGTTGGCTGCATTGGCGCCGGTTTCAGTGAAGCTGTTCACCTTGCCGTTGCTGAAGTCCACACCAACGAACGGACGGATCTTGTTGCCATCCTGCCCGAGGTCATAGCCCAAGGTACCAACGGCCCGGAACAGGTTTCCATCGGTGCTGGCAACCGCAGTCCGTCCGACGCCGCCGACCGAGATCGAACGTGTCGCATCGATGTTGCCATCGATGTAAGCGAGCTGAAGGTTGGCCGAGATCGGACCAGCCGAATAGTCAGCATAGCCGCCGACCTGCCAGCCCTTGCTCTTGCCGCGCGATGTACCCGCAAGGAAGTCGACCTTCGCCTGCGAATAGCCGGCAGCAACGCCGAACGTCAGCCCGCCGGAACCGAAGTCCACGCCGAGCGTACCACCCGTGATGTCCTGATCCGATCCGACGAGGAAGCTTCTGTTCTTGCCATTGCCCCACTGACCGTAACCACTGCCCCAGATGCGGGCGCGGCCATCTTCATTTGCCTGTGCCTGCATGAGGTGCAGCGCAACCTGACGTGTGAACAGTTCACCCTGATCCTGCAGCGCCGTTGCATAGGCGCCATAAGCTTCGGGGCTCAGCTGGTCGAAGAGCACCGCTGCCTGCGCTGCCGTCGAATTGTCGGCATTGATCACAAGCGTTGCCGTATCACCGGTTGCACCAGCAACCAGGGTCTGGAAGCCATTGGCAACCGCGATGCGGTTGGGATTGCCAGATGCGCCAAGCCCGGTTGCATAAGACGTCCGCGTTACGGTCAGGCGATAAACCTGTGCCGGAGTGGCGGTTGTCACAATGCCCGTGGCAGTGAACGACAGGAACGGAGAGAGCGTCGCACCCGTTATGGTTGCAAAGCCACCCGTGATGCCTCCAGTTGCCGACACGATGTCGTAGGTTGCGCCAGCCGTGTAGAGCCCGGCAGCCGGAGCCAGCGCAAGCGTTCCATCAAGTGCGGCCGTGCCGACCAGGCCCGTTACGGAGACCTGATCATAACCCGTGCCCGCAACGGCTGACGGCGTCAGTTCGATCGCAAGCGTGCCGGTGGCAGTCTGCGTAAAGCTGCCGTCGATGTTGAGGATGCCGGGGCTGTTGCCTGGTGCAACCGTTCCCGTGTTCGTCACCGCACCCACGATCGTGCCCGCACCGGACAAGCGCCCTGCGTTGGCCACATCGCCGGTAACAGTGCCATTGACCACCGTGAACGAACCGGCCGCGCCGGTTACGTTTCCGGTCAGTGCTCCGCTCGCAAGAACATTGAGCGTTGCACCGGAAGCAACCGTGGCCGGGCTGGTGTAGGCACCGCCGACGGAGACGGTTCCCGCATTGGCAGCAATGCCGCCCGTCAGGGTACCCGTGCCGCCCAGCGTGAAGTTGCCAGCGCCCGTCTTGGTGAGAGCCGTACCGACCAATGTGCCGGTCACGGATGTCGAACTACCATTGCCACCCGCCGTCAGCGTGAAGGCGCCCGTATCGACATCACCGGCACCCGCAAGGCTGCCGATCGTTTCGTCACCCGTGAGCTGGAACAGCGCACCAGCATCAACAGTCACAGCTGAAGAATCGCCAATCCCGGTGCCCGCTGCAATCAGCGTGCCGCCCGAAATTGTTGTCGCGCCACTGTAGGTGTTGACGCCAGACAGCGTGACCGAACCCGTGTTCAACTTGGTCAGTGTGCCCGTCCCGGTCAGGTTCCCGGCATAAGTGCCAAGCCCTGCGTCATCGAAGACCACCGCAGCATTGTTGAGGATGTCTCCCTGCAGCGACGTCGTCGTTCCGGTCAACGTTCCGGCCGAAACCGTGGTGCCGCCGCTATAGGTGTTGGCACCCGACAGGGTCAGGTTGGCTGCACCCGTCTTGACCAAGGCACCAGCACCCGAGATCACGCCCGAGAGCGTTGTGTCAGCGCCCGTCAGGACCGTGCCGCCACCCGCGCCAAGCGTAACCGCATTGGCCAGAGTCAAAGCACCTGTCGTGTTGAGCGTGCCGCCGTCAAAAGCGAGCGTGCCGGTTCCGATGTTGTTGGCAGCCCCGATGGAAACCGTACCGCCATTGAGGTTTGTCGTACCGCTATGGCCGGAATTGTCTCCGGTCAGGGTCAGTGTGCCTGCACCAGCCTTGGTCACCACGCCGGCGCCACTGATCGCACCTGCATAGGTGCCATTGGCTGGCTGGGTGAAGAGCAATGTGCCAGCAGCATTGGCAACAATATCGCCCTGAAGCGATGTCGTATCGCCTTCGAGCGTGCCCGCGTTGATCACCGTGCCACCCGAGTAGGTGTTGGCACCTGTCAGCGTGAAGGTGCCCGTGCCCTGCTTGGTGAGGCTGCCAGCACCTGAGATGACGCCAGCATAGGTGGTATTCGATGCGTCACCTGTGGTGAGGCCAGCATCAAGTACGACCGTTCCGCCATTGCCCGACAAGCTGCCGATTGTTTCGGCAGCGCTGACCAGAAGGTTGCCTGCTGCGGCAGGAGAAGCGGTTGCATTGACGATGACAGCAGTTGTGTCGCCAATCGCATTGCCACCTTGCAGTTCAAGCGTGCCATTGCTGACCGTTGCTGCACCCGTGAAGGTATTGGCGCCCGAAAGCACCAGCGACCCGGTGCCGATCTTTGTCAGGCCATTGGCGCCTGAAATATCGCCCGAGAATGCACCCGAACCAACGGTAAGGTCACCGCCCGAAAGGGTGATCGAACCGTCACCATTGATCGAGCCGACTGTTTCCGAAGCCGCAACATCAAGGATGCCCGGGGTCGTCACAACGACGTTGCCCGTATCCGCGATGGCTGCGCCACCAAGGAGCTGAAGCGTGCCCTGAGTGATCGTGGTATCGCCGGTATAGGTATTGGTGCCGGAGAAGGTCGTGACGCTTGCGCCACCGCCGCCAACATTGACGACCCCAGCGCCCGACATGGAACCGGAATAGGTGCCGCTCGCCAAATTGGTGAAGTTCAGTGTCGCATTGTTGACGATCGTGTTTCCACCAAGGAAGTCTGCATCATCGACAATGAGCGTGCCCGCATTGATGTTGATCCGGTCTGCAAGCGAAACTGTCTGGGTCAGTGCCCAGCTTCCGGTGCCATCCTTGTTCATGACATCGAAGTTGGTGACGGCAATATTGAGCGTATCTGCCGCCGAACCGAACAGGTTGATCGTGTTGAGGCCAGCTGCGTCGGCCGTGAGCGTGCCGGTCGGCAGTGCAGCGGACGATCCGAAGCCGATCGTGTTGGTGCCGGCACCCATATCGATGTTGCCGGTGATCGTGCCTGTCGTGGTGATCGTGTCGTTGCCCGCTCCGAGCAGGATATCGCCCGTGATCGCGCCGGTGTTGCCGATCGTGGTGTTGCCCGAAGAGCTGATGTTGCCCGTCAGCGTGCCCGCATTGGTCAGGTTGAATGCACCGCCTGCCGAAGAGACATTGCCGGTGATCGTTGACGCGCCGAGGTTGTTCAGCGTGTTGGTCAGCGTGGTGCCTGCATCGCCAAAGGCAATGTCAGCCGTGATCGAGCCGGGGCCACTGGCCAGATTGTTGATCGTGCTGCCGCCGCCGACAGAAACCGTCGTGCCGGTGATCGAGCCCGTATTGTTGATCGTCGTAACGCCGGCCGAGGTGAGATTGCCGGCAATCGTGCCATCGTTGGTGACGAGGAACGCACCGCCTGCAGAAACGATATCGCCGGTGATCGTTGCGGGCGCGAGGCCCCTGAAATTCTCGAGAATGTTCGTCTGGCTGGCTCCCGCCGCGGCAAAATTGATGTTGCCGGTAATCGAGCCTGGCGCGTTGGCCGCATTCGAAACGCGACTGCCACTGCCGACAGAAATATTGGCACCGTTCAAAGTGCCTTCATTGTTAATTGCGCTTGAAGCACCCGCCTGAAGCGAGCCGCCATCAACCGATGCGCCTGGGCCGACATTGATCGTCAGACCCGAAACCGCGGACCCATCATAGCCGTCGGGATCAGTCGTCTGACACGTAACTATAGTGCCGCCCGCGTTGGGAAGGCAGTCTGCAAAAGCGACGCCCGGAAACGCAAGCAATGGCGCTGGCAAAAGTGCGGTTGAGCGGAGCAGCCGGTTAGCAAAAGACTGTTTTTTCATGAATGGGGGTTCCCTGCATCATTTACAAAAATTGTTACTCTACTTGCCAATTGGAGCACACGCCGCGCGTTAACTGGCCGAAATCGACCGCACGCAAAGCAATACGCCACCAACGCAAAACGAAACGACCCTGATTGGCGAGCTACGGCACTCGCATTTCTCAAGTAGAGTCAATTTTCCGCGAGTGCAAGATCAAGTTAGTTTCGTATTATTATTTCGTTAACCATGAACTTCAAAAGCACCCGTGCGGCCCCTCCCAGTCGAATCCGCGCACACATCCGCGGCGCGGACTGGCCGCCTTCGGAGCACGTCATTGCCTCAGGCGGGCATTGATGGTGTGAACATCTCACAATCGCGTCGGCGCAGTAATCCGTCAGCATGCCATGATCCGGCGCTGGGGTCCTTCACGGCGGCCAGGAGCATAATCTCGGAGATTTGCGCCAGCGGAGCAACGCCCTGCCTGATGGCATCCGTGCCCCGAGATTTCATCGTGTCACGCCACAGGACGATTGTTGCGGATCTGGCGCGGACTTTTGCCAGACGTCCGGGTCATGAAACGCGACAGCGCACTGGTTTGGGAGAACTGAAGGATCTCCGCAATCTCTGCCACAGTGAGCGACGACTCCCTCAGATAGAGTAGCGCAAGACTAGCCCGAACCCTGACGAAGATGTCCGCAAAGCTAGTTCCATGGGCCGTGAGCCGACGTTGCAGCGTTCGGCGGGACTTGCGGAGCAGTCGCGCTGCGATCGGCAGGTCGATTGGAGCAAAGGGCAACATCGTATGGATCAGGGCTTCGGTCTGCAGCACGTCCAGACCCTCGACCGATCTTGCTGCGGTTCCATATTGCGCGGCGAGTTGCCCATGGACCGCAGGGTCGGCCCCGGCCACAGGCCGCGCAAGCAGATCCTGATCGAGCAGCAACGCATTGCGATCTCCATTGAACATGATGCGATCACCCAGCAGGCGGGAGTGCCAGGAGAGGTCTTTGGGGGGCGAATGGCGCATCGTCACCATGTCTGGCTTCCACATGGGATCGTGTCGGCGCATCTCGCGCGCAATCACCGAGAAGCCGAGTTCGATCACCTGGCGCTGCTGACTGGCAACCTCCGTGCTGAGTTCATAAGTCAGCAGCAGGCCTCCTTCGGCCGGTTCCACGCCGACGATCGTTCCCTGGGTATGCAGGGGGAAAAAATCCGCAATATCCATGATCATGCTGCGAACGTTCGCCGCGCTGCCCAAGAGCGGGGCCATTGGTCCGAACAGCGAAAGGCTTTGGTATGGCCCCAACCGCAGGCCGAATGCAGGTTCGCCAAGTCCCGTCGCAGCAAGTTCCATGAACGCGACAAAGCGATCAACCCGCATCGGCAGATCGGGATTGGCCATTGGTGTTTGCGGAACGCCGGCTTCGCGGGCCAGAGCACGGTAGTCGCCGCCCAGTTCGGCGACAAGTTCGGGTGCGCCCTCCATCACTCCGCTACGGACCCATTTGACCATCCGAACATCAAAACATTTTGGCGCGCAAAGTCAACTTTTTGAATCGACCCTCTGTTAACACAAACCAAGATGGTGATCTGGAGGGGGTGCCCATGCCAACCGTTAAACGACCGGGTTCGGCCCGGCTGCTTGCAACTGCAATTCTGATCCTTGGCCTGTTGATCGGCTATTTGGGGCTGAGCGCCAACGGCTATCTGGTGCCCGCCGTGGTCGCAGTGCTGATGGCCGCCTTGCTTTGGCTAGGCAAGGCTGGACGCCTGTTCATGGTCGTGACGCTGGTCAACCTGTTCAGCGGAACCTTGCTGGTGCTGGTGCTGGCCTTTGGCGATGTCCTTGGGACGCACAAGCTCGACGTCTCCGGCGTCTCGCTCCTGATCAACCTGGTGACCGGTGGTCCTGCCGTGGCGCTGGTCGCACCCGCTCTGCTGCTCGGACTACGCCGGGGCAAGCCGCTCCACTCCTGGTTCAACCCCGCCCCACGCGCGGCCTGAGAGAGAATTCGCGATGAAACGAACCGCCACTGTTTTCACGGCGATTGCCATGCTGGTCCAGCCGGTCGTCGGCCAAGCTGCGTCTTTCACGGGTCGGGTAACCTTGCCTGACGGTCGGCCTGCCTATGGCGCAATGGTCACCGTGTTCGACGCTGACGGCGAGCGCCGACAGACCGTCTACACAGCCGCCGACGGGTCTTATGCAATCCGCACCCCATATGCCGGGAAACTCAACGTCCGCGGGCGCCTGTCCGGATTCAAGGACGACACTGTGGAGCAGCAGGCTTCAGCCGGTGGTTCGGCACGGGTCAACGTATCGCTGGGTACGTTCGCAAGCCTTGGCGAAATGAACGAAACGCTGTCGGCCTCCGCATTCAATGCCCGCTTGCCTTGGCCCAACCTCAAGCGCGATCGCCCGGCCTTCGTCAGCCAGTGCAACTATTGCCACCAGATGGGCAACGGCTGGACTCGCATCCCGCGCGATCACGAGCAGTGGATTGGCGAAGTCGAAAAAATGGAAAACATGCTGGCCATGCAAAGCCAGGCACAGGGGCGAGTGATTGCGGAAACCTTGTGGAAGGGCTTCGATGGCAAGCCGTTCCAAGCCAGCCAGAGTTATGGTGCCAACCCGGAGCTCGCTCGCGCCAAGGTGCGCGAATGGCTGGTGGGCGACGGTTATACCTTTATCCACGACGCCGATGTGGCCGACGACGGTTTGCTCTATGGCACAGACGAGGGCCACGACATCCTGTGGGTGCTCGACCGCGAAACCGGCAAGATCGAACAGTACAAGCTGCCGGATATTGATCTCCCGCGCGGCGGAATCTTCTCGGGCATGAAGCTGCCGATCGGGCAATTCACCGGCAAGCACGGACCGCACTCGATGGCACAGACCAGTGACGGACGGATCTGGATCACCAATGCTCTGTCCAGTACGCTGATGAACTTCGATCCCAGGACCAAGGCATTCAAGACTTACCAAGTCGGACACGACGCGCTCTATCCGCACACCATCCGCGTCGACAAGAACGATATCGTCTGGTTTACGATCGTCGCGTCCAACCAGATCGGCCGGTTCGATCCGAAAACCGAACAGATGACCGTGATGCGGCTGCCCTCAAACGGAGTGCTGCGCTGGGTCACCGACCAACTGTTTCCCACGCTGATGCGCATCGGCAGCTGGTTTCCCGACCAGGCGGTTCACCTCAATCTGTCCACCCACCGGTTCTTCGGCGAGCAGATACTGGCCTTCCCATATGGAATCGACGTCAATCCGGTCGATGGCTCGATCTGGTATGCCAAACTTTATGCCAGCAAGATCGGGCGGATCGATTCAAAGACAATGGAAGTGAAGGAATGGGACACCCCGATGCTTGGCCCGCGTCGTCCCCGCTTTGACGCCAATGGCATTTTCTGGATCCCGGCCTTTGACTCCGGCGGCCTGATGCGCTTCGATCCCAAGACCGAGAAGTTCGAAACCTACCGCATCCCAGCAGTCGGTAAATATGAATACGAAACGCCCTATGCGCTCAATGTCGATCGCAAGACCGGCCAGGTGTGGATGGCGGCGAACAACTCTGACCGGATCATCCGCTTCGACCCCGCTTCCAAAGCGTTCTTCACTTACCCCAGCCCGACCCGTGTAACCGTGCTGCGCGATTTCTCATTTACCGAGGACGGTCAGGTCTGTTCGTCGAGTTCGAACATGCCCGCCGCGGCAATCGAGGACGGTAGGCCCAGCTTCATCTGCATCGAGCCGGAAGGCGGCGCAGCCGACCGCACGGCATTGGGCTCCTGAGGAGAGGAGGCTTGCAGCACCGGCTCCGGATCGATGGTCTGTCGTTCAACGTCCTTGATGAGGGCGTTGGAGAGCCGGTGCTGCTCGTACACGGGTTCCCGGACGATCACACTGTCTGGCGCAATCAGGTCGCGGCGCTGGCTGCTGCAGGGTACCGGGTCATAGCGCCTGACACCCGCGGTTGCGGGGACAGCGATATGGCGCGAAGAACCGGCGATTATGCGCTGCCCCGCCTGGTCGCAGACCTGATCGGGGTCCTCGACGCGCTGGCCATCCACAAGGTCAAGCTGGTTGGCCACGATTGGGGCGCAGTCATCGCCTGGGTCTTGGCTGCCCGACACCCCGAACGGGTTGAACGATATGCGGCGCTTTCGGTCGGCCATGCGGCTGCCTATGCCGCAGGCCCGCTCGAGCAAAAGCTCAAGGGTTGGTACGTGCTCATGTTCCAGCTGCGCGGATTTGCCGAATGGCTGATCAAGGCCCAGGATTGGGCCTTCTTTCGCCGCTTCACCAATCATCATCCCGAACTGGCCAGCTGGACAGCAAAGCTGGGGCGGCCTGAGCGACTTACAGCGGCGATCAACTATTACCGCGCCAATATCGGCATCCTGTTGAAGCCCGACCGAACCAAGGTGGCGGTACCGGTGATGGGCATCTACAGCGACGGCGACCGCTATCTGGCCAAGGCCCAGATGACCGACAGTATCGCCTATGTCGACGCACCGTTCCGCTTCGAACTGATCAAGGGAGCAGGACACTGGCTGCAGATTGATGCGCCAGAGCAGGTGAATGCCCTGTTGATCGACTTCTTCAAAAGGATTTGAATTCATGAGTAGCCCCTTGTTCCTGCTGTTGCTGGCCGCTGCGCTGGCATTGTTCGTCTGGTGGGTCTGGCGCAAACAGGAACCGCGCCGCCCGCTCACCAGCGCCGAAATCGATCGGTACTGCAAGGTGATCGATGCCGAGTTCCCCATCTCCGATGGCCTGGATCGTGCTGCCTGGGTCGCTCGTCTGCGGCGGTTCGGGGAAAATGACGACGGGCGCGACATCTATATGCTCAACCTGTTGCGCTATCACGAGACGATGGCCAAGGGTCCCGCCCCAGCGGGGTCCTTCAGGGGAACACCGCATGAAGCCAACAAAATCTATGAAGCAAATGCCAAGCCGATCCTGATGAAGAGCGGAGCCTTCCCGATCTTTGCCGGCAGGGTGGACGACAGCAACGTGGTCGGTGGCCCCGATCCGGCGGAGGACAACTGGACCCGGATCCTGGTGGTCCATTATCCCAGCCGCCGCCACTTTTTCGAGCTGCTGACCAATCCCCAATATCTGACAAAGGCCGACTTCAAGAGCTACGCCATGCACATGGCCTTGGTACCGATAAAGCGCGAACTGGTGATCCCGGATTTTCGCCAACTGGCCCTTGCTGCGGCGCTGATCATATTCCTGCTCGCCGGATGGGTCCTGGCTCTCGCTGGAGGTGCATGATGAAGGCGGTTGTCTGCCAGAATGGCGAGCTTCGCGTCGAGGACTTGCCTGAACCGATCCCGCAGAAGGGCCATGCCTTGCTCAAGGTCCTGCGCTGCGGGATCTGTGGTTCCGACCTGCACATGCGCCACCACTGCGACGAGCTGAAGGCGGTCAACGACCGGGTCGGCTATCCCGCGCTGCCATCAGCCAAGGACGCCTTCGTTTTCGGGCACGAGATTTGCGCCGAAGTGCTCGACTACGGTCCCGGCTCCAAGCGCAAGCTCAGGCCCGGCACCCGCGTGGTCGCGCCGCCGATTGTCCGGTGGGGCAAGGAAATCGACATGGCCGGGCTCTCAGCGCGTTCGAACGGCGGATATGCCGAGCGTATGCTGCTCGACGAGCTGGTGCTGATGCCGGTTCCCAATGGACTTTCGGCGGACATGGCGGCGCTGACCGAACCCATGGCGGTTGCCTGGCACGCGGTCCGGCGCAGCGAAGTGAAGAAGAAGGACGTCGCGGTGGTGATCGGCTGCGGCCCGGTCGGGCTGGGGGTGATCGCGATCCTCAAGGCGCGAGGGGTCGGAACTGTGATCGCCAGCGATTTCTCGCCAGGTCGGCGCGCCCTTGCCAAGGCCTGTGGCGCCGATGTGGTGATCAATCCGCGCGAAGGTTCGCCCTATGCAAGTTGGGAGGAATACGGCTGGATTACAACTTTTGGCGGGCTGCTCCAAATGGGGGTTGAAACCCGTGAGACACTCGAGAAGGCCCCAATCCCCTGGTGGACGGCTTGGCGCTTGGCCGAAGCGTTGGGAGCGGGGCCCAAACGTCCGGTGGTGTTCGAATGCGTCGGTGTGCCGGGTATTCTCAATCAGATCGTCACTGGCGCGCCCTTGTTCTCGCGCATCGTTGTGGTGGGGGTGTGCATGCAGCATGATACGATCGAGCCAGCCATTGCGATCCAGAAGGAAGTCGAGCTGCGTTTCGTGTTCGGCCATTCACCGCTCGAATATCACGACGCACTGCACATGATCGCAGACGGCAAGGTGCGCTGCGAACCGATGGTCACCGGCGTGGTCGGTCTGGCTGGGGTAGAAGGCGCCTTTGCTGTGCTCGGCGATGCTGAAATGCACGCCAAGATCCTGATAGATCCGGCAAGAAATGCCTCAGGGACCTGAATGATACTCTCCATCCGATAGCAGACGCATCTCCTGCCCCACCGCTGTTACCGAAAAGAGTATTTGCGCTGACGTTGCCAGGGCATTCATTTGCCGGCTATTTCCAAGATTGCCTGCACAAATCCTTGCGGATCATTCTCCTGAACGAAATGGCCGCCCTTGAGCGTGCGGTGCGGTTGACCGTCAGTGCCCGGAATGCGTCCTATGAACCGGCTTTCACCGCCTCGGGTTATCGGATCGCCGTCGCTGAAGCAGCACAGGAAAGGCTTGTTCCATTTCTCCAACACCTGCCAGGCGCGCTTCTGATCGCGAACCGCAACATTATCCTCAAAAGGAACGAAGCTTGGAAAGATCCGGGCGCCTGCCTTGTAACTGCTGTCGGGGAACGGTGCATCATAGGCGGCAATTTCCGCCTTGCTGAGCGCGCGCTTGGCCCCGGCGTTGACGATCCTGCCGATCGGGAAGATTGGGCTCCATTTGGAAAAGGCCCGCCAGATCGCGAACGCCGGCGGTGCCTTGCCGCCTTCGGGCAGCCCCCCGTTCGACAGTGCTACGCTGGCAAAGCGATCAGGCATTTCGGCAACCAGACGCAGGCCGATCAGTGAGCCCCAATCCTGGCAGACCAGCGTTATTCGCTTCAAATCAAGCGCCTCGACCAACTGGCGCATCCAGCCGACGTGGCGAGCATAACTATAGTCCGTCCGTTTGATCGGCTTGTCCGATCTGCCAAACCCAATCAGGTCTGGCGCCACCACCCGAAACCCGGCCGCGACGATGGGGGCGATCATGTGACGGTAGAGGTAGCACCAGCTTGGCTCCCCATGCATCATCAGCACGATGGGCGCATCTCGCGGCCCTTCATCGACATAGTGAACCCGCAACTTGGTCCCGTCATCCGGATCGGTGATTTCCAGATAGTGCGGCGCAAAGGGAAAATCGGCGATCCCGGCAAAAGCCGCATCGGGCGTGCGCAGGACTTTCACGTTGTTCTCCGTCCGGTCAAATTATGGCACAGCAAATGTCATATGATAGACCATGGGTCAATGCGCCGGTCCTGGCCTCTGCCGATATACCAGCTCCAACCCCAATGGATCTGTCCCCAGCCCGACTTCATGGACGGTGCAGTCAGTCCGATGCGAATTCGCCTCTGGTTGATGCGAATCTTTCAAATTTGCTTGCAGAGTTACAGATCAACACCGATCGCAGATGCAGTGTCGATATCGCCCTCGAAGAGATCGCCGCCGCGGATCACCAGATCAAATTCGGGCTTCATTGCCTTACCCGCCGTTCCCGAGCCTCACGATCCCGCCAATCAGCGAGCCGAGCACGAAGACATAGATCGGCGGCATTGATATATAGAGCGGGATCAGCCGCTTCTCGGGCGCCTTGTGATAGCCCAGCGCATAGAGCACCCGCATGAACGGCCAGATCGCCCCGATCCCCGCCGCCCACAGCGGGCTGACGACAGAGGCAAAGAGCCACATGCCGGGCAGAAAGAGCACCAGATGCTCCAGCGTGTTGTGATGCGCGCGAACATAGCGTTCATACTCGGGCGGCCCACTGTGCGAGGGCGCCTCGATCTTGAACCGCACCCGCGCCAGACCCGCCGTCAGCAACGTGAAATAATAGGCCAGCAGCGCCAGTGCGCTGACGATCACGACATAGGTATATTCATCGGCCATAGATCTTCGCGCGCCTCTTTCCCCAGCAATCGCCAAGGTTTGCACACCGGGAACGACGCGGCAACTCACACTTTTGCGGCGCGCGTCAGCGCGCTGGTGCTGCCCGCAAGCGGTGAACCAGCCAAGACTTGGCGGTGGTGTCATGTGTGGACGGCAACTTGTCTATGATTGCCGCAGTTGTCGCTATATGCGCGACACTCAAGTCCATGGAACTGCCCTGCCCAAGTTACTGAATGGCGAAATTGCTGACAGCGCCCCATGAATGGCAGTTCAGGCCCGAAACACCTCGTTACCGCCGGTATAGGTCGCAGCAACCTTGATCTGGCGAATGCGGTCCTGGGCGACCTCGTGGGGATCTTCTTCGAGCAGCACGAAATCGGCCAGTTTTCCAGGCGTGATTGACCCCTTCAGATGGCCTTCGTCCGAGGCCATCGCGCCGTGCAGCGTGTAGATCCGGATTGCTTCCGAAACGGTGACACGCTGGTTCTCGCCCCAGGTCTTGCCATCCCAGCCTGTGCGCGTGACCATGCCCTGAATGCCGAGCAGCGGCGCGAAGGGCCCGGGGGAGAAATCCGAACCCGCCGCGACCGCAATGCCCGCATCGAGGAAGTCGCGGAATGCGAGACAATTGCGCATCATCTCCTCGCCATAGAAAGCGAACTTGTCAGAATTGTAGTAGAGATAGCTGGTGAATGGCTGCGGCGTCGCGCCGATCGCCTTGATCCTGCGTATCAGGTCGGGATTGACGTAGGTGCAATGGGTGATCTTGGGCCTGAGGCTGGTTCGCGCAATCAGCGCAGCGGAACGCTCATAGGCCTTGAGCGCGCGGTCGATCCCCACATCGCCATTGGCATGGATATTGGGACGTATGCCGGCCTTGAGCATGCGCTCCACCCAGGCATCGGCTGCGTCCTGGCTTTCAGCGATATTCCCCGAATAAGGTGGCTTGGAACCACGATAGGGGTGGCTCAAGGCCATGGTGCGCTCGGAGAAGGATCCGTCAGCCATATGTTCGGCAGTGGCGCCGATGCGCAGCCATTCGTCGCCGAACCCGGTGCCGATGCCCGCCGCGATCAGGCTGTCGACCATGGCTGGATCGCTTTCATAATTGGCCCGGTGGACCAGCCTTCCCTGCGCGCGGATTGCTCGCAAGGCCGCGAAGCTGCCACCCGAATGGTGTACGCTGGTCAAGCCGTAGCGGACGAACTGCTTGGACATGAAAGCTGCTGCCTCACTCGCGCGTTCAAGGCTTGGGGGCACCTCCATCCGGGGCCTGACGCTGTCTTTGTAGAACAGATCCACAGCATTGTCCGTTACACGTCCTTCAGGCTCCCCCTTGGCATTGCGCGCGATGGTCCCGCCAGCCGGATCCGGGGTGTCGCGGGTGATCCCGGCAAGTGCAAAGGCTGCGGAGTTGAAGAACATCGAATGTCCGCCGCGATGCTGGACGAACACGGGATGCTGGGTCGATACCCGATCAAGGTCTGCGCGCGTCAGGCTGCGCTTGTCGGTGACCTTGGTATCATCGAAGAAATATCCGCGGATCCATTCGCCCGGCGGCGTGTGGCTGGCGCGTTCGCGCAGACGCGCGACGATCGTGTCGATCGAGACAAATTCAACATCGTAGGGATTGCCCACAAGGACGTCGTTGAGCAGGACTTCGCCATCGGGGTGGAGGTGACAGTCGATAAAGCCGGGCAGCAGGGCCATTCCCCTGGCATCGAGCAATCTTGTGCGCGGGGTCGCAAGTGCGCGGATTTCGGCGTCGGTGCCTACCGCAAGAATGCGGTCGCCTGCGATTGCGACGGCCTGGGCTTTGGGCAAGCCGGGATCGACGGTGTGGACCTTGGCGTTGAACACGACCAAGTCCGGTTCAGCGCGGGACGCAGCAAGGGCTCGACCAGCGGCGGTGAAAGCAAGCGCGCCCAAGGTCCCTGCCCGCAGCAGGCTTCGACGTTGAAAAGCCAACGCCGTGTGAAAGTCGCGACAAGCCACGTTTCGCCTCCCAGAGGACTGTTGCAGGAGGGTCTAGGAGGCGTGATGGCGCAATACAAGTGGATCGCCGCTCCCTTGTCTCCATGTGTCGCCAGCGGACGGAGGCGCGAACGGGTCGCACCAGTGATGCACGGCCGTCGTAAAAGCATCGATCCCGCGTTCGAACAGCAGCGCTTCGCCGTTTCAATGGCTCAAAGGATAGCGCTCATACGTCGTGACGTCCGGGCAGATGATCTCCCGCGATCAATTGAAGTAGCGAAATGGACCGGAAGGCTCGCGCGATGTGGTCATCAAAGCCTCCTGGTCAGCCCATGTTACCAAATTGTACATTTGGGCTGACAGTGCCTTTTCAGGGGTTCAAGGTTGTTGGCGGACGAACAGATTAGCCTGAAGCGACCTTGTTAGCCGCCAACAAGACGGACCACGTCAGCAGTTACCCTTTTTCCCATCAGCGCAATCGCCAACCGACTGCACATCATCGACGGCACCATGCATCGTATTGCAAGCTGAAAGAAATACGCTGCTCGTGAGGGCCAGCACTAAGAGTATCCTTTTCATGGTTTATATCCTCTGCATAGTCTCCCGAACAACACGTCGCGCCGGGCTCAGCACAAGTAGAAACCGGCGACGAAGCCGTTGGTTCCATTGGCCGCCGTTGCACCTGGTCAAAGCTCAAAGATTCCTTTGGGCAGCAAAGCTTGTCGGGACCGCAGGTGC
>JAGNTK010000134.1 GCA_017987575.1 Novosphingobium sp. | reverse complement strand
AAGAAAAAAGGGACCAACCTTGTCGACGAGGAACCGGTACTTCGTGCGCAGGGCTTAGCCCTTTGCCACCGCCAGCACTGCGCCAACCTTGTCGCTGATCTGCTGGACGGAGAACGGCTTGGGCAGGAATTCGACACTGTCGATGTCGATTTCCTTGCGCAGTTGCTCCTCGGCATATCCCGACATGAACAGCACTGGCAGATCAGGGCGCAGCTTGCGGACCTCTCGGACCATGCTGGGGCCGTCCATTGCAGGCATGACAACGTCAGAGACAATCATGTCAAACTCCGCCCCGCTGGCCACGATTTCCAGCCCTTCATCGCCGTCGCTGGCCGTAGTCACTGTATAGCCAGCGCGGGTCAGCGCGCGCTCGGCAACGGCGCGAACCATGTCTTCATCCTCAACCAGCAACACCCGCCCCCCGCCAGACCATTGCTGAACCGGCGCCTCGATCGGCGCGGCCAGTTCAGCCACCGGCGCATTGGGATCGGCGTGATGCACCGGCAAATAGACAGTAAAGGTTGTGCCGCGGCCCAGTTCACTATCGGCAAAGATGAACCCGCCCGATTGCTTGACGATGCCGTAAACGGTCGAAAGACCCAGCCCAGTCCCTTTGCCAAGGTCTTTGGTGGTGAAAAAGGGTTCAAAAATCTTGCCAAGGTGGTCGGGCGCGATTCCGCTGCCGGTATCCTGCACAACCAAGGCGGTATAATCGGCCAAGGGCATGATCCCGCCCGGCATCCGGGCCACTTCGGCGGCAGAGATTTTCTTGGTCGCAAGCGTCAGCTTGCCGCCGCTCTCACTCTTGGCCAGCATCGCGTCGCGGGCATTTACGGCAAGATTGACGATAACCTGTTCCAGTTGGGTGGGATCGGCGCGGACCGGCCCCAGATCGCGGTCATGGGTGACAGTCAGCTGGATCTTCTCGCCAATAAGCCGCTTGAGCAAGTGCGATACGTCAGACAGCACATCCGGTAATTGCAGCACTTCGGGGCGCAAGGTCTGCTGGCGGCTGAAGGCCAGCAACTGCCGGGTCAGGCTCGCCGCGCGGTTGGAGTTTGCGCGGATCTGCTGAATATCATCATAGTCACTATCGCCCGGCGTGTGGCGCAGCAGCATCAGATCACAGGTACCCAGGATCGCGGTCAGCACGTTGTTGAAATCGTGCGCGACCCCGCCAGCGAGCTGCCCGACCGCCTGCATCTTGGTCGCCTGCGCAACCTGCCGCTTAAGCCGGGTTTCCTCGGTATTGTCGGTCAGGCCAAGCAGCACCGCCGCTTCGCCCAACCCGCGCACCCCTGCAAGGTTTAGCGTAACCGGATCTTCCGGCTGGCTCCGCAAACGCACTGCCAGATCGCCACTGGCGGCGGGCCCTTGGCCGAACCGGCGGATTGCATCGGAAATCGGGCCTTTATCTTCCTGCACCACCAGATCGGTTGGATAGGTGGGCGGCACGTCGCCATCCTTGCCCGCTGCGCGCATGAAGGCGGCATTGGCGAACAGTAACCGGCCATCGCGATCGGCCATCGCCAAGCCCAGCGGCAACTGGCCCAGCAGTGCTTCAAGGTGGGGGACTGCCGCACTCGCCTCACCCGCGCCGTTGCCAATACCAACCCCATGATCGGCGATCAGAATCAAGCTGGGTGTGCTGTCATAGTCCGGCGGGGTTCCAGCATCGGGATCGGCAACTGGCAGATAGAACAGGCTCACCGCGGCGCCGCGTTTGCCATCACGGGCCCAGCTGATCTGGTCGCGTTCGTCCTGCCGCAGCAGCGCTGTGAACTCCTGCCCGGTCAGCAGAGCTGCCGGATCCCCGGTGGCGCGGCTGGCGAAACCTGCGCTGGCGGCGCGCAGCTTGCCATCGGGATCGACGATAGCCGCCGCAAACCCGGCCTGGCTGAGCGCCCGGCCCAACTTGCCATCGAGGTGCGGCACCAATTCAGCTACCAGATCGGGCGGGGTCAGTGGTGAGATCGTCCAGACCAGATAGTCATCGCCACGCCCAGCCCGCAGTGCGCTCGCTTTCCAGCGGCCATCACTGCTCTCAACCAGATCGGCAACGCCCTTGCCATCGCGCCAGGCTGCTCGCCCAGCCTTGGCCAGTCGTTCAAGACTGGCGTTGTCTACCGCAAGTCGCGGCGGAGCATATTTCGCTGTGAACCATCTTTCATAAATCGGGTTGGCGCAGACCAGCCGGCCAGCTCGATCCGTCACGGCAATTGCGGCATCGGCGCGATCAATCGCAGCAACAGTTACCGACCAATCGGGCAAGGCAAATTCGGGCAGTGTCTGGTCAGGCTTGTGCCGCGTGCTGAACCAGGCGACCCCAGCCAGTCCGATCAGTCCCGCAGCAAATACTGCTGTTGCCAGCAGTTCACCCGTCGCGAACCAGACCAGCACCGCACTGGCCAGCAAGGCCGCACCCAGCACCAACCGCTCGATCGGTCGAGCGCCAGCACCGGGAACGACAGCGCTCATCCCTCGCCCCGCTCAGTGCGCATTCGCTCAATCGCTACTTTGCGTTTATGGCGGACCCACCAGTTCCAGCTGAACGAGGCAATCAGATAGCCTACCGAGGCTGAGATTACCGAGATCACGAACAGACCCAGCAGCATCGCCGGCGCCGCGTCCGACAGCAGCCAATAGGCCCATTCGCGAATAGACGCTCCGCGCTCCATCAGCGCATTGAAAGTACTGACATCGGCGTGAAAACCCAGCTTGTTGCCGAGATAGATCGAGGCAGCGATGATGAACGGGGTGGTCGCCGGATTGGACAGGAAAGTCATCAGCGCGGCCAGCGGGATATTGCCCCGACTGGGCACACACATCAGTGCCGCGCCGACAATCTGAATCCCCGGGATCAGCGCGAAAATCCCCACGAGCAGCCCCACCGCGACCCCGCGAGGAACCGACCGGCGGGTGAATCGCCACAGCTCATGCCGCCGCGCCAGCGGCCCGATCCAACGGTTGTGCTCCAGCTCCTCCCGCTTGGGGAGGTTGCGGTTGACCCAGCGGGATACTTTGACAGGAAAGGTGCTCATTTATGGTCCCGCATAATGCGGGCTTGATCACGCTTCCAGTCGCGTTCCTTGATGGTTGCGCGTTTGTCCGCCACATTCTTGCCTTTGCATAGCGCCAGTTCCACTTTGGCGCGGCCACGGCTGTTGAAATAGACTGACAGCGGGACCAGCGTCATCCCTTTGCGTTCAACCGCCCCGGTAAAGCGGGAAATCTCGCGCTCGTGCAGCAACAGCTTGCGCGGGCGCTTGGGAACATGGTTGAAACGGTTGCCATGGCTGAATTCAGGCACGTTGCTGTTGATCAGCCAAACTTCCCCATTCTTGACCTCAGCATAGCTCTCAGCAATCGATCCCTCGCCAAAGCGCAGGCTCTTCACCTCGGTCCCGGTCAGGCAAATCCCCGCCTCGACCGTATCGTCGATGTAATAGTCAAACCGCGCCCGCCGGTTTTCGGCGACCACCTTGGTCTTATCGAATGCGGGATGATTGGGTCGGGCCATGATTAGGGGATCATGTAGGGCGCTCGCGTCAAAATTCAAATCAATCCCTGTGAGCCCCCAAATTCACGCTGCCATGCGAAGACTTGATCTGTTTATTGTATTATGCCACTAATACACATCAGCACGGCCAATCAGAGCTCAGCCATGATGGAGATCAACACGTGGATCCGAATTCAGAAGGTCATTTTCCGCCCGTCGCGACATGGCGGATCAACGCTATGCGTTTTGTGTTCCTGCTGATGGCGCTGATCATGGGCAGTATCGTTTGGCAGCAGGTGCTGTTCGAATCCGCTGATTGGCCATGGATGCGCGGGCTGGCCAAATCTATGCTCGCAGCGCTGGGGCTGATGGCCCTTTTGGGAGTGCGGTATCCGCTGCAAATGCTGCCGCTGATGCTGTACGAGATGGTCTGGAAGACCACCTGGCTCATCTTGATTGCCGGCCGAGCCTGGTTGGCCGGAAAATGGAACGCCGATATCGAAGCGCTGTTCTATGACTGCATCGGCATCATCATCGCCTATTTCATCGTGCCGTGGCCCTATATCTGGGCACGCTATTTCAAGCAGCCGATGGAGCCGCTGTTCAAGCGGCGCTGAGCGTCAGGAAATTCCCGCCTTGGCCAGTGCAGCGTCGACCGCTGCGCTGGCCTCTGCGCTGCATGCCACCAGCGGCAGCCGGACCTCAGCCCCGATCCAACCGAGCACTTTGGCCATGGCATATTTGATCGGGCCTGGGCTGGCATCAGTGAACAGCGCCTGATGGAGCGCGAATAGACGCTCGTTGAGTTCGTGCGCGGTGGCCATATCACCCGCGAGGCTGGCGGCCTGAAAATCGGCACACAGTTTCGGCGCGATGTTGGCGGTAACCGAAATGCAGCCCACCCCGCCCCCGGCGTTGTAGTGCAGCGCCATGTCATCGTTACCACAAAGCTGCACAAAGCCCGCGCCCAGCGCGATACGGTGCGCTGTCAGCCGGGTCATGTCGCCGCTGGCGTCCTTGATCCCGACGATCCGATCCGGGAACCGCTGGGCCAGTTCGATCGTGGTTTCGGGCGCAATATCGGTCACCGTCCGGCCCGGTACGTTGTAGAGTACCATCGGCAGGTCAACCTGCTCGGCCAGATAGCTGAAATGCGCCAGCAGCCCAGCTTGGCTCGGGCGGTTATAATAGGGCGCGACCATCAGCGCGGCATCGGCGCCTAGGTCCTTGGCTACCTGCATATGCCACAGTGCGGTCTGGGTATCGTTGCTGCCGCAGCCCGCGATCACCGGCACCCGGCCCGCCGCCTGCTCTATGCAAACCTCAAACAACCGGTGCTGCTCATCGTTGCTGAGCGTTGGCGCTTCGCCAGTGGTTCCGCACGGAACCAGTGCGCCGGAGCCCTGTTCGATTTGCCAATCGACCAGCCGGCGAAAGGCCGCTTCATCGACAGACCCGTCCTTGAACGGGGTGACCAGAGCCGGTATCGAGCCGGAGAACATGGACATTATCCCTGCAACTGCGCCATAGGGGCTTCGTTCAGCCTGCCATAAGGAGCCTTTCCCCATAATGTCCAGTATGCTTCGCGCCCCAACTGCTTTGGCAATCGCACTACTGGCTTTTCAGGCTTTCCCCGCATCAGCCCAATCGGCTGACGGGGTCGAATGGGATCAGGCCCGCGTGAACCTGCGCGCCTTGCCGCCGGGTGACATGCACATGGCGGTGGCGCGGTGGAAACTGCTGGTCGCCAACCCGGGCTTTGGCTTTGA
>JAGNTK010000033.1 GCA_017987575.1 Novosphingobium sp. | reverse complement strand
GTGAATGTTGCCCCAGCGGCGCATTTCCGGGCATTTGCCGCAGCGCAGGGGTGCAGATCATGGCCAATCTCGATTCTATTGACCGCCGATTGCTGGCCGAATTGCAGGACGAAGGCCGCGTCACCAACGTCGAATTGGCCAATCGAGTCGGCTTGACCGCGCCGCCATGCCTGCGCCGGGTCCGCGCGCTGGAAGAACTGGGCGTGATCCGCGGCTATCACGCCGATCTTGATGCCTCCAAACTGGGCTTTGCGATCACCGTGTTCGCGATGGTTTCCTTGAAGAGCCAGGCCGAAGATTCGCTCCGCGAGTTTGAAACCGCGATGCGCGACCTGCCCGAAGTCCGCGAATGTCATATGCTCAATGGTGAGATCGACTTCATTCTGAAGATCGTCAGCAAGGACCTTCAAAGCTTTCAGGAATTCCTGACCAGCAAACTGACGCCAGCGCCGAATGTGGCGAGTGTGAAGACGAGTTTGACGATCCGGACAGCGAAGCAGATGCCTGGGGTGCCGCTGGAGTAGCGCCTTGGTAGTGCTTTGGTGTCTGGCTGTGGCAGGGCTGATTGTAGGCCTACAGTTCCTTCAAGCAGCCTATCTCGATAGCACTCTGCCCAAACAGAAGAAGTTGCCGCTTTGGCTGCGAGGGGGCCCGGCCATGGAGAAGCGTTGGTGGGCACTGCACGCACATCCCTGCCTGAGTGCATTCGTGGCCGCATTGTTGCTGATCGTTGCAATCAGCCAACACCTCGAGCCTAAACCGGTCCGCACTGACGGTGAGATGATCGCAGCATTTGGATTTGCGCTGACCATGTTCAGCCTGTTGCATTTACACAACGTTTGGCGGATCAAACGATGGTTTCGCAAGGGCCGACCGTTAATTGGCAAGTGATGCGGACTTAGCCAGCCCGCCCCGCCAACCACTCCTCCAGCCACTTGATCGTGTAATCGCCGTGGATGAAATCGGGCTCGTTCATCAAAGCCTGATGCAATGGGATGCTGGTCTTCACGCCGCTGATCACCATTTCTTCGAGCGCGCGTTTTAGCCGCATGATGCAACCTTCGCGGGTGCGGCCTTTAACGATCAGTTTGGCGATCATCGAGTCATAGTACGGCGGGATCTTGTAGCCAGCATAGAGCCCTGAATCGACGCGGACGTTCATGCCGCCTGCAGCGTGGTAGTTGCTGACGAGGCCCGGTGAAGGGGCGAAGGTCCACGGGTCTTCGGCGTTGATCCGGCATTCGATCGCGTGGCCGTTGAATTCAATGTCTTCTTGCTTGACCGACAGCGGCTTGCCATCGGCGACGCGGATCTGTTCGCGGACCAGATCGACCCCGGTGATCGCTTCGGTCACGGGGTGTTCAACCTGCAGCCGGGTGTTCATTTCGATGAAATAGAACTCACCGTTTTCCCACAGGAATTCGATCGTCCCTGCGCCGCGATAGCCCATGTCGGCCATCGCCTTGGCGACGATCCCGCCCATCCGGTCACGCTCTTCGGGGCTGATGATCGGCGAGGGGGCTTCTTCGAGCACCTTCTGGTGGCGGCGCTGGAGCGAGCAATCGCGCTCACCTAGATGGATCGCCTGGCCGTTGCCATCGCCGAACACCTGAAATTCGATGTGGCGCGGATTGCCGAGGTATTTTTCGATATAGACCGTGGCATCGCCGAATGCGGCTTTTGCCTCGGTTCCCGCCTGCTGGATCAGCGTCTCGAGTTCTTCCGGTCCGTTGCAGACCTTCATCCCGCGCCCGCCGCCGCCCGATGCAGCCTTGATGATCACCGGATAGCCGGCCTTTTCAGCAATGGCCTTGGCTTCGCTGATTTCGCTGACCGCGCCGTCCGATCCTGGGACCAGCGGCAGGCCGAGTGCACCGGCGGTGCGCTTGGCTTCGATCTTGTCACCCATCGTGCGGATATGTTCGGGCTTGGGCCCGATCCAGGTGATCCCGTGGCTCTCAACGATCTCCGCAAACTGTGCGTTTTCAGAGAGGAAGCCATAGCCCGGATGGATCGCGTCGGCGTGGGTGATTTCAGCGGCGGAAATGATCGCCGCGACGTTGAGGTAGCTGTCTTTCGCAGCGGGCGGCCCGATGCAGACCGCATGATCGGCCAGCCGCACGTGCATCGCATCGGCATCGGCGGTGGAATGCACCGCGACCGTTTCGATCCCCATTTCGTGGGCTGCCCGGTGGATGCGCAAAGCGATCTCGCCGCGGTTGGCGATCAGGATGCGGGAAATGCCCATGGTGCTTTTGGCCCTACGCGATCACGACCAGCGGCTGGTCGAATTCGACCGGCTGCGCATTCTCGACGAGGATCGCGGTGATCGTTCCGGCCTTGTCAGCGGTAATCGGGTTCATCACCTTCATCGCCTCGATGATCAGCAAGGTGTCACCAGCCTTCACCTGACCGCCGACCGAAATGAACGGCGCAGCGCCGGGTTCGGGGGTGAGGTAAGCGGTGCCGACCATCGGCGATTTCAGCGCGTTGGCATCGACAGCGGCGGGTTCTGGCGCAGATGCAGCCAGTGGCAATGCCGGGGCCGAAGCAGGCGCAGCAGCCGGAGCGGCGGCATAGGTCTGAACCGGTGCGGCGGTGATCTGCCGGGCGACCTTGATCTTGCGGTCGCCATCTTCGACTTCGATTTCGGTAAGGCCGGTTTCGGCCAACAACTCGGCCAGTTCACGTACCAGCTTGCTATCGATGTTCATGCCGCCCGAACGGTTGGCGCTCTTGGTCTCGCTCATGCGCGTCCTCGATGAATGTTTGTTCATCCGCCTATGCGCGGGGCAAGCGCGAGAGGCAAGGGGCTAAAGCGCGGCCGCCCGTTCCAGTGCGACTTCGTAACTCTTCGCGCCCAGGCCTTTTACGCAATCAACCGCCGCCATGCCGACATAGGACAAATGCCGGAACGGCTCACGCATTTCGGGATCGGACAAGTGAACTTCAATCACTTTGAGTTGGGTCGCTTTGATCGCATCGAGCAATGCGATCGAGGTGTGGGTATAGGCTCCGGCATTGAGCAAAACCGCATGGATTCCGCTGGCCTTTGCTTCGTGCAGCCAATCAACCAGCACGCCTTCGTGGTTGGTTTGGCGGCATTCGACTTCAAGGCCAAGGTCAGCGCCCTGGGTGGTCAACCGCGCGACGATATCGGTCAGTGTGTCATAGCCGTATATTTCGGGCTCACGCGTGCCGAGCAGGTTGAGATTGGGGCCATTGAGGACCAGAACTTTGCGCAGAGCCACGAATATCTTCCCGAAGCAGCAAGAGGCCGATCAGCATGCCATAGCCGCGCACAGCGCACGGGCAAGTTGAAAGGGGTCAGGTCTTGACGTCAGGCTCGGTCGAGGCAGGCTCATTCTCTGCGGCCAATGCCGCATCGTCTGCATCTTCGGTGGCTTCAGGATCAGCTTCGATCACGGTTGGCTGCCCTGCTTTGTCGAGCTTTGCAGCAGCAGCTTCGGCGCGGACGGCAGCTTTTTCGGCGCGCTCAGCTGCCGCATTTGTGGCAGCCAGCTTTTCCGCTGCCGCCGTGTCACGGCCAGAACAGCCGCTCAGCAGGGCACTGCCGATCAGTGCAACCGCTGCGACCATCTGGCCGGGCTTGGAAAACTGGATGCTCGCTCTGCTCACGGACAACTCCCGGGGTGACATTATGCAACCCAACTTGAATCGGTCCATAGCGCACAAAGATTACCTGAAACTAACCAAGCCCGGTCCCGGTGGAGGAATAGTGCGGCTATTTGTCAGTTCCGGCGACCTTGCCCCACTGCCGCGCGGCGGTGTAGCCCAGGTAACCAGTGCCAAACAGCGCGTAGAGCGGCTCGGGCAGGCCAGAGAGATAGGCGTTCATTCCTGCCGCGATTTCAGCGGCTTTTGCGGGGCTGAAAGCGGCCAGCAAGCCCATCGGCAAGGCCCACAACAGCAGCACGTACATTACGTAAAGAAAGCTGGGACGCGCCCGGCTGGTCCACGGATCGTGCGAATTGGCCTCAGCGACAACCGCAGAAAGCCGTGCGTTGATTTCAGCAAGATCCTGCGAACCGTGCATTTGCAGCAGTTCCAGCTTGGCCTTGTCGCGCTGGGCTTTGTCAGGAATGACTTTGTCGATCAGCGCCGCGATGGGGCCGATCAGGGCTTCGAGTAGTGCCATGGGGATGCTCCTTGGAAGGGGAAGGAACAGGCCACATAACCAAATTGGTGCGTGTAGGAAAATCCTGTTGGGACTGGTCTGCAGCACTCGAATGTGGAACTGAATGTGCCTGATTTGGAGAGGGTATCGGCAATGCAATACATTCGAAGCGAACTGGCGGGCGGGGTGCGTACGATCACGCTGAACCGGCCCGAGGTGCTGAACGCGATCAACGCCGATATGCATTGGGAACTGGAAGAGGCCTTCAACGCCTTTGCCGCCGCGTCGGACGAGCATGTCTGCCTGATCACCGGCGAAGGGCGCGCGTTTTGCGCCGGAACTGACCTCAAAGCAGCAGTGGCCGAGGGGCGACGGGAATATCCGCCGCACGGCTATGCCGGATTGATCGAGCGGTTCGATTGCCCCAAGCCGTTCGTTGCCTTGGTAAACGGAATTGCGATGGGCGGCGGGTTCGAACTGGCCTTGGCTTGCGACATCATCATCGCTGCTGAAAGTGCCTTGTTTGCCTTGCCAGAGCCATTGGTTGGCGCTGTTGCCCTTGGCGGAGGGCTGCACCGGCTGGCGCGTTCGGTGCCGATCAAGCAAGCGATGGGGATGATACTGGCCTCACGCAGGGTTAGCGCCGCAGAAGGTGAACGAATGGGGTTTGTTACCCAGGCTGTGCCCGATTCCGATCTGGCTACGGCCGGGGAGCGGTGGTGCGCCGATATCTTGCGCGCTTCGCCAGTATCGGTGCGAACGTCGAAGGAACTGGTGCGGTTGGGTCTGGCCCAACCGGATGTCCAGGCCGCCATGGCGTCGCAGCCGGGCTGGGCGGCGTTTCAGGCATGGCAATCCAGCGAAGACGCCCGCGAAGGACCGCGCGCCTTCGCGGAAAAGCGAGCGCCAAACTGGACCGGGCGCTAGCCGCAGTTTCACGCTCATTTGAAAGAAGAAAATTGGTCGGGACGAGAGGATTCGAACCTCCGACCCCCACACCCCCAGTGTGATGCGCTACCAGGCTGCGCTACGTCCCGACCGTTCTCCGTCCCGGCGCGGTGCGCACGGTGGAGAGGAGCGGGCCTATAGGCAGGCAGCCGGGCGAAGGCAAGCGGGCAGGTGCAAAGTTCTTGTCCCCCTTGAACCGCGCAGCACAGATGCCATCTGAAGGAAACGCCAAGGGGGCGGCGCGTTGCCATCGGATGGCATTGCTGCTAGTCGCCCGCAATTCCGCTCAGGAGCGATCCGAGCGTCTATTTCAGGGAAGCAAGCCAGAGCCATGAGCAGCCAGACCTTCGCCATTCTCACCGCCGCGACCGCCGGGGCTGAAGCCCCTCCGGGCTGGGTACAATTTCTGCCATTGGTCGCTATGGTCGCGGTGTTCTGGTTCCTGATCATCCGCCCGCAGATGAAGCGCCAGAAGGACCACCAGACCAAAATTTCGGCGATCAAGAAGGGCGATCAGGTGCTGACCGGCGGCGGATTGCTGGCTAAGGTGATCAAGGTTGATGATCACTATGCCGAGCTGGAGCTGGGTCCGAACGTGCGGGTCAAGGCTGTCAAATCAACCTTGGCCGATGTTGTGCCCCCCGCCGGCACCACGCCCGCGAACGATTGATCTGAAAGCCCCATCATGCTCGACTTTCCCGTCTGGAAGCGGATTTCGCTGTGGCTGCTGACGCTGGCCTGCGTGCTGGCCGCGATGCCATCGATCTTCGCCGTTTCAGGGCTGCAATGGCCCGCTCGGTTGATTGATCCAAAGGTCAACTTAGGCCTCGACCTGGCCGGGGGCAGCCATATCTTGCTTGAAGCGAGCGCGGACCAGATCCGACGCCAGCGGCTCGATACGATGGCCGAAGATGTGCGCAACCGCCTGCGGCAGGCCAAGATCGAAATTGGCGATATCTCGACCAAGGACGGTACCGTGAGCTTCATGGTCACCGATCCGGCCAAGGGTGAGGCGGCACGCGAAGTGCTGCAGACGCTGACGAGTGGCGCTTCGATGTCGGGCCAGCGGGACTGGGATTTGAAAATTGACGCGGGCAAGATCGTCCTCGCGCCCACTGCCGCCGGGATCAATCAGGCCCAGGGCATGGCGATGGATTCGGCGACCGACGTTGTTCGCAAGCGGATCGACGGGATGGGCACACGCGAACCAACGATCATCCGTCAGGGTGAAAACCGGATTGTGGTTCAGGTTCCGGGCCTCAGTGATCCGGCTGCGCTCAAGGCACTGCTGGGACAGACCGCCAAACTGGAATTCAAGCTGGTTGATCTCACTGCTGATCCAGCACTGGTGGCGCAAGGTATTGCGCCTCCGGGCTCAGAGTTGGTTCCATGGGCCAATCCCGAAAAGGATGGCATCGGCCGTTTGGCGGTGAAGCGCTATGGCGGGGTGAAGGGCGACCAGCTGACCGACGCCCAGCCCAGCAACGACCAGCAGACCAATGAACCGATCGTGCAGATCACGTTTGATCAGGCTGGCGGGGCCAAATTTGCCCGGCTGACGACAGAAAACGTCAACAAGCCGTTCGCAATTATCCTCGATGGAAAAGTGCTGTCCGCGCCCAACATTCAGGAACCGATCCTGGGCGGACAGGCGCGCATTTCAGGCAGCTTTACCAGCGAGAGCGCCAAGCAGCTGGCCACATCACTGGTCTCTGGCGCACTCCCTGTAGACCTTAAGGTGGTGGAAGAGCGTTCGGTCGGGCCGGATCTTGGCGCAGATTCAATCCGCAAGGGGATGATCGCAATGGGTGTCGGCACCCTGGCGCTGATGATCTTTATCTTCCTGACCTATGGCCGCTTTGGTCTTTACGCCAACGTCGCGCTGATCATCAATGCGTTGATGATCCTTGGCATTCTGGCTGCGATCGGCGGCACGCTGACACTGCCGGGGATCGCCGGGTTCGTGCTGACGATCGGTGCCGCAGTGGACGCCAACGTGCTGATCAACGAACGTATTCGGGAAGAGCGGGCCAGGGGCCGCAAGGTCGTTCAGGCGGTCGAGATGGGGTACAAGGAAGCCAGTCGGGCGATTTTTGACGCCAATATCACCAACATTATCGCTGCGGTGCTGATGTTCCTGATCGGATCGGGTCCGGTGCGCGGATTTGCGATCGTTCTGATTATCGGGATTGGTACCTCGGTGTTTACCGCCGTGTGGCTGACCCGGATGTGGGTCGCAGGCTATCTGCGCCGCGTTCGCCCCACCGATATCGTGCTGTAAGGGACTGCGGTCATGAAACTTCTCAAGCTCATTCCCGATAACACCGACATCAAGTTCCTGCGCTGGCGGGTGCCGTTCTATGTCGTTAGCATCATCCTGATCCTCGCCTCGTGGGGGTTGGTCCTGACCAAGGGGCTCAATCTGGGCGTCGATTTCATCGGCGGGCAAATGATCCGGGTAACCTATGCCCAAAGCGCCACCGCGCCAGTCACGCAGTTGCGCGAAAGCGTCGCCAAGCTCGGCTTTGGCGAGCCGATCATTCAGCAGTTCGGCAAACCGAACGAAGTGTCGATCCGGATGAAGCTGCCCGAAGGGTCAGAACAAGATACCGCGCTGGCTGACAATATGGCCAAGAAGATCACTTCAACGATCAAGGCCGAGCATCCTGACGCGCGGATCGACGGGGTCGATTCGGTATCGGGCAAGGTTTCGGAAGAGCTTGGCCGGTCAGGCGGGCTGGCCTTGCTGGCCGCGATGGTGGCGATTTCGATCTACATCTGGATCCGGTTCGAATGGCAATTCGGGGTCGGCGCGCTGTTTGCGCTGGTTCATGACGTTTCGCTGACCATGGGGATGTTCGCGCTTACCCAGATGGAGTTCGATCTCAACATCGTCGCCGCGATCCTGACGCTGATCGGCTATTCGCTCAATGATACGATCGTGGTCTATGACCGGATTCGCGAGAATCTGAAAAAGTACCGCCGGATGCCGGTGGCCGAATTGCTCGATCTGTCGGTCAATGAAACGCTTAGCCGGACGATTGTGACCTCGCTTTCGGTTTTGATCACGCTGCTCGCGCTGCTGCTGTTGGGCCCACCGGTAATCTTCGGTTTCACCGCTGCGATTACGCTCGGGATCTTCGTCGGCACCTACAGCTCGGTCTACATGGCCGCGCCGATCCTGATCTGGCTGAAGGTGACTTCATCCAGCTTCGTTCCGGTCGAAAGCCAGGTTGAGCGGCAGGAACGGCTGGCGCGCGAAGCGACGGCTTAAGCCTCCGCCAGCTTTCGCCAATGGTCCACCAGCGCTGCGGCGTTGGCGGTCCAGCTGAAGTTCGCGGCGCCAACGCGCACGACTTCTGGATTGAGCGCTGCGGTGAGCAGCTCCTGCACGGCTGCGGCAATCGCTGCGCCGTCGCGGGGAACCAGACGGCCCCAAGCGGGATCGGTGATCAGTTCCTGTGCGCCGGGGATCGGCGTGGTCACCACCGGCGTTCCGCAGGCCAGCGCCTCGACCCAGGCATTGGCCAGACCTTCGCTGGCCGTGGGCAGCACGAACACATCAGCGGCGTTCAGCACGATCGGCAATTCACCATGCGGCACAGCGCCAAGGAACCGAACGCGCTCGGCCACACCCAGTCGTTCAGCCATGCTTTTGAGCGCGGCTTCATCAGCACCTTTGCCCGCCAGCAGCAAGATGGCATCGGGCAGCAAGGCCAAGGCTTCGATCGCAAACTTCTGACCTTTGCGCGGGATCAGCGCGCCGACTGTGGCCAGCACCGGCACATCGCGCGGCAGACCGAGTTGATCGCGGCACATCTTGCGATCGTAGGGCCGGAACAGGTCGGCATCGAGCCCGGTTCGGTGCAGCGTGATCTTGCCTTGGTCGATCCCCAGCGCGGCCATGTCATCGGCCAGCCCTTGCGATACCGCCAACAGCCCTTGCGCGGCCTGGCCCGCCGCCAGCACCTGCTTTGCGGTCGCCGGGTCCTTGCCCCAATGGTGGATGTCCGCACCGCGCGCCTTGATGCTGACCGGCAGGCCCAATGCCTTGCCGATCTGGACCGCAGCGGGACCGTCGGGGTAAAAGAATTGCGCATCGATCAGATCGAAAGGGGCTTCGGCATGGAGCCGCTTGGCCAGCGGCAGGACGGCGCGTGCTTCGGCACCAGCGTTTAGCCGGGCGCCAATCCCGGGGATCAAGGTGAATCGTGGTCGCAGCACCTGCACACCGCCGCGCAGCTCCACCGCCGGAAGGTCCTTGAGCGCCGCATACCGCGGGTGTAGGCCCAGCGGGAAGGGCGGGATACCCTGCGGGCTGATTAGCACCAGATCGACATCGCCGCGCTGCATCACCGCCTGCATCTGGCGTTCGACAAACACGCCGAAATTGGGCGCCTGATCATGGGGGTAAAGCGTGCTGAGGCTCAGCACCCGTAATTTGGTCACAGCGGGCGAACCAGCATTTCTGCCACCGCAATCCAGGCGGGTTTGTCGATCACGATCTGGCGCTGGCCGGGATCGGGCGGCAGCACCGCGACATGGGTATCATCCCGGTCAATCATCCGGCCAAATGCAAACCGCCCGCCCGATCGCGGGACCAGCACATCACGATTGAGCAGCCTCGCGTAGCCATCAGGGCCATGCTGGCGCAGCCAGACCTGATCGCCAGCGCGGTAGAGGCCAGCGGGGCTCTCAATCGCCAGCACCACCAGCGGTTCATCGCCGCCGAGCGCTGAAGGCAAGATCGCATCGCGCGGGGCAGGCAGGGCTTCGGCCCCATCTGCGGTCAACCGCGCGACAAAGCGGGGCTGCTCGCCCGCGTCACTGCGCACCAGCAATTCTGGTTCCACTCCCAGCGCGGCGGCGATCCGGTTCATCCAGGCGAGCGACAGTTGCCGGGTGCCGGTTTCCAGTCGCCCGATCGTCTGAGCCGTGGTGGCCGGTTTGCAGCGCGCGCCGACATCGGCCAGCGTTAGCTTTTTCTCGCGGCGGATGTCGCGGATGCGGTTGATCATGACGCGGTCCCTTTTAACCAAATTGGTTTTTGCTTTCCTACAAGCCATCCCTTTTGGCAAGTCGATTCGCGCCGACACCAACCGAGGGGAAAACCATGCAGCGCCAACTGGTAGAACGCGAATTGACCGGCGAGGGCCCCGGCAGCGGCGCGCCGCGCAAGGGCGGGCGCTCGGTCACCGTCAACCTCGCGGAAAGTCCGCTAACCTGGCTCCATTCTCGCGGCCACCTGACCGACACGCAGTTCGCAGCCGGTGAATGTCTGCGGCGCGATTTTGAACGCGCGCAGATCGCCCCCGGCATTACGATGCGCTGGGACCCGGTGCGGGTGCAAGGCGGAGGCGGGGATCCCGGCCTCAGCGCCAGCGAACGCCAGCTGGCTGCGCGGCAGCGGTTTGATGGGGCGGTTGCTGCAGCTGGGCCGGGCCTGTCGGACATTCTGTGGCGGGTGGTCTGCGCCGGGGAAGGCCTGCCCGATGCCGAACGCGCGTTGGCTTGGCCGGTCCGAAGCGGCAAATTGGTGCTGCGATTGGCTCTGGACCGGGTGGCGGGATTTTATCGGATCAGTTAGCCCTCAACCAGCTCCGCCAATTCCAGCCAGCGCTCTTCGGCAGCGTCCTTCTCCGCCCGCGCCGCCTCGATGGCTTTGGTCAGCGCGGCGAATTTGGCAGGGTCGCGGGTGTAGAATGCGGGATCGTGGAGCGCGGCTTCATCGCGGGCGATCTGGGCGGCGATTTCTTCGATCCGGTTGGGTAGCAGGTCGTAATCGCGCTGATCCTTGTAGGTCAGCTTGCCCTTCTTGGCGGGGGCTGGAGGTGGAGGCGTAGCGTCTCGACTTCGCTCGACACGAACAGGTGTAGCGACTGCAGCGCGCGCCTGCCGCTGCTTTTCCCAATCGGCATAGCCGCCCGCGACCACATCGACCCGGCCGCTGCCATCCAGCCCCAGCGTGATTGTCACGGTCCGATCGAGGAAATCGCGGTCATGGCTGACGATCAGGACGGTGCCGTCATAGTCGGCGATCACTTCCTGCAGCAGGTCGAGCGTTTCGAGATCAAGATCGTTGGTCGGCTCGTCGAGCACCAGCAGGTTGGACAGCCGGGCAAATTCGCGGGCCAGCAGTAAGCGGCTGCGCTCGCCGCCCGAAAGCGTGCCGATCTTGGCCTCGACCATCCCCGGATCGAACAGGAAGTCCTTCAGATAGCCGTGGATATGCTTGCGCACCCCTCGTACGTCGATCCAGTCGCCGCCTTCGGCCAGCACCTGACGGACTGTTTTTTCAGGCGCCATCAGGCTGCGCTGCTGATCGATCATCACGCCTTGCAGCGTCTTGGCCAGCGTGATGGTGCCACCATCCGGCTCAAGCTCGCCGGTCAGCAATTTGAGTAGGGTCGTCTTGCCCGCGCCGTTGGAGCCGACAATCCCGATCCGATCTCCACGAGTGATGCGGAGGGTGAAGTCCTTGATGATAGGCCTTTCGCCGAACTTCTTGCAGACCTTGTCCGCCACGATCACCGCTTTGGATTTGGCGTCATCGACTGCCAGGCCGAGCTTGGCGGTGCCCTGCGGCCCCAACATCGCGGCGCGGGTGGCGCGCATTTCCCAGAGTTTGGCGAGGCGGCCCTGATTGCGCTTGCGCCGCGCGGTGACGCCGCGTTCCAGCCAGTGGGCCTCGATCTTGAGTTTGGCGTCGAGCTTGTCAGCGGCGCGGGCTTCCTCGGCATAGACTTGTTCAGTCCAGGCGTCATAGCCGCCGAAGCCGATGTCCTTGCGGCGCATCGAGCCGCGGTCGATCCACAGCGTCGCCCTGGTCAGCCGGGTCAGGAATGTCCGGTCATGGCTGATCACCACGAAGGCACCCTTGTAACGGCTGAGCCAGTCTTCCAGCCATTCGATTGCGGCCAGATCGAGGTGGTTAGTCGGCTCGTCGAGCAGCAGCAGATCAGGCTCGCTGGCCAATGCACGGGCGAGCGCGGCGCGGCGGCGCTCCCCGCCGCTGGCGCTGTCAGCATTGCGGCTAAGGTCAATTCCCAGTTGCCCGGCGATGGCTTCCACCTCGTGGCGGGGTGGGGGCTCTTTGCCGGATAGAGCAAAATCGAGCAGCGTATCGTAGCCGGTGAAGAACGGGTCCTGTTCCAGCATCACGATCCGGGTGCCGGGCTGGACCGAGCGGGTGCCCTTGTCCGCTTCAATCTCGCCCGCGATCAAGCGCAACATGGTGGTCTTGCCGGCGCCGTTGCGGCCAATCAACGCTAGCCGGTCGCGCGGGCCGATCGCCATATCGAGATCGCGGAACAGCCAGCCGCTACCCTGCTGGAGGCCCAGCTTTTCCCAGGAGAGGATCGGTGCGGCGGCCATGGTTCGCGGCAACTAGGGGCACAGGGCTGCGTTGACAAGGCGCGCAATGGTGTTGAAAGCGTCGATATGCGCACAGTCTGGCTCAACGGCGAATTTGTCCCCGAAACCGAAGCGAAGGTGCCGATCTTTGATCGCGCCCTGTTGTTCGGGCAGGGGGTCTATGAGGTGACTCCGGTGCTGGACGGACACTTCTGCAATTGGCCGCACCACGCCGCTCGGCTTGAGCGGAGCAAAGCGACCGCGCGGATTGCTGACGATACCGATTGGCCGAGTGTGCTGAATGAGCTGATCGAGCGCAATAGTCTGGCCGAAGGGCGGATCTATTTGCAGATCACCGGCGGTGCGCCTGCAGACCGCGACTTTCTCTCTCCTGCCGAGCCGGTTCCGCCAACGCGGTTTGCCTTCACCCAGCAAGCTGCGCTGATTGCCAACCCGATGGCCGAAACCGGAATGCGGGTAATGCTTCAGCCCGATGGTCGCTGGGCAATCCGCTCGGCCAAGACCACACAGTTGCTCTATGCCGTACTGGCCAAGGAAGCTGCGCGCGAAGCGGGGTATGACGATGCCTGGTTGGTCGAAAATGGCGTGATTACCGAGGCGACCAGCGCCAATGCCCACATAATCGACGCGCGCGGCGTGCTGGTTTCGCACCCGGTTGATCACGGTGTTCTGCCCGGCGTAACCCGGCTGTCCGTTATCGATCTTGCTCGTGAGATCGGGATCGAGGTTGAGGAGCGGCCATTCACTCCGGCAGAATTGCTGGCCGCGCGGGAGGCATTCATATCCTCTGCCGGGGCGCTGGTGATGCCAGTGGTTTCCGTTGATGGAGCACCGATCGGCAATGGAGGCCCCGGGGTTCAGACTGCTGAGCTGCGCAGGCGTTACATCGCCCGGCTGAGTGCCAGATAATCCATTCACTTCGCGTTCAAACCCTTGGGATTAGAGCACATCACATCATGAAAAAGCTCCTCCTCCTCGCCGCTTTCGCGCTGTGTTTGCCGACTGCTCCAGCACTGGCCCGCGGACCTGGTGATGAACAAGGCAAGGCTCGGTCTGATCTGCGCCGTGGCAATGTGAAGTCGCTGAGTGAAATCGAGAAGGCGGTTCTGCCAACGATGGCCGGGGCACAGTATTTGGGGCCGGAATACGATCCGGTAGCCCAGGCCTATCGGCTCAAGTTCATTCGCGACGGCCGGGTCATTTTCATCGATGTCGATGCCCGCAGCGGCGAGGTTATCCGCAAACTGCAATAGCGCCGCTTGCTTGACCTCACAGGGCTTTGGTCCCATTTGATCGGCGAAGAATTTTGGGGAACCCACCATGCGTATCCTGATCGTCGAGGACGAACCAACCCTCGGCAAGCAATTGAAGAACACCCTTGAGGCCAATGGCTATGCAGTCGATCTGTCGGTCGATGGCGAAGACGGCCATTTCATGGGCTCGACCGAAGAATACGACGCGGTGATACTCGATCTGGGCCTGCCTGAGATTGACGGGCTGACCGTGCTGGGGATGTGGCGCAAGGAAGGCCGCAAGTTCCCGGTGCTGGTGCTGACCGCGCGTGACAGCTGGTCTGACAAGGTGGCGGGCCTCGATGCCGGCGCCGACGATTACCTCGCCAAGCCGTTCCAGACTGAAGAGCTGATCGCTCGCCTGCGCGCACTAATCCGCCGCGCATCGGGCAATACCAGCAGCGAGTTGACCGCCGGTGACGTGCGGCTGGATACGCGTTCGGGCCGGGTTACGCTGAACGGTGAGCCGGTCAAACTGACCGCGCAGGAATATAAGCTGCTGTCCTATCTGCTGCACCATAAGGGCAAGGTGGTCAGCCGGACCGAGCTGATCGAACATATCTATGATCAGGATTTTGATCGTGATTCGAACACCATCGAAGTGTTCGTCACCCGCATCCGCAAGAAACTGGGTGCCGATGTGATCACCACGATCCGCGGACTGGGTTACAGCCTCGACGATCCGGCTGGTCCGGGTCGCGGCTGACCGGAAAAGCGGGCCGGTGTCTTTGACTGGACCTGATCCCATGCTCGCACGTCCGGTTGATTTCGCCGAACGAGCAAGCGCCGAGCGGCAGACGATCCCGCATACGGGCTCACTTTCAACCCGGATGATGCTGATCGCGGCGGCGTGGATCGCTGTGCTGCTGCTGGGCGGAGGCATCGCGCTCGACAAAACGTTGACCGGGCAGGTCACCCGCAACTTCGATGCGCAATTGGGTAACCTGCTCAATGGCATGATCGCCTCGGCTGAAGTCGGGCCGGACGGCGAGGTATTTCTAAACCGGCCGCTGGGCGATCAACGCCTGCTTGAGCCGAACAGCGGGCTCTATTGGCAAATCCGCGGGCAGGGCCACGACGATTTCCCCTCGCGCTCGCTATGGGACCGTTCCATCGATGTGCGTGCAGGACACACCGATAAGGAGCCGCATGCCTATGACAGCACGCAGTTCCCGGAAGAGCCATTGCGGGTGATGGAGCGCTCTATCCAGCTTCCCGGCAGCGATACCGTCTGGTGGTTCACCGTTGCGGAGAAGCGGGCCGGGCTGGATGAGCAGATCGGCCGGGTTCGGCGGATACTGCTGCGCAGCTTTGCCGTGTTGGGGTTGGGGCTGTTCGTGATGGCGATGCTTCAGACCTGGCTGGGTCTCGGCCCGTTGCGCGGTGTGCGCCTTGCGATCCAGAAGATGCGCAGTTCGGGGGCCAACCGGGTGACCGAGCCACTGCCGCTGGAAGTACAGCCCTTGGTAGAGGAACTGAACGGCCTGCTGGCCCACACCGAACGTCAGGCCGAGGAAGCCCGAACCCATGCCGGCAATCTTGCCCATGCGCTCAAGACGCCGCTTACTGTTGTCATGAACGCTGCCACGGCGCGGGCGGAGGACCTGCCCGATACCGTTATCCGCGAAGCCGCCGTCATGCGCCGTCAGGTTGATCACCATCTTGCCCGCGCCCGCGCCGTTGGCCGGCGCGCTGTCGGGCAGGCCCGCGCCAATGTCGGCGAAAGCGTTGAAGCCGTGCTGCGCGCGGTGACGGTGCTGTATGAAAAGGCGCGGTTCGATCTGGACGGCAACCGCGCAGCGCAGGTCGCGATTGAGCGACAGGATCTGGACGAAATTCTCGGCAATCTGATCGAAAACGCAGCGAAGTATGGCGGCGGATCGGTGTTCGTGACACTTGATCCAACCAATGACCCTGAGTGGTGTGAGGTCTGGGTTGAAGACGATGGCCTTGGCATTCCAGCCGAAGCTCGAACCCGCATTTTCGATCGCGGCGCGCGGCTCGATACCGGCAAGCCCGGCACCGGACTGGGCCTGGCGATTGTTCGCGATGTAGCCGAGATCTATGGCGGCAGCGTAACGCTTGATGAAAGCGAGGACTTGGGCGGACTGCTGGTCAAGCTGCGCTTGCCACGGGCGAGGGGATAACACCGATGACGAAGATGAAAGCTGCATTTGCCTTACTGGCAATGACCGCGCTGTCAGCCTGCAACATGGTCATATCGGAAAAGCCGTGGTTCGATGCAGCGTCGGGTCCGCAATTGAAGGACGGGCTGTGGGCCAACTTCGATTCGCCCGCCTGCAAGCTAGAGACCGGCACACCGCTCGCCAGTTGGCCTGAATGTGCCCAGCCGATGATGATTCGCGGCAATAGCTATTCCGGACCGCCCGCTGGCGGCGATCCGGCCATGGCTGCGGCGCGGTTTGATCCTGGCAAGTGGCAGACAATGGGGCACGTGCTGGTTGAGGGAGAGCCGCAGGTAGATCAGCTGTTTATTGAGCCGCCCGGTTCGAAGGAGGCCGCCGCTGGCGTGAACGCCCGAAAACCGATGTACATTTATCTGGCGGTGAAACCGATCGCTCGCGATGCCGATGGCCGCATCACCGAAACCCACCGTTGGCCGGTTCTGTGCGGCCCGCTGCCGCGCAACACCAAGGGCAAGGATGGCAGGCCGATCTTCGTCACAGGTCAGCCCTTTGCAGGCCTGACCGTTGCCGAAGGCGCCTGCACCGCCAAAGATCGCGCAGCAGTGCGCAATGCAGCCGCCCAGAGCGAAGGTGTGGCCCAGGCCGCCGGGTTTGGGATCATCGCCAGCCGCTGGATCAGCGATGGGGTGAATTAAGCGCGCTTACTTCCCCGCCGCCTGTTCGTGGTGGCGGATCACTTCCTGAATGATAAACCGCAGGAACTTCTCGGAAAACTCCGGGTCAAGCTGAGCATCTTCGGCCAGCTTGCGCAACCGTGCGATCTGGCGTTCTTCGCGTCCCGGGTCGCTGGCGGGCAGGGCGTTCTGAGCCTTATAGGCGCCGACCGCCTTGGTGATCCGAAACCGTTCGGCCAGGATGTGGATCAGCGCAGCGTCGATATTGTCGATGGAGGCGCGAAAGCTGTCGAGGGTCTGGTCGGTCATGAGCGCTTCGCTAGCATGACATTTGCGCCAAGGCCAATGCCCGCTTTGCACTTGCCAAGCGGCGCTCTCGGCTTCAATGGCCGCAGGATGAGCGCCGATGTGATCCCTCTCTGGCCCCGCGAAACCGAGCCGTCGCTCGGCCCGATCATGGCGTTGACCGCCAGCGGCATGAATGCCGTCAATGCGGTGATCCTTGACCGGATGCAAAGCGAGATCCCGTTGATCCCGGCCTTGGCTGGTCACTTGATCGCCGGTGGCGGCAAGCGGATGCGCCCGATGCTGACTTTGGCCGGCGCGGCGCTGTGCGATTACCACGGCACCCGCCACCACAAGCTGGCGGCTGCGGTCGAATTCATCCACACCGCCACGCTGCTGCACGATGATGTGGTCGACGGCAGCGAAATGCGCCGGGGCAAGGCCGCAGCCAATCTGATCTTCGGCAATCCCGCAACCGTGCTGGTCGGCGATTTCCTGTTCACACGCAGTTTTGAACTGATGGTCGAAGACGGCAGCCTGAAAGTGCTCAAGATCCTCTCGAACGCCAGCTCGGTCATCAGCGAGGGCGAGGTCGATCAGCTGACCGCCGCGCGCCAGATTGAAACCAGTGAGGACCGCTACCTCAACATCATCGGCTCCAAGACCGCCGCACTGTTCGCCGCCGCGACCCGGATCGCCGCTGTCGTGGCCGAAAAGGGCGAGGCGGAGGAACGCGCGCTGGATGATTACGGCCGCAACCTCGGCATCGCATTTCAGCTGGTCGACGATGCGATGGACTATGATTCGCAAAGCTCTGAAATGGGCAAGGGCAAGGGTGACGATTTCCGTGAGGGCAAAATGACCCTGCCGGTGATCCTGGCCTATGCGCAAGGGTCCGCCGAAGAGCGCGCGTTCTGGAAAGACGCGATGCTGGGACACCGCGCTTCGGACGAAGACCTCGCCCACGCTGTCGAACTGATCGCCCGCCACGACGCCGTAACCGCCACCCGCGAACGCGCACAGCATTTCGCCCAGCGCGCGATCAACGCATTGGCGATGTTTCCGGCCAGCGAAGCGAAAGCGGCGATGGTCGAAGCGGCGGAATTTGCCGTAGCGCGGCGGTTCTGAACCGGCTGGTAATCGCCTGATTTCGATGTAGTATCCGCCTTGGCCGCAATGTGCGGCTGGGGGATGGAGCGATGAAGCGTTCCTTGGCGGTTTTACTGACTTTGGCGGTGGCTATGCCCGCTGCGGCGACGAGCTATATGCCGCTGTCCGTCCATCGGATCTCAAAAAAGGACCTGCGTGAGGCCGCTAAGCGCAAATGGCTGGAGGAGAGGTTCTGCCGCAAGGCCCAAAGGGCCAAGGGGCAGATTGCCAAGCTCGGATCGCTCACCAAGATCTCGTTCGATCGACGCAACCACTACAGTTACCTGCTCGAACGCGGCGAGGAAGGTTGTCCCAAGGATTTGAACCTCGCGATTGCGCTGGCTGAAACGCTGATCGAAGGTCAGCCGCTGCTTATTGCAACGGATACGTACATGGTTCGGCTGGTTGAGCTGTTGCGGCTGCGCGGGCGACCCGGCGATCTGGCAAGGGCGGAAGAGATCTACCGCTACCTTTGGCTTCGCGGCAGTTACCAGGCCTCGACAGCGCCGATTTGGACACCGGAAGAACGCCGCGCTTTCGTGGCACGCGATGATGTCTGGTCGGACGTCAGTAGGATAACCGAAGGTGGTTCAGCCCGTTTTTCTTTACACCGCGAGGCTGTGCTCGATCCGCTTTCCCCGCATTATAACCCGGCTAAGGCGGTCGATCTGCTGGAAAAATCTTACAGCGCTGAGGATCGTGTGAATGCGGCGCGGATGCTGCTGGAAGGGCGATTGGTTCCCGCCGATCGCCCGCGCGCCGAGGCCATTCTTTGGCAGGCAGCCAAGTACAACGACGATGCTGTGCTGATGTTGATTGATCTGTACCAGAGCGAACTGGACGGCAAGGATCCGGCTGCCCGTTCGGTTGTGCTGATCAAACTGCTGCCATTCGTCGATCAGACCCCGCCAAGAAGCGTGGCGGTAAGGGAACGGATTGTGCCGTATTTCCTGCATGGACTTCAGAATCCTGATCCGGCTGTTCAAACTGCCAGCGCCAGACTGTTGGCGAAATGGGCCGGACCGGGAACTCAGTCTGTCCTGCCGCCGCTCTTGGCCTGGATCGAGCCGCGACTGGTTTCAACCGACGCGGCCACTGCGAATGAGGCTCGGAATTTGCTAAGGCTTTTGGTTGAGTCTGGGGTCACCGCCGCCCACCCGATGATGAACCGGGAATACGCCCGAAACGGTGGGCTGGTCCAAGGCGGCGATTGGACACCCAATCCCGACAAGCCGGTCAAGTTCCAGAACTACATCACACCCAATGACTACCCGACCCGCGCCCTGCGCGAAGAGCGAAGTGGCGTGGTCCGGGCGACGGCGGTGTTTGGTCCCGATGGCCGGATTTTCCTGATCGAGATTACCGAATCGTCCGGACACCTCGATCTGGATCAAGCGGTTCGGTCGACACTGACACGCCGGATGCGGCGATCATGGGCTGAACATCCGGGGCGCTATGTTCGGGTCAAGCTGCCGCCGATCCAGTTCCGGATCAGAGATGACGATGGCACAGTCGATACGCCGCCACTTGAGGGTGCCGTTCAGATCGATGCGGTGCGATTGGTCCGGCCTGTATACGAAACATCAGTTCACGGATGGTAAGCGCTCCCGGCGACGGGCACCTAATCCACTCACCGCCCATCAACAACAACCCGCCGTCAGCCGCCCTTTCCTTGCGGTAAGCCGCGCCCCGGATTCACCCGGATTTAACCACACCCGCCGCATTCTCATCGTGCTTGGGGGCCAACGTTTGACCTGTCACCGGTCATAAAAAGCGAGGGCCGTAAAATGATGGAATACCACAACTCCCGCCCCGCCCGGATCATCGGGCCACTGCGCGAAGTCCTTACCCGTGAGAACCTCCCTCCGCCCGATACCCGGCGCTGGGTTGCCAGCCGCAAG
>JAGNTK010000133.1 GCA_017987575.1 Novosphingobium sp. | reverse complement strand
GCGGGGGCTGCTGTGTCCGCAGCCGGAGCGGCGGCAGTATCAGCCTTGTCTTCGGGCGGCGAACCGCAGGCACCCAGCGCGAGCGTCAGGGCGGCAATGGCGAGGGTCGTCGAAATCTTGCGCATCAGGGAACTCTCCAGCTGAACAGCAGTCCACCGCCCCACACGGGTGCTGCGAATTGAACCTTTTCCTTATGCCGTCAGTGATCGCCGCCGGGAAGTGCCTTTGTTGCAGTAAGCGTTGCAAAAACCGCACGGGCTGGCGGAGAAGTTCGCCCAAGATCGGATAGCCCTTTCCCGCCGCACCGCCAGCGCCTAACCGGACCGGCTGCATGACTGACGATCCTGCCTTGACCCCCTGGCGCACCGAGTTTGGCGCAACGCTGCGGCTGGCGGTGCCGCTGGCGGCGACCAACCTGCTGCAGATGTTGATCCACGCGGTTGACGTGATCTTCATTGCCCGGCTGGGCGATGAACCGCTGGCTGCCTCCAGCCTGGGGATCGCGGTGTTCGGGCTGACGATGTGGGCGATGACCGGGCTGACGGGGGCCTGTGCGCCGCTGATCGCAGCTGAACTCGGTCGCCGCGGCCCAGCCGTGCGCGAAGTGCGCCGGACGGTACGGATGGGCCTGTGGGTTTCGGTCGGATTTGGTTTGCTGGGCATGGGGATCGGCTTTTCCGGGGAGGCAATCCTGCTGGCGAGTGGCCAGGATGCCCAGATCTCTGCGCTTTCGGGCCAGTTCCTTGCGATACTGTCTTGGGCGATGATCCCGATGGTTTTGGCCAGCGTGTTCCGGATATTTGTCGCCGCACTGGGCAAGCCAGCCTATGCCACGGGAATTACGCTGCTGGCGCTGGGGACCAATATCTTCGGCAACTGGGTGCTGGTGTTCGGCAATTTGGGCATGCCAGCCTTGGGCCTCGAAGGCTCGGCAATTTCCAGCCTGATCACCTCGCTGGCGATGATCGCGGCCTATGTCGCGGTTATTGGGCAAGACCGGTTGCTGCGGCGCTATCATATCTTTGGCCGCTGGTGGCGGCCCGAATGGCAGCGGCTGCGGCAGATCATGGTGATTGGCACCCCGATTGCGCTGACCGTGCTGGCCGAGGCCGGTTTGTTCAGCGGAGCGGCGCTGCTGATGGGGCGGATCGGCTCGGTCGAACTTGCGGCCCACACATTGGCGCTCAATCTGGCCGCGCTGACCTTTCAGATTCCGTTCGGGATTGCCCAGGCCGCGACAATCCGGGTCGGCTATCATTTTGGCGCTCAGGACCGCGCGGCGGCGGGCCGGGCCGGGTGGGCAGCGCTGCTGGTCTCGGTGCTGTTCATGGGCGTGATGGCCGCCGGGATGATGGCGGCGCCGCGCTTTATCCTCTCGCTCTATGTCGATCCCGCCGCACCCCAGAACGCGGCAATGGTCGCCTTTGCGGTACAGTATCTGGTGATCGCTGCGGCGTTCCAGCTGTTTGACGGAGCGCAGGCGGTGGCGGCTGGCGCGCTGCGCGGACTGCAGGATACCCGGATGCCACTGCTGATTGCGCTGTTTGGCTATTGGATGATCGGCTTCGTCGTCGCGATCTGGCTGGGATTTTATACGCCGCTGGAGGGAACCGGGGTATGGATCGGGTTGGCGGTCGGACTGGTGGTGGTGGCGGCGCTGCTCAGCTGGCGTTGGCATCGGCGTGAGGCGCTTGGGCTGTTGCCGGGCTAGACCCCGCAAAAAGAGTCGCCCCCGCGCCTTGACGGGCCAGAGCCTCGCACCCATATGCGCCTCGCTGGCACTCTCAGGCAGAGAGTGCCAAGTACATTCAACTGTCATGTAGAGAGGACATCCACATGAGCTTTCGCCCGTTGCACGATCGCGTGCTGGTTCGCCGCGTAGAGGCCGAAGAAAAGACTGCTGGCGGGATCATCATCCCCGATAGCGCCAAGGAAAAGCCCGCTGAAGGCGAGATCGTCGCCGTTGGTTCGGGTACCAAAGCTGAAGACGGCAAGGTTACCCCGCTCGACGTCAAGGCCGGTGACCGCGTGCTGTTCGGCAAATGGTCTGGCACCGAAGTCAAGGTCGACGGTGAAGACCTGCTGATCATGAAGGAAAGCGATATCCTCGGCATTCTCGGCTGAGCGATCTCCCTCCCCATTTTCTCCCAATTCGAAGGAACTGAACTATGTCAGCCAAGGACGTGAAATTCGGCCGCGATGCGCGTGAACGCATTCTCGCCGGTGTCGATATCCTCGCCAATGCCGTCAAGGTTACCCTGGGCCCCAAGGGCCGCAACGTGGTGATCGACAAGAGCTTTGGCGCGCCCCGCATCACCAAGGACGGCGTTACCGTCGCCAAGGAAATCGAACTGAAGGACAAGTTCGAAAACATGGGCGCCCAGATGCTGCGCGAAGTCGCCAGCAAGACCAACGACCAAGCCGGTGACGGCACCACCACCGCCACCGTGCTGGCCCAGGCGATCGTTCGCGAAGGCATGACCTGCGTTGCTGCCGGCATGAACCCGATGGACCTGAAGCGCGGGATCGATCTGGCAGTGACCAAGGTTGTTGCCGATCTGGTTGGCCGCTCGAAGCCGGTTTCCGGTTCGGCCGAAATCGCTCAGGTCGGGATCATCTCGGCCAATGGCGACCGTGAAGTCGGCGAAAAGATCGCTGAAGCCATGGAAAAGGTCGGCAAGGAAGGCGTGATCACCGTCGAAGAAGCCAAGGGCCTCGAGTTTGAACTCGACGTCGTCGAAGGCATGCAGTTCGACCGCGGGTACCTCTCGCCCTACTTCATCACCAACCCGGAAAAGATGATCGTCGAGCTGGATAATCCTTATATCCTGATCCACGAAAAGAAGCTGTCGAGCCTGCAGGCAATGCTGCCGGTGCTCGAAGCGGTGGTCCAGTCGGGCCGTCCGCTGCTGATCATCGCCGAAGATATCGAAGGCGAAGCGCTGGCCACTCTGGTGGTCAACAAGCTGCGCGGCGGGCTCAAAGTTGCAGCGGTCAAGGCCCCCGGCTTTGGCGATCGCCGCAAGGCGATGCTGCAGGATATCGCGATCCTGACGCAGGGCGAAATGATCAGCGAAGATCTGGGCATCAAGCTCGAATCGGTTACGCTGAACATGCTCGGCCAGGCCAAGAAGATCACCATCGACAAGGACAACACCACGATCGTCGATGGTTCGGGTTCGGGTGAAGACATCAAGGCCCGGGTCGAACAGATCCGTGCCCAGATCGAAACCACCACCAGCGACTATGACCGTGAAAAGCTGCAGGAACGTCTGGCCAAGCTGGCCGGCGGCGTTGCCGTGATCAAGGTTGGCGGCGCTTCGGAAGTCGAAGTGAAGGAACGCAAGGACCGCGTTGATGACGCGCTTCACGCAACCCGCGCTGCGGTTGAAGAAGGCATCGTCCCTGGCGGCGGCACGGCCCTCCTTTATGCCACCAAGGCTTTGGAAGGCATGAAGGGCGCTAACGACGACCAGACCAAGGGTATCGACATCGTCCGCAAGGCGATCACCGCTCCGGTCAAGCAGATCGCCACCAACGCGGGCCACGACGGCGCCGTTGTTTCGGGCAACCTGCTGCGTGAAGGCGACGAAACCCAGGGCTTCAACGCTGCGACCGACGTCTACGAAAACCTGGTTGCGGCCGGTGTGATCGATCCGACCAAGGTTGTACGTACCGCGCTGCAGGATGCTGCATCGGTTGCTGGCCTGCTGATCACCACCGAAGCTGCGATCGCGGAAAAGCCCGAAGACAAGCCGGCCATGGGCGGAATGCCCGGTGGCGGCATGGGCGGCATGGGCGGGATGGACTTCTAAGGTCCAACTGTCTGAACCGAAGAGAATCGGCCGGGGGAGCAATCCTCCGGCCATTTTCTTGTCGAAATACGCAATTTCCCGCAAGCACGGTGCAGTTCGTCGCGCAATCCTATGCTGACACGAAGCTGTTAGCCAAACAGAAAGCATGATTGGGCTATCGCATCCGGCATGAAGTCGGGACTGTTCTCTAAGCTGTTAAGCTCGCTGGCATTGGTCGGCACGGTGTTGGCGCCGGTCACTCCGGCCTATGCCGATACGTCGCTTGAGGCGGAGTTTGACAGCACACTGGTTTCCTCGGCCCCCAAGAGCCAGGCCCGCCCAGCCACGCAGCCAAGCGCAAAGGCGCCGACGCTGATCCAGCCCACCACCAGATCCAGCGCCAGCCAGCGTCCATTGCCTGCAACGGTTCGCCCGTTCGTATCCTATGGCCAGCCGCGCAGCTATGGTTCGGGCTTTGAAGCCCAGCTCCATTCGGTCGCCGGCGCAGGCAATGGCCGGATCGGCGTGGCGGTGATCGACCTCACCACCGGTAAGACTGTTACGGTGCTAGGCGATACGCCGTTCCCGATGGCCTCGACCAGCAAGGTTGCGATTGCTGCGACCTTCCTTGATGGGGTCGACAAGGGCCGCTGGAGCCTCGACGATCAGTTTCCGCTGATGCTTCCGGTGAAATCGGCGAAATATTCCGGGACCAAAGCCCCGGTCCGCGCCGGAAAGATGATGACCGGGCGTGAACTCATCGAATCGGCACTGATCTACAGCAGCAATTCGGCAACTGACGCCTTGCTCGCTGCGGTGGGCGGGCCAGCTGCGGTCAACCGCTGGATCCGTTCGACCGGGATCGACGGGATGCGGATTGACCGTGATATTGCCACTCTGGTCCGCGATGATGGTGAGGTTGATCCCGCCCGAATGGTCGATCTGCGCGACAGCGCAACCCCGCTGGCCATGGCGCAGCTGCTGTCTGGCCTGTTTCAGGGCAAGTGGCTGTCCAGCCGCAGCCGTGCTTTCCTGCTCTCGACGATGGAACGCTGCGAAACCGGCAAGCGGCGGATGCGCGCCCAGCTACCCAGCGATGCCCGCATTGCCCACAAGACCGGAACGCTGAATAACACCGCCAGCGATGTCGGGATCATTCAGGCCCCCGATGGCCATGCCTATGCTGTAGCGATCTATGTTACCGGACAGGGCGGAAAACCGGGCCGTGACGCGCGGATCGCAACGATTGCCAGCACCGTCTATTATGGCAGCGAAAGCCATCAGGGCGGTTCGGTGCAGGTTTACGCCAACAAATAATACCGTATCAGTCGCCGCGAAGCTGGCGCGGTTTGATCGCCTCGGCCGGATTACCCCGATAGATCGTATCGGCTGTGGCATCACCAAACAGTGCGCCGCGCGCCGCCAGAACCGAACGGTCAGCCATCGTTACTCCCGGCCCGACGAAGGCTTCGGCGGCAACCCAGCATTG
>JAGNTK010000132.1 GCA_017987575.1 Novosphingobium sp. | reverse complement strand
GGTTTGCGGATCTCGAGAAATTCCTCGATCTCAGGGTGCGACACATCGAGGTAGCAGGCGGCCGAACCGCGCCGCAGCGAACCTTGCGAAATCGCCAGCGTCAGGCTGTCCATCACGCGGACGAACGGAATGATACCCGAAGTCTTGCCGTTGAGGCCAACCGGCTCACCAATTCCGCGGACATTGCCCCAATAGGTCCCGATCCCGCCGCCGCGCGAGGCGAGCCAGACGTTTTCGTTCCAGGTCCCGACGATCCCTTCCAGGCTGTCCGAAACCGAATTGAGATAGCAGCTGATCGGCAGACCGCGATTGGTCCCGCCGTTCGACAGCACCGGGGTGGCCGGCATGAACCACAGGCGGCTGATGTAATCGTACAGCCGCTGGGCGTGGGCTTCGTCATCGGCATAGGCGGCGGCGACGCGGGCGAACAGATCCTGATAGCGTTCGCCGGGCAGCAGATAGCGATCGTCCAGCGTTTCCTTGCCGAAATCGGTCAGCAGCGCATCGCGGGCATGATCGACTTCGATTTCAAAGCGGCGGTCGTGGATCGCCTTGGAATCATCCGCAGCTGGAGTGGCCGCGGCAGCAACCGCGCCTGCCAGTGCGGCCGCGCCAAGCTGCTCAACCAGGGCCGCGCTGCCCGCATCGCTCTTTTCCATAGCCACCGCCGGTGCCGCCTCCCTCTTGGCCGGAGCCTTTGCTGCCGACGCCTCACCCGATGCGGTATCGTCCGCCAGCGTTGCTTCGACTTCGGCCATGCTCGGCTCTGCTCCGTTTCTGAAATCCACGTCTTGCCCCTGTTACTTCGTTCAGCCCCGCGCGCCGTCACGGCCCGCCTAAAATTCTGGTCCAGCCGAATCGCCAGGCAAGCGCCCAGCCTATTCCAACAGCGAGAACAAAACGAGAAATAGTTTTCCCGGTTTCATCCCCTGCGAAGCTTGCTGGGGCGCTCTGTCCAGACCCGAATCGTACCCCGCTGCGCGAACCGCGCTGCTAGGCTTGAATCTAGGTCTAGTAGGTCCCCCCAGAAGCCGGACCACTATCCATAGTGCCGTATCCTGATTCGCGCGCAAGAGGGTAAATCGCTGGGTAACCACCTTGCGGCGAAAACTGTGGAGACAGGAATCATGGCGCAGTGCAGCGACGCGCCGGAAACCGGGCACTGCGCTCCAGCGCAAGAGTCAAAATCAAAATCGAAAATATTTTTGCGCCGCAAAAGCGCTCCGCAGGCGTTGACACAGAAAGAATCGAGCGCCGCAATCTTGTTGCGCAAAGCGGGCGCGCAAAGGGTTTTTTGCAGGGTGCTTGACGCCACTAATACAGTGCCTATCTGACATCGCACACCCGTTGGAGGCAGCACCCTATGTTCAATATCATCGCCGCCTTGATCTCAGGCCTGTTCGTTGGCGCGCTGGCACGGTTCTTTTACCCCGGCGCGGTCGAGATGGGCTGGGGCATGACCAGCCTGCTCGGCGTGGGCGGCGCGTTGATCGTCGGCGGGCTCACCAGCCTCAGCAGCGGGCAAGGCTTGCGCGAAGGGTTCAACCGCGCCGGCTGCTTCACCTCGATCCTGGGTGCAATGCTGCTGATCTATCTGGGCCGCCATTTCGGCTGGAGTTTTTGACCCACGCTACTTTGCGTGGGCAGCGATCACGTCCGAGATTTCCTCGACCAGTTCGAGCGGCAGATCGTGGCCCATGCCAGCGATCTCGTGCAGCTTGGCCCCGCGGATGTTGGCGGCGGTATCACGCCCGCCTTCAACCGGCACCAGCGGATCGTCGATCCCGTGGATCACCAGACTGGGCGCGCCGATCCGCTTCAATCGGGTCCGGCGATCGCCATCGTCGATGATCGCCGCCAGTTGCCGGGCGGCGCCTTGCGGATAGAAACTGCGGTGGAAATCGCGCTCGATCCGTTCACGCAGCCGTGCTTCGGGTGCCGGATAGGCCGGACTGCCGATTGCGCGTGAGACATTGATCACGATTGGCACGACCTGTTCCAGCGTCGCTTCAGCCGGGGGGCGTCCCATCAGTGCCTTCAGCGCTTCGGGCCGGGGCTTGGGCAGGCGGCGATTGCCGGTGGTCGACATGACCGAGGTCAGGCTCAGGACCTTTTCGGGATGGTTCGCGGCGAGCAGTTGGACGATCATCCCGCCCATCGAGGCGCCGACTACGTGAGCCTTGTCGATCCCCAGCACCCGCAGCAGGTCTGCTGCGTCGGCCGCCATATCGGCCAGCCGGTAGGCGAGCTTCGGGCGCAGCCCAAACAGCTTCATCAACGCAACCTTGCGCACATCGGGCACCCCGGCATGGCCGAACTTCTCGGACAGGCCAATGTCGCGGTTGTCATAGCGGATCACGTAATAGCCGCGCGCGGTCAAGGCATCGATCAGCTCGATCGGCCACAGCGTCATCTGCGCGCCCAAACCCATCACCAGCAGCAGTGGCGGATGGGCGGGATCGCCGTGGGCCTCGTATTCGATCTCGATACCGTTAGCGGTGATTTGCGGCATGATTGTTCCCGGTTGTGATGTGACCGGGACGGATTAGCGGGCCTGCGGCGAAGCGCAAGCCGCGCAGGCCCCGCAGGCCCCGTTCAATCGTCCTTACCGCCGCCGAACACGTGCTCGCCGCGTTCGTGGATGATGTTGGCGCGCCCGACGATCAGATCATCGACCAGGCCAATCCGCTTCACGTCCTTGTCCCGGTAGGGCAGCGAATGGAGCACATAGCGCATGGCGTTCAGCCGGGCGCGCTTCTTGTCATCGCTTTTGATCACGGTCCAGGGGCTGTCGGCAGTGTCTGTGGCAAAGAACATCGCTTCCTTGGCGCGGGTGTAATCCTCCCACTTGTCGAGGCTGGCGAGGTCGACCGGTGACAGCTTCCACTGCTTGAGCGGATGAACCTTGCGCTCCTTGAAGCGGCGGCGCTGTTCTTCGCGGCTCACCGAGAACCAGAACTTGATCAGATGGATTCCCGACCGGACCAGATTGCGTTCAAATTCCGGGGCCTGACGCAGGAATTCCTTGTATTCCTCGTCATTGCAAAAGCCCATCACCCGTTCGACCCCTGCACGGTTGTACCATGAACGGTCCATCATCACGATTTCGCCCTTGGTCGGCAGATGCTGGACATAGCGCTGGAAATACCACTGGCCACGTTCGACCTCGCTGGGCTTTTCCAGCGCGACCACGCGCGCGCCGCGCGGATTGAGATGCTCCATGAAGCGCTTGATCGCGCCGCCCTTGCCGGCCGCATCGCGCCCTTCGAACAGGATCACGACCCGCTGGTCGGTTTCCCGGGCCCATTGCTGCAGCTTGAGCAGCTCGGTCTGGAGGATGAACTTCTCGCGCTCGTAATCCTTGCGCAGCATCTTGTACTTGTAGGGATAGCCGCCCTTGCGCCAGTCATCGGCCAGCTCGTCACTGGTCTGGCGGGGCTTGCCGGTCGGCTTGGGCAGGCCCAGATGCTGGCGCATCCGCGCCGCGTCATCGGGCGAGGCACCGGCGATGATCGCTTCCACGCCTTCGGAATTGCCTGTGGCGGCCACGGCATCCAGCGCGGCTTCCTCCGCCTCGTTCGCGGCTTCGGTGCGTTCGTCGGCCAGGCCGTGCTCAACCGCAACGGGCAGCGCCGGATTGCGGCGGCGGGTGCGGGGGGCGGCGGCAGGGCGTTTGACGGTCATTGGGGCACAGTTCCTTGGTTCCTGACTGCGAGAATAGCAGCCAAGTGTTTTCGTTTGGTTAGCCTGAAAGCCCGCAATTGCAGGCTTCTGCGACTCTCCAAAGCTTGACGGAAGTGTCTTGCCGGGGCGCGGCGGAGTCAAACGGATAGGCCGCACCAGATGTTGCGAATCTTGCAACCAAGTGCCGGGACTATGGGACCAGTACCGTGTCCCTGGCCTCCGCCAACATTGCCGGATAGTCGAGCGTATAGTGCAGCCCCCGGCTCTCATGCCGGGCCAGTGCCGAGCGGACGATCAGTTCGGCGCATTGCAGCAGGTTGCGCAGTTCGATCAAGTCGGTCGAAACGCGGAAGTGGGCGTAGTATTCCTCAACCTCGTCCGTCAGCATGGCGATCCGGTGCTTGGCCCGTTCCAGCCGCTTGGTGGTCCGCACGATCCCGACATAGTTCCACATGAACCGGCGGATTTCGGTCCAGTTCTGTTTGATGATCACTTCCTCGTCAGAATCGGTGACGCGGCTTTCGTCCCATTGGCGAACCGGGGGCGGGGCATCAAATGTCTCCCAGCGCGCCAGAATATCCGCTGCCGCCGCTTCGCCGAACACGAAGCATTCGAGAAGGCTGTTGGAGGCAAGACGGTTGGCGCCGTGGAGGCCGCTCTCGGTGCATTCGCCCGCCGCATAGAGCCCCGGCAGATCGGTCCGGCCATTGAGGTCAATCATCACGCCGCCGCAGGTATAGTGTTGCGCCGGGACCACCGGGATCGGCTGGGTGGTCATATCGATCCCTAGTTCAAGCAGCTTTTCGTGGATATTGGGGAAGTGTTCGCGGACGAATTCGGGCGGCTGGTGGCTGATATCGAGGTGGACGTAATCGAGCCCGTCGCGCTTGATCTCGCTGTCATTGGCGCGGGCGACGATATCGCGCGGGGCCAGTTCGGCACGCTCGTCATAGTCCGGCATATAGCGATGCCCGGTGCGCGGGTTGAGCAGGTGCCCGCCTTCGCCGCGCACCGCCTCGGTGATCAGGAAGTTCTTGACGTCGAGGTTGTAGAGGCAGGTCGGGTGGAACTGCATCATTTCCATGTTGCCGACCCGGCAGCCCGCGCGCCAGGCCATCGCGATCCCGTCCCCCGTCGCGCCGCGCGGGGCGGTGCTGAACTGATAGACCCGGCCCGCTCCGCCGGTCGCCAGAATGGTGGCGCGGGCGGTGTGGGCGGCGACTTTTCCGGTCTTGGCGTCGAGCGCATAGACCCCCCAGACCCGGCCCGAGCCTGAATAGCGCTCCTCATGCTTGCCGGTGATCAGATCGATGCAGGTCTGGTGTGGCAGCAGGGTGATGTTGGGATGCGCCTCGGCGGCCTTGACCAAAGCGGCTTGGACCGCCCAACCGGTCGCATCGGCTACGTGGACGATCCTGCGGTGTGAATGGCCCCCTTCGCGGGTTAGGTGAAGCTCATCACCTTCGTGATTGAACGGCACGCCCAGCTCGACCAGCCGCTGTATCGAATGCGGCGCTTGGCTGATCACGAATTCGACCGTCTCCAGCCGATTGAGCCCTGCTCCCGCCACCATCGTATCGCGGATGTGGTCTTCAAAGGTATCCCCGGCATCAAGCACCGCCGCGATCCCGCCCTGCGCCCAGGCAGTCGACCCGCCGGTCAG